>JBDTON010000076.1:0-9023 GCA_039933195.1 Sphingomicrobium sp. | reverse complement strand
GCTCCGTCATCCGTCACGTAGACTTCGCCGTGCTGATAGGGAGACATCGTCCCGGGATCGACATTCAAATAGGGGTCGAACTTACGGATCCGGACCTTGAAGCCGCGAGCCTGGAGGAGCGCGCCGAGCGACGCCGAGAGCAGACCTTTGCCGAGCGATGAGACCACGCCGCCGGTAACGAAAATGAACCGCGCCATGGGAATCGAGGCTTACGGGGACAAGCGCCGCAGGCGCAAGCCCGACAAGAAAAAAGTTTGTACCGATGCTCTAGAGTTAGTGGGCGTTACTGCGCGAGCGGGACCGCCGGAGCGCTCTGGTTGTCCGCCGGCGCAGTCTTCTGTGTGGGCACCGGCTGAACCGGCGCCGGCTGCGATTGCTGAGCCGGAGCAAGCTTCCCGGCCAGCGAGGTATCGATCTTCACCGGTTCACGGGTGGCGCCAGCGATTGCGGCCATGACGATCGACAGCACGATGAAGGTTCCACCGAGAATCGAGGTCGCGCGCGTCAGGAAATCCGCAGCGCCACGTGCCGTCATAAATCCCGACGAGCTGCCGCCGACCCCGAGGCCGCCGCCTTCCGAGCGCTGCATCAGGATCACGCTGATGAGCGAAACAGCGACAACTGATTGAACGATCAGCAGGAAAGCAAACATGACGGTCTCTCTTTGGTGGAGGCGGCGACTTAGCGACCGCCACTGCTACCTTCAAGGGAGAGACTTACTCCGACTTGGGAGCGTCCTTGGATTGGAGCTGAGCATCGAGTTGCGCACTGGTCAGACCAACGGTGACGGTCCCATCGGGATTTCCCCGGACACCGGTCCGCGCCACCTGGACCTTCTTACCAGACGGCAGAGCGATCACGACATCGCTGTCGGTGACGCTGTCGATCTTTCCGAGCTCGGTGCCGCCAAGGCCCTTCACAGTCGCTCCGGCGACGACGGACGCCTGAGCTGCGGCCAGGCTCTTCTCGATCGCCGCGTCGAGCTCGGCCTGAGTCATTCCGAACAGCAGCTTGCCCGCATTCGGCGTGAAGCCCGCCTTGGGCAGCAAAGCCTCGTGCTTGTCAGTCTTCACCTGCAGATTATCGCCCTGAATTCCCGTCACCGTGCCGACCGGTCCGCCATTCGCGTCCGTCACTTTCATGCCCACCGTGATCGCCGTCTCCGTCTGGGCAAGCGCCGACGCCGCAGGCGCGGCAACCGCCAAAGCCGCTCCAACAAAGATCTTAGAACTCAAACGCATATGCACCCTCCTTGCATCGGGGTCCGCTAATAGCGAACTTTGTCTGGTCCGCAACTGAACGGCCATTCAGCGCGATGGCGCTTCGGCAGCCGCTGCGACGATCGGGAGGAAGTCGGACGCTTTCAGGCTGGCACCGCCGACGAGCGCCCCGTCGACATCGGCGATGGAGAAGATTTCGGCTGCGTTCGATGGCTTCACCGACCCGCCGTAGAGGATCCGCACCTGCTCGCCGGCCGAACCGAAGCGGTAGATCAGGCGCCGCCGGATCGCGGCATGCATTTCCACGATTTCTGCGATCGTCGGCACCTTTCCGGTACCGATCGCCCAGATGGGCTCGTAGGCGACGGCGAGCTCGGCCTCCCCGCTCAGTTCCTCGGGCAGCGAGCCACCGAGCTGGGCGACGACCCTCTCTACCGCGCTGCCCTTCTCTCGCACCTCGAGACTTTCACCGACGCACAGAATTACGTTGAGGCCGCACGACAGCGCCACCCACGCCTTTGCCTTCACTTCCTGATCGCTTTCGCCGTGCGCGTCCCGGCGCTCGGAATGGCCGACGATGGTCAGCGACGCTCCAGCATCGAGCAGCATCTGCGCGGAAATGCAGCCGGTGTGGGCACCCTTCGGAGCATGATGAACATCTTGGGCGCCGATGGCGAAACCCGGGACGGCTCGCGCGGCCCGCTCGATGAGGATCGCGGGGACGCAAAGCGCCACGTCGACCTGTGGATATTCGCGCGAGGCGGCCGCGATCCCCCGAACCTCTTCGAGGTCTGCGGAAAGCCCGTGCATTTTCCAATTGCCGGCAACCAACTTCTTCAACGCCATTGACAATCCCTACCCCGGCCAGTCCTAGGAACCGCCCTAGCGGGCGCGCCTTGATGCCCGCAAGGCTCGCCCCTAAAGCCCCGTTTCACCCGCATTCTCTCCCGGAACCCAGATGCTCTCCTTCTTCCGCCGCGTTTCCAAATCCAAGATCGGCACCTGGACGATGGCGGCAATCCTGTTTGCCATCCTCGCCGGCTTCGGCCTCGCCGACCTTTCGAACTTCGGCACGGGCAACATCGACATCGGCTCAATGGGCAGCTCGACCCTTGCCCGCGTGGGCAAGCAGGAGGTGTCCGAACGCGAGGTGGACGAAGCCATGCAGCGGCGCCTGCAGGACCTCCGCCAGCAAAATCCGCAGGCGGACTATGCGAGCATCGCCGGCGATTTCGACGCGATCCTCAGCGCGCTGATCGACCAAAGATCGCTGATCGCCTTCGCGGACAAATATGGGTTCCATTTGTCGAAGGCGCTCATCGACGCGGAAATCGCGCAAATCCCCCAGGTCAAAGGCCTCAACGGAAAGGTCAGCGATCAAGCCTACCAGGCCTTCCTTCAGCAGCAGAAGATGACCGACGCCCAGGTGCGGGAGATCGTCGCCGGAGGACTGTTACAGCGACTCCTGCTGACGCCGGTGGCGAGCAATGCGCACCTCTCCGTGGGCATGGCGACGCCTTACGCGTCGATGATGCTTGAATCGCGGCAGGGCGATGCAGTCGCCATTCCGCTTGACCCCTTCAAGGCTGGGCTCAAGCCGACCGACGCGCAGCTACAGCAGTTCTATGCCGCTAGCCGCAACCGCTACCTGATCCCCGAGCAACGGGTACTGCGCTTCGCCGCCATCGGGCCGGAGCAGGTGGCGAACGTCACCGCGTCGGACCAGGAAATCGCGGCGGAGTATAATCGCAATCAGGCGGTTTACGGCGCGAAGGAGGTCCGCAACCTCAGCCAGGCCGTCGTTCCCGACCAGGCGACGGCGAACGCCATCGCTCAGCGTGCAAAAGGCGGAGCTTCGTTCGCGGCGGCCGCCGCGCCGGGGGGGGCCAACGCCGCCGTGACATCGCTCAGCGGCCAGACGCGCCAGGCCTATGCCGGAGTCGCCGGCGACAAGGTTGCTGCCGCGGTCTTTTCGGCACCCGCCGGGTCGGTTGCCGGGCCGGTGCGGTCGGACTTCGGCTGGGTCGTCGTGAAGGTCGATTCGGTCAAAAGCGAAGGCGGCAGGTCACTCGCCCAGGCCCGGGCCGAGATCACAGCCAAGCTCACCGCCGACAAGCGCAAGGCAGCGATCGAGGACATCGCCGCCAAGGTTCAGGACGCGCTCGACGCGGGCCACAACTTCACCGAAGCTGCCGCCGCGGCGAAGGTCTCGGTCACGACGACCCCGCTGATCGCCGGCAACGGAAGCACGTTGGGCGACCCGAGCTTCCACCTGTCGCCGGATTATGCTCCGGCGATCAAGGAAGGCTTCGAAATCGCGCCCAACGACCAACCGTCGATCGTCGCCCTGGCGAGCAAGCAAGGGTACGTGATGGTCTCGCCCGGCCAGCTCGTACCGGCGGCGCCGGCTCCGCTGACGAAGATCCATGACCAGGTGGTGACCGACTGGATCAACGACCAGGCCCGCCGCCGCGCCGCCGCCGCTGCCGTGAACATTGTCGCCAAGGCGTCAGGTGGGATGCCGCTCGCCGAAGCTGTGAAGACTACCGGGATTGCGCTTCCGGCGGTTCTGCCGCTGGCCGCCCGGCGGATTCAGATCGCCGCTCAGAACGGCCAGGTCCCGGCCCCGCTGCGCCTCCTATTCAGCCTCGGGCAGGGCAAGAGCCGGATGCTTCCGGATCCGGGCGGGCGCGGCTTCTATGTGGTCAAGACGACCACGATCATCCCGGGGAATGCCTTGCTCCAGCCGGGATTGATCAACCAGATGCGGACCGAACTCTCGCAAAGCGTGTCGGAGGAATATGCGCAGCAATTCCAAGCCGCAATCCGCGCCGAAATGAAGGCCCGGCGCAACGAGAGCGCGATCGCTGCGGAGAAGGCGCGGCTCGCCTCCAGCGGCGGCTGAAGCCAAGGCTTGACCGGAGTGGCTTTGTTGCCTACACGTTCCCCGTTCGTTCTTTCTGGGGAGTGACTGCCGATGCTCACCGCCAAGCAGCGTGAATTGCTGTTGTTTATCGACGGCCGGCTCAAGGAAGGCGGCATTTCACCGAGCTTCGACGAAATGCGCGAAGCGCTCGAGCTGAAATCCAAGTCGGGCGTTCACCGGCTGATTTCCGCGCTCGAGGAACGCGGATTCATCCGCCGGTTGCCCAACCGGGCTCGGGCGCTCGAAGTGGTGAAGCTGCCGGAGTTGCGCACGTCGGCGACGGTGACCCCGCTCCGCCCAGCCGCCCCTGTCGCAGCCAACGACACCATGGAACTTATTCTCGCCGGGCGGATCGCTGCGGGCACTCCGATCGAGGCGCTGCAGGGTACCGAATGCTTCCCCGTTCCCGCGGCCCTGCTCGGGCCTGGCGAGCATTATGCGCTCGAGGTCTCGGGCGATTCGATGGTCGACGAAGGCATTCTCGACGGTGATTTCGCGCTGATCCGCAAGGTCGACACCGCGCATGAGGGAGAGATCGTGGTAGCGCTGATCGACAATGAGGAAGCGACCCTCAAGACCTTCCGCCGCGAGGGCAATATGATCCGCCTCGATCCCGCGAACCGCCAATATGAAGCGCAGCGCTATGATCCCCGCCGGGTGCAGATACAGGGACGCCTCGCCGGTCTGATTCGCAGGTATTGAGATGGCTGGTGCGCGCATCGATTATGTCGAGCTCCCCAGCGCGACCGCATACGAGCTGACCCGGGCCTTCTACGCCAAGGCGTTCGGCTGGGCGTTCACCGACTACGGCCCGGATTATGCGGCGACCACGACGGGCGATGTAGACGTCGGGCTCAACGGACGCCCCCAAGATGCGCTGTCGGCGCCTTTGCCGGTGATTCATGTCGACGATCTCGAGGCGGCGTTCGATGCCGTGTCGAAGGCCGGCGGAACGATCGCCAAGCCGATCTTTAGCTTCCCCGGCGGACGGCGGTTCCATTTCGTCGATCCCTCGGGAAGCGAGCTCGCTGTGTGGAGCGAGCGCTAGCGCGCTGCCTGCGCCCAAGGATGCTCGCCCACCCGATCCGCGACGCTGTCCACCCAAGGGTCATCGCCAAGATAGATCGCGAGACCGCCGGTGCCCGCCAGCGCTGACCGGTCGAGCTTCAGCCAGCGCGGAGTACAGCCGCGCGGCAGGCGGCGGCTCGACACCGCGATGTCCGCGTCGGCGCAAGCCCGGGTCAGCGTTGTCCAGTCGATCTGCGTCGCGGAACGGGTCGCCAGCAGCCGCCACTCGACCGCGCCTTTCTGAATCCTCGCGACGCAGGCGTCCTTCGTGCAATCGCTGTATGGCCGCAAGCCGAGGTCGCCCAAGTCTCCGTCGAAACCGGCCGCTTCGGCGAACAGCGCCCGCACATAGTCGCCGGCGCGCTCGCGAAGGATCAGCGGAGTCCCGTCGCGAACGAGCGCCAAATGCATTCCGTCGCCCGTGACCAGCAGGTCCGGCGCTGGCGAGACCATCGCGCCCATCGCTCCGACAACGAACGGCGCCACTCCGAACAACCGGACTCGCGTGTTCCACAGGCAGAGCCAGATGCCGCCCGACACCATGAGCCCGAACGCCCATCCGGGCATCGACGGAAGCAGCGCTACCGCGCCGGGCGCCGACGCCGCCGCATGCGCCAGCCTGAGCAGCCCGTCGATCGACGCTCCGCACAGCCACCACAACGGCCTGCCCCAACCGAAAACATCCAACATCAGCGCGCCCGCTTCGAGCGGCATGATCACGAAAGTCGTCAGTGGGATGGCGATGATGTTCGCGCCCACGCCGTAGAGGCCAGCCCGGTGGAAATGGAACAACGCCAGCGGGATCAGCGCCAACTCGACAGCAAGCCCGGTCAGGATGATTCCCAGCACCGCCCGCCCAAGCCGTGCCAACACGCCCTCGTCCCGCCGCATGAACAGCTTGCGCGCCCAGCCGGTCGAATGGAGCGCGACGATCGCCGTTACCGACATGAAGCTCATCTGGAAGCTCGGGCCGGCAAGCGATTCGGGGCGAAAGATCAGCACGACCAGCGCCCCGGCTGCGATGAGGCGGATGCTGATCGCATCCCGTCCCAAGGCGATTCCCGCGAGAATGAGAAGCGCTGCGACGCAGCTTCGCACCGTCGGCACCTGCGCCCCGGTAAGCAAGGTATAGCCGATGCCCGCCGCCGCAGCGACCGCGGCCGAGACCAGCACCAGGTTGAAGCGCAGCGCCAGGCGCTCGCTGAGGGCAAGCAACTTGAGGCTGAGCAGCATCGCGAACGCGACTACCGCGGCGATATGCAGCCCGCTCACTGACAAGAGGTGGGTGAGGCCGCTGCGCCGCATCGCGTCGGCGTCATTCTGATCGACTGCATTCTGGTCGCCCGTCACCAGAGCGATGGCGATTCCGGCTGAATTCGGCGGCAGCCTCTCGGTGATATGCTGCCGAAGGAGGGTACGCGCGCGCTCAAATCCGTGCGGCTCAGCCGCTTTCATGACAGTCACCGCTCCCAGCGTCTTGCCGACTCCGCCAATTTTCTTGAACCAAGCGTCGCGCGCGAAATCATAGGTGCCCGGCAGCGCCATCGGCGGCGGCGGAGCGATCCGCGCCTTGACCTGAATCTCCGCTCCAGGCGCAATTCCGGCGGGCAGGTCCTCTTGATCGAGCGAGATTCGGACCCGCGGCGGAAGAGTCGTTCCGGAAGGTGCGACCATCAGCCGGACCGTGCCCTTGGCCGCGAGATAATCGACGGATTCGACCCGGCCGGCGACGTCGGCGACGACGGGCCGGCCGAGCCGCGGCTGCGCCACCCACGACGAACGCGCCCAAACCAAGGCGCAGCCGAGCGCCGCGGCGAGCGCGAACCAGCCGAGCGCTCGTCCCGCCCGTCCGCTGCCGATCACAAACCCGATCAGCGCAAGCCCCGCCGCCAGGCACAGGAAAGCCGCCCACTGGCTCCGGCCGTCGAGCGCGAACCACGCTGTAATTCCGAATCCGAACCCTACGACGAGCCACGGGGGAAGCTGCGCGCGCTCAGCCTCGAAGAGCCTCTCCAGCCCCTCGTGAAGCGCGGAAAACCGCGTCTCCCAATAGCCCCGAGCACGCTGTGGAAGAGGCGCTTCCCCTATGTTAGGGGCGCTCGTCCATTGCATTGCAGCAACGAAAAGAGAGGAAAGCGCGCCACAGCGCAAGCGACAAAATATGCCCAGCGCAAGCAGTTCGCCTATTGTCACTCGCTTCGCCCCGTCGCCGACGGGCTATTTGCACATTGGCGGGGCGCGCACGGCGCTGTTCAACTGGCTGTTCGCACGCCACCACGGCGGCAAGTTCCTCTTGAGGATCGAGGACACCGACAAGGTGCGCTCCACCAAGGACGCTATCGACGCGATCCTCGACGGAATGAACTGGCTCGGCCTCGATTGGGACGGCCACGAATATTACCAGTCGCAGTTTTGGGCCCGTCACACCGACATCGCACGCCGGCTGGTCGAGCGAGGTGCGGCCTACCGCTGCTACATGACCCAGGAGGAGCTTGCCGCTCAGCGCGAGAAAGCCGCGGTCGAGCGGCGGCCGTTCCGCATCACCAGCCCGTGGCGCGACTGCGCACCCGACGCGCCGACCCCGGATGGCCCCTTCGTCATCCGCCTGAAGGCGCCGAGCGAGGGGGAAACCATCATCGATGACCGCGTTCAGGGGCGGGTGACGGTCCAGAATGCCGAGATCGACGATTTCATCCTTCTGCGCTCGGACGAGAGCCCAACCTACATGCTGGCGGTCGTCGTCGACGATCATGACATGGGCGTGACCCACGTGATCAGGGGCGATGATCACCTCAACAATGCCTTTCGCCAGCTGGCGATCATCCGCGCGATGGAATGGCCGGAGCCGGTCTACGCCCATCTGCCGCTAATCCACGGGCCCGATGGCGCGAAGCTTAGCAAGCGCCATGGCGCCCTTGGCGTCGATTCCTATCGCGACGAATTGGGAATGCTGCCCGAGGCGGTGTTCAATTATCTGTTGCGCCTCGGTTGGGGCCATGGCGACGATGAGATCATTGCGCGCGAGCAGGCAATCCAGTGGTTCGACCTGGATCACGTCGGGAAGTCACCGTCGCGTTTCGACTTCAAAAAACTCGAGAATTTGAACGGCCATTACATCCGCGAGGCGGTCGACGAGCGGCTTGCGGACCTCGTCGCACCGCGGCTCGGCGTTTCGGAGATCCAAAAAGCCGTCCTCGTCCAGACCATGCCCGAGTTGAAAGCGCGTTCGCACACGCTGATCGAGCTCGCCGACGGCGCTCGTTTTCTCTTCGCCGAGCGCCCGCTGGACGTCGACAATGCCGCCGCCGCGCTGCTGACGCCCGAGGCGCGCGCGCTGCTCGCATCCGCGCATCAAAAGCTGGACGCTCTTGCAGAGTGGGATGCGGCGTCGTTAGAGGCGGCCATCCGCGAAGTCGCGGAGGGCAGCGGAGTGAAGCTCGGGAAACTCGCCCAGCCGCTCCGCGCCGCCCTCACGGGGCGCACGACGTCTCCCGGGATTTTTGATGTTCTTGCGTTGCTCGGGCGGGACGAAAGCCTCGCCCGCATTGCCGACCAGATGGTGGAGCCGAACGAATGACCGACAAGACCGCAACGATCGACGCGCCAGCCGGGAAGTTCGATTTCCCGGTAATCGACGGGTCCGTCGGTCCGGAAGTGATCGATATCCGCAAGCTGTACGCGCAGACGGGCATGTTCACCTACGATCCGGGGTTCACATCCACCGCGAGCTGCGAAAGCGCGATCACGTATATCGACGGCGAGAAAGGCATCCTCCTCCACCGCGGCTATCCGATCGACCAGCTCGCCGA
>JBDTON010000075.1:0-9554 GCA_039933195.1 Sphingomicrobium sp. | reverse complement strand
GACTGTGGCGGACATCGAGCCATTGTTTGATCACTCGGGCGATCTGGGGGGCGGCGTGGCCGTCGCCGAAGGGGAAAGCGGGCAGCGCCATTGCCAGCAGCTCGGACGGATTTGCGAGCAGGCGCCGGACCTCGGCGACGATCCGCTCCGCAGAAGTTCCGACGAGGCGGGCATTCCCGCTGGCCAGGGCTTCGGGCCGTTCTGTCTTCTCGCGCAACACAAGAAGCGGTGCGCCGAGCGCGGTAGCTTCTTCCTGGATCCCGCCCGAGTCGCTCAGCACCAGGTCGGCCTCACGCATCCGCCGTACCAGCTCGCTTTGGGTGCACGGCGGAATCAGCGATATGCCGCGAATTGAATCGAGCGACTGCCGCATCGTCGCCGCTACGTGCGGGTTCGGATGCAGGACGAAGTCAACGCGAACGCTGTAATCGCGCGCGATTTCGATGAGCGCGGCGGCGATCGACTTGAGCCCTTCGCCCCAACTTTCACGACGATGGCAGGTGACGAGAATGCGTGTGTATCGTTCTTGCACCAGCCCTTGCGCCGGAAGCCGCGCCTGGGTGGCGATCAACGCGTCGATGCCGGTATTGCCAGTCATGTGCACCTCGCCCCGGAGGCCCTCCGTCCGCAGGTTCGCGGCGGCCCTTTCGGTGGGGGCGAAAAGTAAGTCGGCGCGAGCGTCGATCGCGGTGCGAAATTCCTCCTCCGGCCAGGGGAGGCGCGGATCGTGTGTTCTCAAGCCCGCCTCGACGTGCGCGATGGGAACCTCAGCGAGGGCCCCCGCGAGCGCTGCTCCAAGCGCGCTTGAAGTGTCGCCCTGCACCACGAGCAAATCGGGCGCCGGGCTCAACAGCGGAAGCATGGCGGCGGTGACCATGCGGACATGCCGGTGCGGATCTTCATCGCCGGGACAGCCGAGGCGCACCCCAGGATAGGCCTCAAGCCCGAATTCCTCGACCTCGAGATCGGGGTGCTGGCCCGTGAGCACGAGCGTCGGCGGTACGTCGCAATCGCGGAGCGCGTGGGCGACCGGCGCTAGTTTGATGGCTTCAGGCCTGGTGCCGATGACCAGCCTTACGTCGGCGAAATGCAGTCTTCCCCCTACCTCGGCGGGAGGAAGGTGCCTCCATTATGGATGAACCTCAACGAAAATTGTCGGCGTAGGCCTGGATCTTCATCCGCACCGGCTGAGCGGGAACGATGTGATAGTCGAGCTCGAGCTTGTCGCAGTAAGCGATTGCCGCTTCCCTGGTGGCGAAGTTCATACGTACCTGCGGATTGGTGTCGCCCGAGCCGTTCCAGCCGGTGAGCGGATCCGGCCGGAGCCGCTCCTGCCGCTCGAACTCGAGCAGCCAGTGGCCCGAGTTAGCCTTGCCGGATTGCGTGGTCTTGCGGTCGAGCTCGGAAATCCGTGCGATCGTCATCGCCTCGCGTTGGCGAATTGGCCCCGCCAAATCAAGTGCCGGCAACTGGATATGCGGCGTCGTATCGAATCGTGATAAAGGCCTCTTCCTACTGAACGGAAAGAGGCGCTTATGACATCGTCGAAACTCGCTCTACTGCTCATGGTGGGTACGGCAGTCGTCGCCTTGCCCGGCTGCAACAAGGCGGGCGTGCCAGCGGGCAATTCGCAGGGAACCACAGCTTCATCGACCGAGGCGAAGTCCAGCGATCCGATCGCCAGCGCGGAGTCCGCCGCTCCGGGGTCCATTGCGCATGATGCGGCCGTTATCACCGCAGATGCCAGCGGCAAGATGAGCACGCTTCGTCAGGGCAAGAACGGCTGGACCTGCATGCCCGACGCGCCGGGTACGCCCGGTCCCGACCCGATGTGCTTCGATTCGAACGCGGCAAAATGGGTGGCTGCATGGGTTGCGCACAAGCCGCCCCCCGCCGGCACGGTTGGCGTGATGTACATGCTCGAAGGCGGGACGGACGCCAGCAATACCGACCCATTCGCGGCCAAGCCGACCGCCGAGAACAATTGGGTCAACACGGGACCCCACCTCATGATCGTCGGCTCCAAGGAGATCCTCACCGGATATCCTTCCGGTCCGAATCCGGACACTTCGGCGCCTTACGTGATGTGGGCCGGAACCCCGTATGCGCACCTGATGGTGCCGGTGGGCAAGCCGGCCAGCTAGTAAGCTCGGGCGACCGCGAACTCGGCTGCTTCGACCAGCGCGGACTTGACCTTGCTCGATGGGAAGTTCGCCAGCGCGTCGATGGCCCGGCGGCCGTACTGGCGCGCGCGCTCGATCGTGTCGGACAAAGCGTCGGTCGATTGCAGCAGCGCGATGGCGTGCTCGAGCTCGTCGTCACTGGTGCGCTCACCGGCCATGGCGGCGCGCCAGAACGCGCGATCCGCTTCGTCGCCGCGGGCATAAGCAAGGATCACCGGCAGAGTCATCTTGCCGTCGCGGAAGTCGTCGCCGACACCCTTGCCCATGACTGCGGCGTCGGACGCATAATCGATCACGTCGTCGGTGAGCTGGAAGGCGATGCCGAGATTCTTGCCGAAGGATTCCAACGCGAATTCCGAATCCTCGTCCGCTTCCGCGACGACCGGCGCGACCCTGCACGCGGCGGCGAACAAGGCCGCAGTCTTGGCGGTGATGATCGTCAGATATTGCTCTTCGTCGGTCGCGACCTGGCGCTGCGCGGTAAGCTGCTCGACTTCGCCCTCGGCGATCACCGCCGACGCGTGGCTGAGGATCCGCAGCACTTTGAGGCTGCCGTCCTCGACCATCAGCTCGAACGCGCGGCTGAACAGGAAATCGCCGACGAGGACGCTGGCCGGATTGCCCCAGATGAGGTTGGCCGTGCGCTTGCCGCGGCGCATTCCCGACCCGTCGACCACGTCGTCGTGAAGCAGCGTCGCGGTGTGGATGAACTCGACCGCGGCGGCGAGCTTGTGGTGGCGCGTTCCGGGGTAGCCGAGCAGGCTTGCGCAGGCGAGCGTGAGCATCGGGCGCATGCGCTTTCCGCCGCCGGCGATCAGGTGCCCGGCAAGCTCGGGGATCAGAGCGACCTTGCTCTGCATGCGCTCGAGGATGACCGCGTTGACGCCGTTCATGTCGGCGGCGACCAGCGCCATCATCGCATCGAGCGAGGGTGCGCGCTGCAGGTTCAGCGTGTGGAGGGTGGCGGTCACGAGGCCGCCCTAGCGAGGCCGTGCTGCTTTTCCTAGCCGCCTAACCCCAGATGCGGACGCGCTGCTCGGGCGGCAGATAGAGCGCGTCGCCGGGCTGTACGTTGAACGCTTTGTACCACGGGTCGAAATTCCGGACGACGCCGTTGACTCGCGCCTATCCCTCATTCGACCTCCCACGTTCAATCGGCTGAAACGTCCTACCAGATGTGGACGCGCTGCTCGGGCGGCAGATAGAGCTTGTCGCCGGGCTGGACGTTGAACGCCTTGTACCAGCCGTCAATGTTCCGGACGATGCCGTTCACCCGGTACTTGGGCGGGCTGTGCGGGTCGGCGAGAACCTGCTGGCGCAGCGCCTCGTCACGAACCTTCCCCTGCCAGGCCTGGGCATAAGCGATGAAGAAGCGCTGATCGCCGGTCAGGCCTTCGATCACCGGCGGCTCACCATGTTGTGCGGTGAACTTCTTGTATGCCGCATAGGCCGCCTCGACGCCGGAGAGGTCGCCGAGGTTCTCGCCGAGCGTCAGCTTGCCGTTGACGTTCAGGCCCGGGAACGGACTGAACCCATTATACTGCTTCACCAGCGCGTCGGTGCGCGTGGCATAGGACTTCGCGGCCTCCGGAGACCACCAGTCGCGAAGCGCGCCCTTCGGATCGAACTTGCGGCCTTCATCGTCGAAGCCGTGACCCATTTCGTGACCGATCACCGCGCCGATGGCGCCGTAGTTGGCGGCCGGGTCGGCATTTGGATCGAAGAAGGGCGGCTGGAGGATCGCGGCGGGGAAGGTGATCTGGTTCGCCAGCGGATTGTAGTACGCGTTGATCGTCTGCGGGAACATGCCCCACAAAGTCCGGTCGACCGGCCTGGGGAAGCGCTTCAGCTGAAGCTCCCACTGGAAGTCGGCGGCGCGGATCGAGTTCCCCAGCGGATCGGCCTTGGCGACCTGCATCGACGAATAGTCGATATACTTCACGGGGTGGCCAATGCGCGGCTCGAACGCGGCAAGCTTCTCGAGCGCTGCCTTGCGGGTCGCCTCGTCCATCCAGCCGTTGCTGCCGATCCGCTCCTGGTAGGCGTCGCGCAGGTTGCCGATCAGCTCCTTCATCTGGCGCTCCGACTCGGTCGGATAGTGGGTCCTCACGTAGATTTCGCCGACGCCCTCGCCGAGCGCGCCGTTGACCGCCGCAACGCCGCGCTTCCAGCGCTCCCGCTGTTCCTGAACGCCGCTCAGCTCCTTCGAATAGAAAGCGAAGCGCGCATCGTCGAACGGCTTGGGAAGCACACTCGCGTGATCCGAAACGAAGCGGAATGCGAGCCACTCCTTCCAGGTTGAGATGGGCGTCGAAGCAAAGATCTTGCCTGCACCGGCGACCGCCGAAGGCTCGGTGACAATGACCGATTTGGCGCCGGCGAGCCCCGCCTTGGCGAGCGTCGAGTTCCAGCCGAATTGAGGCGCCAGCTTGGTCAGCTGCGTGCGCGTCATCGGATTGTAGATCTTGTCGATGTCGCGGCGCTCGGCAGCGGGCCACTGCGCCTTCGAAAGCTCCGTCTCGAGCGCGATGATACGGTCCGCCGCAGCCTCGCCGCCGGGCAGTCCGGCAAGCTTTTCGACGGTGATGATGTAATCGCGATAGGCCGCGCGGTGCGCCTTCATCTTGGCGCTTTGGTCGAGATAATATTCCCGGTTCGGCAAGCCGAGCGTCGCCTGGCTGGCAAACGCCGAGTAGCGCGTCGGGTCCTTGAAGTCCGCGTCGATGTCGAGGTCGACGGGGCTCGCGATGCCCGGCTTGACGAACAGCGCAAGCAATTCGGCGCGGGTCTTCGCCGCGTCAATTTCAGCGAGATAGGGCTTGAGCGGCGAAGTACCCGCGGCATCGATCGCTGCAGTGTCCATGAAGCTCGAATAATAATCGCCAACCTGCTGGCCGAGTTGGTCACGGTTCGGGTCGTTCGACAGGCTCTCGACGATCTGGCGGACGTCGCGCTCGGCGGCATCCGAAAGCGTCACAAACGGACCCGCCGAGGCGCGGTCTGGGGCGATCTGCGTGTTCTTGTCCCAGGTGCCGTTCACATAGGCCCAGAAATCGTCGCCCGGCTTGACCGAGCTGTCCATCGCGGCGGGATTGTAGCCCCAGTCGCCGTACACCGGCTTGGCCGCGGCAAGTGGAGTTGCAAATGCCACCAGGCTCGCTGTTGCGAGCGCCAACATCTTGAATTTCATGGATTAAAGCCCCTCGGGAAATGCCATGCGCAAATGGCCCAAACCGCCGCAATTTGGCAAGACTTTTCGACGAACTGCAGGATGGGGGCGAGGAATCAGCCCCCCGGAAGCGTCAGCCGCGCAAGGAGCCCGCCGAGGTCCTCGCTCTCCTCAAGGTGGATCGAGCCGCCGTAGATCTCCGCGACATCGCGGACGATCGCGAGACCAAGGCCGGTGCCGGGCTTTCCTGTCGTGTCGAGTCGGGCGCCGCGCGCAAAGAGCGCTCCGCGATCGGACTCTGCAATTCCCGGTCCGTCGTCCTCGACCTCGATGTTCACCATCTCGCCCTTGGGTTCGACCGTTACGAAAACCCGGCCGCCGCCATATTTCGCGGCATTCTCGACCAGGTTGCCGACCATCTCGTCGAGATCCTGGCGCTCGACCCGCACTTGGGCGCGGTGATCGCCCGCTATGTCGACGGTGACAGTCTCATAGAGCCGATCGACCGCGCGTTGCACCGCCTCCACGCTCTCCCACACGGTTGCGCGCGCTTGCGCCGAGGCGCGCCTGCCGATCGCCCTCGCCCGGGCGAGGTGGTGATCGATCTGGCGACGCATGACGGCGGACTCGCGGATCACGGTGGCATCCAGGTCCGGCGAATCGGCGGTGGCCGCGTTGGTGATTACCGTCAGCGGAGTCTTGAGCGCGTGCGCCAGATTGCCCGCGTGCCGCCGTGCTTCCTCCGCCTGTTCCTCGCTGTGCGAAAGGAGCTGGTTGATCTCCTCGGCCAGCGGACGAATCTCCGTCGGGAAATCCTGACCAAGGCGAGTCATGGTGCCCGAGCGGATCGAGGAGACCTCGCGCCGGACTCTGCGCAGGGGCCAGAGCCCGTAGACGGTCTGCAGCGCTGCCAGCACGAGCAGGCCTACGCCGAGCGCGAGGAAGCTCCAGAACAACGTCAGCCGCAGCTTCTGGATCTGGTCGTTGATGGTTTCACGCGACTGCGCCACCTGGAAGCGCCAGCGGACCTTCGACCCCGGAAGAATGGCGTCCCGTTCGGCGGTCCGGATCGGCTCCGCATGCCCCGGAGTGCTGAACTCGTCGCTGTCGTAGAGATGCGGCTTGATGTCCGCATGAGTCGTCGAGACGCGCAAGCGCCGGTCCCACAGCGACCGCGATGCGAACGTGTCCGCCCCGGCTCCGCTGATCTGGAAGTAGAGACCGGAATAGGGTTCGATAAAGCGTTGGTCCGCGGGCGGACGGTTGAAGCGCACTTCCCCGTCGGGACCGATCTCGGACGCTCCGATCATCGAGTTCAGAAGCAGCACGAGCTGGCTGTCGAAGCTGGCAATGATCGATCGCGAAAGCACCCGGTCGAGGGCAAAGCCGCCAATCAAAAGCAAAGGCGCGATCCACAGCGCCGCGACGATGATCATTCGCCGGGTCAATGAACCGGTGCGCCGCAGTTGCGCCCGTGTCGGGGCGGCTTTCGCGGCCGCCTGAATTTCGGCCGCCGCCGTTACCGGGGCGGCTTGCTCGTTCAACTAGCCGGTTCCTCGAGGCTGTAGCCGAGCCCGCGGATGGTGGTGATCACATCGGGCCCGAGCTTTTTGCGGATTCGCGTGACGAACACCTCGATCGTGTTCGAATCGCGGTCGAAATCCTGGTCGTAGATATGCTCGATGAGCTCGGTCCGGCTCACCACCTTGCCCTTGTGGTGCATGAGGTAGGAGAGGAGCTTGTATTCTTGCGCGGTGAGCTTCACGGGCTCGCCGTTTTTGGTGACCTTCCCCGAGCGTGTGTCGAGGCGAATGTCGCCCGCCATCAGCTCTGACGAGGCGATTCCCGCCGAGCGGCGAATGAGAGCGCGCAGCCGCGCGATCAGCTCCTCGGTCTGGAACGGCTTGGCGAGATAGTCGTCGGCGCCCGCGTCCAGCCCGGCGACCTTGTCCGACCAGCTGTCGCGTGCGGTCAGCACCAGCACGGGCATTTTGCGCCCTTCCTTGCGCCAGCGATCGAGCACGGTCAGTCCGTCGACCTCGGGCAATCCGAGATCGAGGATCACCGCGTCGTAATTTTCGGTCGAGCCAAGATAATGGCCGTCCTCGCCGTCGGTGGCGAGGTCGACCGCATAGCCTGCGCCCTCGAGTGTCGAGCGCAGCTGCCGCCCGAGATTGGGTTCGTCTTCGACGATCAGAACGCGCATTCAATGCTCCCCGGGCGGTTCACCTTCGCACCGTCAACCCGCGTTGGGGCGAAGAGTTGCTTGTCCGGAACAACTGGGAAGCGGCGCGGAAATGTCAATCTGCGCCCGGAAGATCACTTGTGGCGCGAGCGGCGGACGACGCGGCCCTGGCCGTCGACGTCGACCCAGATCACTCGGCCGTTCTGAATAAACTTGAGCCGGTAGGTATCGCCGTTGATTTCGGGCCCGAGATAGTCGGCGCCGCCCATGAAGGGCAGAACGCGGCGCTCGAGCTCCGGCAGGGGCATCGAGCGGCCCTGACGCACGCCCTGGAACGCCCGGTTCGCGTCACGCGGCGGATCGGCCAGCGCGGCAGCGCTGGTGAGGCCGGCGGCAACAGCGGCGGCAAGCAGAAGGGTGCGGAACCTTGTCATAGACGCGACTCTCGAAAGCGCTCTTCTACACCCGGGCATTGAATGCGCTATGAATGCTGTTGAACGGGCGCGTTCAGGGTCACAGCGATGTGGCGCAAAGGACACAGGGCGCGCACCCCTCGTGATCCCTCGCATCATTCGGCTCTCTCCCGCGGGGGAAAGGGTTGGGATGACGGCCTTCCCAGATTAGGTGCGCCGAATGGCGGCGCCGACCCTCTCCTACGAAGGCCTCGGACTCATCCAGGGCGAAGGCTGGCTGTTCCGCGGGCTGGACATCTACGTCGGCGAGCGCGACCGGCTGGCGCTGATCGGCCGCAACGGCGCGGGAAAAACGACGCTTCTGAAGTGCCTGACGGCGCTGATCGACCCGGACGAGGGCAAACGGACGATTGTTCCGGGCACGCACGTGGTGCTGCTCGAACAGGACCCGTCAATGGGCGGATTCGAGACGCTCTTCGATTGGGTGCTGCATGGGAGCGACGCGCCCGAGCGGCACGAGGCCGACGCAATTGCGCATCAGCTCGGAATCGATCTCGCACGGCCCGTCGCCACCGCGAGCGGGGGCGAGCGGCGCCGAGCGGCGATCACGCGCGCGCTGGCGCAGAAGCCCGACGTGCTGTTCCTCGACGAGCCGACCAATCACCTCGACCTCGCGGCGATCGAATGGCTGGAGGACTGGCTAAAGCGCTTCACCGGCGCGTTCATCGCCATCAGCCACGACCGCACGTTTCTCACGCGGCTGACGAAGAGCTGCATCTGGCTCGACCGCGGCCAGTTGCGCCGCGCGGAGATCGGCTTCGGCGGGTTCGAGGCGTGGACGGAGAGTGTCTACGAAGAGGAAGCGCGAGCGGCTCAAAAGCTCGACGCCAAGTTGAAGCTCGAGCTGCACTGGCTGCAGCGCGGGGTGACCGCGCGCCGCCGCCGCAACCAGGGCCGCCTTGCCAAGCTCCACGAGATGCGCGCCCAGCGGGCGGCGATGCTGGGGACGACGGGCACTGCGAAGCTGGCGCTCGCCAAGGACGACGTGCGCTCGAAAACGGTGATCGACGCTGATCAGGTGAGCAAAAGCTATGGCGAGCGGTCGATCATTCGCGACTTCTCGCTCCGCGTGCAGCGCGGCGACCGCATCGGAATCGTCGGTCCCAACGGCGCTGGCAAGACGACGCTCCTCAAGCTCCTTACCGGAGAGCTCGAGCCCGACAGCGGCAAGGTGACTCGAGCGAAGACGCTCTCCGGAATCGTTATCGACCAGCAGCGCAAGTTGATGGAGCCGCAGCGGCGGGTGCGCGAGGTGCTCGCGGGAGGCGGCGACTGGATCGACGTGCGCGGACACAAGAAGCACATCAAGGGATACTTGAAGGAGTTTTTGTTCGACCCCGCGATCGCCGACGCGCCGATCGGATCCTTGTCAGGAGGAGAGCGGTCGCGGCTTCTGCTCGCGCGCGAGTTCGCGCGCCACGCGAACCTGCTGGTGCTCGACGAACCAACGAACGACCTCGACCTTGAAACGCTGGACCTGCTGCAGGAGGTGATCGCCGATTACGACGGGACGGTGCTGATCGTCAGCCACGACCGCGACTTCC
>JBDTON010000074.1:0-22876 GCA_039933195.1 Sphingomicrobium sp. | reverse complement strand
AGCTCGCGGATGGTCATGGTGAGCTCGTCCCAGTCGGCGTGGTCGGAGATGATCAGCGGCAGCTCGACGTTGCGTTGGCGGGCGCGCTGGCGGATTCGCATCCAGCCTGAGGCCATCGCGGTCACCGGATCGGGCAGCCGCCGCGACCAGCGGTCGTTGAGCGCTCCCGGCGGGGCGATGACGACATGGCCCGCCATCTCCGCCTTGGTCGCGCCGGTCGCGGGGCGCAGCTCGCCGAGCTCCACGCCGAAGCTCTCGTAGAGCTGGTTCAGCCGCTCGATCGCGCCGTGGAAATAGATCGGGTCGTGATGGCCGCGCCGGCGCAGCTCGCAGATGATCCGCTGCGCCTTGCCCAGGGCGTAAGCGCCGACCAGCACGCAGCGGCTCGGGTCCGAGTGAAGCCGATGCAGCAGCCGGTCGATCTCCCCGTTCGTGTCGGGGTGGCGGAAGACCGGAAGCCCGAACGTCGCCTCGGTGATGAAGATATCGCACGGCACCGGCACGAAGGCGGGACACGTCGGGTCGGGTCGGCGCTTGTAATCGCCCGAGACCACGACGCGCTCGCCCTTGTGCTCGAGCACGATCTGCGCCGAGCCGAGCACATGCCCCGCGGGGACGAAGCGCACGTCGACGTCGCCGACGCGGATGGTTTCGTCATAGGCGAGCACCTGGCCGTTCTGCGGACCGCAGCGCACTTCCATGATCGCCAGCGTTTCCGCCGTGGCCAGCACCGCGCCGTGGCCGCCGCGGGCATGATCGGAATGGCCGTGGGTGACCAGCGCCTTGGCCTTGGGTTGGGACGGATCAATCCATGCGTCCGCCGGGCGCACGTAGATCCCCTCGGGGTGGGACTCGATCCAGGAACCCAATCGCGCCATTGCGAGCTATATAGGCGATAACGCCGGGCGGTTCCCCCAACCCATCAAAGTCGTAGTTGATGGGACCCAAGGCGAGCGCGAGGAGAGCAAAGAATGGATCAAGCCACCCTGTGGGTCCTCGAGATCATCGGCCCAGCGATCCTCCTCATCGTGCTCATCTGGCTGGTGATGCGCCGCGGCTCGACCGGCAAGACCGGCCGGACCGAGCAGGCCACGCGCGAAGGCTATGCCGAGGAGGAAGTCCGCCGGCGCGAGGGAACCGATACCGCTGAAAAATGATTCGCTGCCTCCAGTCGTAGCGGACTGGTTCCAGGCCAAGGGCTGGCGGCCGCGGCGGCACCAGCTCGACATGCTCGACTTGGCGCAACGCGGGCGGAGTGCTCTGCTGGTCGCGGCGACGGGCGCGGGCAAGACGCTCGCGGGATTCCTTCCGACAATCTGCGAACTCGCCGAACAGCCGAGCGAAGGGCTGCACACGCTCTATGTCTCGCCGTTGAAGGCGCTCGCGGTGGACGTCCAGCGCAACCTCATCGCTCCCATCGCGGAGATGGGGCTTCCGATCCGCGTCGAGACGCGCACCGGCGACACGCCCTCCAACCGCAAGGCGCGACAGCGGGTGAAGCCGCCGCAGATGCTGCTGACCACGCCGGAATCGCTGAGCCTCCTTCTGAGCTATCCAGAGTCGCCGCAGATGTTCGAAACTCTGCGGACCATTGTCGTCGACGAGCTGCACGGCTTCGCCAAGGAGAAGCGCGGCGACCTTCTGTCGCTATCGATGTCGCGATTGCAGACGCTCGCCCCAGGGCTGCGCCGTGTCGGGCTCTCGGCGACAATCAGCGACCCGGACGCCTATCGCGGTTGGCTCGCGCCCGACGCCGACATCGAGCTGGTCGATCTGGTGATCGGCGATCCCGGCGCGGAACCCGATCTTTCGATCCTCATCCCCGAAAACAAGATCCCGTGGGCCGGCCACTCGGGATACCACGCGATCGCCGACGTGATGCGGCTGATCGAGCAGCACCGCACCACGCTCGTCTTCTGCAACACCCGCGGTCTCGCCGAGCTCATCTTCCAGAAGCTGTGGGACGAGAACGAGCAGGCGCTGCCGATCGGCATCCACCATGGCAGCCTGTCGGTCGAAGCGCGCAGGAGGGTCGAAGCGGCGATGGCCGCGGGCAAGCTCCGCGGGCTCGTCGCGACGGCGAGCCTCGACCTCGGGATCGACTGGGGCGACATCGACCTGGTCGTGCAGATGGGGGCGCCCAAGGGCTCATCGCGCCTGTTGCAGCGGATCGGCCGCGCCAACCACCGGCTGGACGAGCCAAGCAAGGGCATCATCGTGCCCGGCAACCGTTTCGAATATCTCGAAGCCCGAGCCGCGCTCGACGCGATCGACGACGGCGAGCTCGATCCGGAGGTGTTCCGCCCGGGCGCGCTCGATGTGCTCGCCCAGCACATTCTTGCCGTGGCGGTGTCGGCGCCCTTCCACCAGGACGAACTTCTCGAAGAAGTCCGCTCCGCCGCGCCTTATGCGGGACTGAAGGCCGAGACCTTCGAAGAGGTTTTGAGCTTCATCGCCACCGGCGGCTATGCGCTCAAGGCCTACGACCGTTTCCGCCGGCTGGTGGCGGAGCCCGACGGGATATGGCGGATCGCGAAACCCGCCGTGGCGCAGCAGCACCGGCTCAACGCCGGCGTGATCGTCGAGCAGGCGCTAATCACCGTCCGCTTCAAGAACGGCCGCAGGCTCGGCACCGTGGAGGAGGGATTCGCTTCGGTCCTGGCGCCCGGCGACCGCTTCTTCTTCGCCGGGCTCAGCCTCGAGGTCGAGCAACTGAAGGACACCGACATCATCGTCCACGCGTCGTCCAAGCGCGGGCAGGTCGTCACCTACGGCGGGCAGCGCATGTCGATGTCGACGCACCTCGCCAACCGCGTGCGGCAGATGCTCGCGGACCGCAACGACTGGCACCGCTTTCCCGACGACGTCAGCGAATGGCTGCAGGTGCAGAGTGAGCGCTCCGTTTTGCCGGAACCGCACCAGCTGCTGGTCGAGACCTTCCCGCACGAAGGGCAGCATTTCATGGTCGCCTACAGCTTCGAGGGCTGGAACGCGCACCAGTCGCTGGGAATGCTGATCACGCGGCGGATGGAGACGGCGGGCCTCAAGCCGCTCGGCTTCGTCGCCAACGATTATGGCCTCGCCTGCTACGGATTGGAGCCGATCCGCGATCCGAAGTCGCTCTTCTCCGCCGACATCCTCGAGCAGGAGTTCGTCGACTGGGTGGAAAGTTCGTACCTGCTGAAGACCGCCTTTCGCGAGGTCGCGGTGATCGGCGGCCTGGTCGAGCGCCACCATCCGGGCAGGCGCAAGACGGGCCGTCAGGTGAGCTTTTCCACGGACCTCATCTACGACGTGCTGCGCCGTTACGAGCCGCAGCATTTGCTGCTCCGCGCCGCCTGGGACGACGCCCGGCGCCGGATGACCGAGCTCGGGCGGCTGGTGCGGCTGGTCGACCGCGCCTCGGCGACGATGCTTCACGTCGATCTCGAGCGGATCACGCCGATGGCGGTGCCGCTCATGGTGATCGTCGGCCGCGAAGCGCTCCCGCCTGGCGCGGAGGCCGATGAGTCCTTGTTGATGCAAGCGGAAGAGCTGGCGCAGCAGGCGATGAATCCTGGTTAGGGCGGCGTTCAAACAAATGAACGGCCGCCAAATCGGCACATCAGAGTTCGTTCAGGCGGCGTAACGAGAATCCAGCCCACGCAAATTGCAAAGAGGTCTGACCATGAAATCTCGTTTTCTGATTGGCGTCGCAACACTCGCCGCGGTTTCCATTGGCATCGGCGGCGGCGCCGTCGCGCAGCATTCCGGCGGCCGGCTGCAGCAGATTCTCCAGCATGCGCAGGAGCGGCGCTCGAAGCCGGCCGACGATCCCAACATGAGCGCAATCTCCGCGCCGGGCGACTATCGCTTCAGCTTCGTCCACGGCGGAATCACGCGCGAATATCTCGTGCATGTGCCGAACAGCTATCGCGCCGGCCGTCCGACGCCCATGCTGATCGCCCTCCACGGTGGCGGAGGGGACGCGGACTTCCAGGCGGATGATTCCAAATACGGGCTGATCGGCAAGTCCGAGCAGGCGGGCTTCATTGCCGTTTTCCCCAACGGCTACAGCCGCATGCCCAGCGGCATCCTGGCGACATGGAACGCGGGAGCCTGCTGCGGCGCCGCGCAGAAGAGCAGCATCGACGATATCGGCTTCATCCGCGAAGTGATTCTGCGCGTCGAACGCCAGGCCAATGTCGACCGCAGCCACGTCTTCGTCACGGGAATGTCGAATGGCGCGCTAATGTCGTGGCGTCTCGCATGCGAAGCTTCCGACCTGGTCCGAGCCATCGCGCCGGTCGAAGGCACCGACAACACGACAAACTGCAAGCCCTCGCGGCCCGTGGCGGTGATTGAGTTTCATTCGTTCGACGACGACCATATCCCGTTCAACGGCGGTCCCGGTGCGAAGTCGCTCACGCAGACGAACTTCATCTCGGTCCCGGCGACGATCGCCAAATGGACCAGTCTCGACCGTGCGCAGCCGGCCGCCGAGCGGGTGCTCACGGTCCCGGGTGCGCACTGTGACCTTCATCGGCCTAAGACCGGTGGAGCGCCGGTCGAGCTGTGCGTCACCGACACCGGCGGCCACAGCTGGCCGGGCGGCCGAGCCCAGCAGGGGCGCAAGCAGCCGTCCATGGCGATCAGCGCCAACGATCTGATGTGGCGGTTCTTTTCGTCGCTTTGAGGTTGCCAATGCGAGCCGCGGCAGCGACAAAAGAGCCATGCGCCAGTTCCTCATCCTGGTCGCGGTTGCGCCGCTTCTTTCCGGTTGCGTTGTCGATACCGTGGCCAAGACAGCAGTGGACGTGGTCACCTTGCCTGTGAAGGTCGTCTCTGCGGGAGTCGACGCGGCCACGACCAGCCAGTCCGAGCGCGACGAGAAGCGCGGCCGCGAGATTCGCAAGCAGGAGGAAGAGGCCGGCAGGCAAGCGCGCCTTGCCGAGGAGCGTTGCCGCAAACACCGCCCGCTGCCAACCGACCCGTGCGTCGCGGCGGCACCCCGCTGAGATACTTCCTCGACACCGAATATAACGGCTGGGGGGGCGCCCTGCTGTCGCTGGCGCTGGTGCCGGACGACGGCGAGGAGCTCTACCTGACGCTCGACTGGAGCGGTCCGCTCGAGGCTTGGGTGGAGAAGCATGTCGTTCCCTACCTCGACACCGTTGCCGAGAACTTGATTTCGCCTCGGCTAAGCCGCGACGATGCAGCGCGCATGGTGGCGCATTATCTGGCGGGTGACGCCGAGCCGGTGATCGTGGCCGACTGGCCCGAAGATATCGCGCAGCTGTGCAACCTCATCGTCGTCGGTGCCGGTATGATGGCCGAGGTACCACCGCTGCGTTTCTCATTCATGCCGCTCGGCGGCTTCAGCACCGCTGCGAACAGCAAGGTGCCGCACAATGCGCTGCACGACGCGCGGGCGCTTCGCGATCACGTTCTCAGCCTGGAATAATCACTCCGCCGCGGTCTTGAGGGGGATCTGGCCGGAGGCATTCTCGCGATCGACCCAGGTGAGGTCGGTGAGCTCCAGCGAGCGACCGTCATGGGCCTGGACGCCGATCTTGCGCACCGGCTTGCCGTCGCGGCGATCGGCGAGGACAACCGTCATTTTGCCATATCCCCAATCCTCGCCCCACTGGCGCAGCGCCAGCACCACGGGAAGGAGCCCTTCGCCCTTCGCCGTAAGCGAGTAGACGACTTTCCTTTTGTCGGACGGGTCGGGCGTGCGCTCGAGGATCCCGCCAGCGACCATCTTCGCCAGCCGGTCGGAAAGAATGTTGCGCGCGATACCGAGTCCCGCCTGGAATTCCTCGAAATGCTGGAGCCCGTTGAGCGCTCCGCGAAGGATCAGGAACGCCCATTTTTCGCCGATCAGCTCGACCGCCGGCGGGATCGGGCACGACAGCGCCGTCTCCTTAAAGCGATCAATATCCATCATTTGCCGGCATTCGCCGCCTTCTCCCCTGTCCAATGTCATAAAAGCACATCGCGGTTCCAAAAAACAGTTGCGATTTGAAACCATATACAATATTGGTTGCGAATCGCAACTTAATAGGAGGACCCGCAATGATCCGCTTGGCTTTCGTGCTTTCGACAATCATGCTCGGCGCCACTTCGGCCGGCGCGTCCAGTTATTCGGCCAATCCGGCCGTCCCCGCATCCGGTCGGTTCATTACCCGCGACATCGTCTGGAATTGCGGGCCCGCCGCCTGCCAGGGCGCGACGGACGAAAGCCGCCCGCTGGTGCTTTGCCAATCTCTGGCCAAGCGCGCCGGGCGCCTCGACAGCTTCATCGTCGATGGCCATGCGCTGATCGCTTCCGAGCTTGAGCGCTGCAACGCTTCCGCAAAGGCGCCGCAGACTTCCGCGCTCGCGGCCCAGTAGGACTCCCCCGGGGCCGCGTTTCCCCCTCCGCGGCCCCACCTCACTCGTTTCGCGCTTGCACAAGAGCGCCGCCTCCCCCCATCTTAGGGCGTGCTCAGGCAGTACGAACTGGTCGAGAAGGTTCGGACCTACGATCCCGACGCGGACGAGGGTCTGATCAACCGCGCCTACGTCTTCTCGATGAAAGCGCACGGCTCGCAGGTCCGCGCCTCGGGCGATCCGTATTTCAGCCACCCAATCGAAGTCGCGGGGATCCTCACCGACCTTAAGCTCGACGACCAGACGATCGTCACCGCGATCCTCCACGACACGATCGAGGATACGCTCGCCACTCCAGAGGAGATCGAAAAGCATTTCGGCAAAGATGTCGCGCGGCTGGTCGACGGCGTGACCAAGCTGTCGAAGATCGAGGCCCAATCGGAGAACGAGCGCGCCGCGGAGAATCTCCGCAAGTTCCTGCTCGCGCTCTCCGACGACATCCGCGTGCTTTTGGTGAAGCTCGCCGACCGGCTGCACAACATGCGCACGCTCCACCACATCCCGTCCGAGGAGAAGCGCCGGCGGATCGCGCGCGAGACGATGGATATCTACGCGCCATTGGCCGAGCGGGTCGGCATGTACGAGATGATGAACGAGATGCAGACGCTCGCGTTCAGCGAACTCGAGCCCGACGCCTACGCGTCGATAACCCGGCGCCTGAAGCAGCTCCACGAGCAGGGCGGTGACCTCGTCAACCGCATCGGTCTCGGCCTTCAGCTGTACCTCGCCGACAACGGCCTCGAAGCCGAGGTCATCGGCCGCCAGAAACACCCCTATTCGATCTGGAAGAAAATGGCCGAGCGGCACATCAGCTTCGAGCAGTTGTCCGACGTGATGGCGTTCCGGATCATCGTCAAGGACGTGGACGAATGCTACCGCGCGCTCGGCCTGATCCACCGCCGCTGGCCGATGGTCCCGGGACGTTTCAAGGATTACGTCTCGACTCCCAAACGCAACGGCTACCGGAGTCTGCACACCTCGGTCATCCACGATTCCAAGATGCGCATCGAGATCCAGATCCGCGACCGGCAGATGCACGAGCAGGCCGAGCGCGGGCTTGCGGCGCACTGGGCTTACAAGGAAGGCAAGCCCAAAGGCGAAATGAACATCCCCTGGATCGACGATTTGATGGAAATCCTCGATCATGCCGAAAGCCCGGAAGAGCTGCTCGAGCATACCCGGATGGCCATGTACCAGGACCGGATCTTCGCCTTCACCCCCAAGGGCGAGCTGATCCAGCTGCCCAAGGGCGCGACTCCGGTCGATTTCGCATATGCCGTCCACACCGATCTTGGTGACCGGACCGTCGGGGCCAAGGTCAACGGCCGAGTGGTCCCGCTCCGCACGATGCTCGAAAATGGCGACCAGGTCGAAATTCTCGCCTCGGAGGCCCAGCACCCGCAGCCGTCGTGGTTGCGCTTCGTCGCCACCGGCAAGGCGCGAGCGGGCGTCCGCCGCTTCGTCCGCCACAAGGAGCGCGAGGAGACGGTGGAGCTCGGGCGCAAGATCTACGATGAGATCGTCGCCCGTCTCCCGGCCGATCTCGACAAAGATGCGCTCAAGCGGGCGTTGAAGAAGCTCAAGATCGAGAATGAAGACGAGCTGATGATCGCGATTGCGCGCAAGCGCGTCAGCGACGAGGCGCTGATGGAAGCGCTGATGCCCGGCTCAGCCGGCGGCGATATCGCCCCGCGGCCGCTCGGACAACGCACCGCAATCTCGATCAAGGGCCTGACGCCGGGCGTCGCCTATCACCTCGCCCAATGCTGTCACCCTATTCCGGGCGATCGCATCGTCGGTCTTCGCCGCGAGGACGAAGAAATCGAGGTCCACGTGATCGGCTGCGATACGCTCGCCAGCGGAATCGATGCCGATTGGCTCGACCTGGCGTGGGGCGAGGGCTCGGACGGCGGCGCGGCGCGGTTGGCGGTGATCCTGCGCGATATTCCCGGGGCGCTCGGCACCATGTCGAGCATCCTCGGCGCCAAGCACGCCAACATCATCAACCTTCAGTTGGTCCACCGCGACGGAAGCTTCCAGACGTTCCATCTCGACATCGAGGTGCACGACCTCGCACACCTTCACGCGATCATCGCCGCGCTGCGGGATGCGGAGCCGGTCAGCTCGGTCGAGCGGATCTAGACTCGCGCGTTCTCGCGCTGCTGCCGCGCGTGAGCGTCCCCGGCGGCGAGCACGGCGAGCATGACCAGGTCCGACGCGCTCGCCGTCATCGGCGCGATTTGCACCGGATGCTCGAGCCCGAGCACATATGGCCCCATGACGCTCTCACCGCCGAGCTCCTTGAGCAATTTGGCCGAGAGGCTCGCCGACTGGAGACCTGGCATGACGAGGATGTTCGCCGGACCCGACAGCCGCGTGAACGGATAATAGCGCTTCTGCATCTCGTAATTGAGCGCGACGTCGGGGGCCATTTCGCCTTCATATTCGAAGTCGGCCATGAATCCGGCGAGCAGCTCGACCGCTCCGCGGAGCCCCTCGATATGGACGCCCGGCGGGTTGCCGAAGGTGGTGTAGCTGGTGAACGCCACGCGCGGCTCCAGCCCCATTCGCCGAGCGAAGGCGGATGAGCGCATCGCGATCGCTGCATATTGCTCGGCGGTCGGTCGCTCCGTCACCGCCGTATCGGCGATCAGCACCGTATGATTGCGCCCGACGACCACGTTGATCCCGAACGGAGTCGCGCCCGTTTCGTCGTCGATGACCAGCCGCACCTGGCGCAACGATTGGCTGAAGGGCCGGGTGGTCCCGGTGATCATCGCGTCCGCTTCGCCGAGCGCGAGCATCGCCGACGCGAAATAGTTGCGGTCTTGATTGACCAACCGTTCGATCTCGCGGCGGAGCATGCCGTGACGCTGGTGCTTGGCGTAAATGTAATCGACGGCGCGCCCGACCAGCGGCGAGTTGCGGCTGTTGAGCACCTCATAGTCCTGCGGGTCGTCGACGCCGATTTCCTTTAGAAGATCGTAGACCTCCTCGCGGCCCACCAGCACCGGAGTGCCATAGCCGCCTTCCTTGAAGGCAATGGCCGCGCGCAGAACGTTGGGTTCCTCGCCTTCGGCGAACAGCACGCGCTTGGGATTCGTGCGCGCCGCCTCATAGGCGAGGCTCATCACCGCGATCGTCGGATTGAGGCGCGCGCGAAGCTCCTGGCGGTAGGCTTCCATGTCCGCGATCGGCTTTTGGGCGACGCCGGTCCGAACCGCGGCTTCCGCGACCGCCGACGCGACCACTTCCATCAGCCGCGGATCGAAGGGCGCGGGGATGATGTAATCGCGCCCGAAGCTGTGCGTCTTGCCGCCGTAGGCCGCCGCGACCTCTTCGGGCACTGGCTCTCGCGCCAGCTCGGCGAGGGCCTCTGCCGCCGCGATCTTCATCTCGTCGTTGATCGCGGTCGCGCGCACGTCGAGCGCTCCGCGGAAGATAAACGGGAAGCCGAGAACGTTGTTGACCTGGTTGGGGAAGTCCGAGCGCCCGGTGGCGACGATCGCGTCCGGGCGCGCCTCCATTGCTTCAGGCGGCCAGATCTCCGGATCGGGATTGGCCATGGCGAAGATGATCGGCTCCCTGGCCATCGTCTTCACCATTTCGGGCTTGAGCGCCCCCGCCGCCGAAAGCCCGAGAAACACGTCGGCGCCGACGCACGCATCGGCGAGCGTGCGCGCCTCCGTTTGCGCAGCATGCGCCGATTTCCACTGATCGAGGTCGGTACGACCCTTATGGATTACGCCCTTGCGGTCGCACATGGTCACGTGATCGCCGCGCACCCCCATTGCCTTCACCAGCTCGGTGCAGGCGATCGCGGCGGCGCCAGCGCCGTTCACCACGACCCTGATGTCGGCGAGCTTGCGGCCGGTGATCTCGCACGCGTTGATCAGCCCGGCCGCGGTGATGATCGCCGTACCGTGCTGATCGTCATGAAAGACCGGGATGTTCATTCGCTCCTTGAGCGTCTGCTCGATCACGAAGCAGTCCGGGGCGGCGATGTCCTCGAGGTTGATTCCGCCAAAGCTCGGCTCGAGCAGTTCGACCGCATCGATGAACCTCTGCGCGTCTTCCGTCGCAACTTCGATATCGATCGCGTCGACATCGGCGAAGCGCTTGAACAGCACGGCTTTGCCTTCCATCACCGGCTTGGCGGCGAGCGCGCCCAAATTGCCGAGCCCGAGGATCGCAGTGCCATTGGAGATCACCGCGACGAGATTGCCCTTGCTCGTGTAATCGTAGGCGCAGGAGGGATTTTCGGCGATCGCGCGCACCGGCACCGCAACTCCAGGCGAATAAGCGAGGCTGAGGTCGCGCTGTGTCGCCATCGGCTTGGTGGCCACAATCTCGATCTTGCCAGGCCGCCCGTGGGAATGAAATTCGAGCGCTTCCGCTTCGGTGTATCTGACATTGCTTTCGGACATGCGCCGGGCCTTAGCGGAGTGGCCGCGGAAGAGTCACGCAACGGGTCCAATCCAGAGTCGATTGCGGCCCGGCTAGCGGCTACCACTAAAGGATGGCCCGAGCCGACGCCCAAACCCCGATGATGGCGCAGTACCGCCGGCTCAAGGAAGAAGCTGGCGACGCGTTGCTCTTTTACCGAATGGGCGACTTCTTCGAATTGTTCTTCGACGACGCGAAGGTCGCCGCGACCTGCCTCGATATCGCGCTGACGAAACGCGGGGCGGATGCGGGCGAGCCGATCCCGATGTGCGGCGTGCCGGTTCACGCGGCTGAGTCCTACCTCGCGCGCTTGATCAAAGGCGGAAATCGGGTCGCGATTGCCGAGCAGACCGAGAGCCCGGCCGAAGCGCGCAAGGCGCGCGGCTCCAAGGCTCTGGTCGATCGCGCCATTGTGCGGCTGGTCACGCCCGGCACGCTGACCGAAGAGACCCTGCTCGAATCCGCGTCGGCGAACTGGCTCGCCGCCGTCGGACGCGCCGGGGACGAGTGGGCGATTGCCGCGGCCGACATTTCGACCGGACGCTTCGAGCTAATCGCCTGCGGCCCAGGCGAACTCGCTGCCGAACTGGCGCGGCTGTCGGCTGCCGAAATTATCGCCGACGCGTCCGTGCCGGGGATCGGCGCCTCGGCAGGCAAAGGCGGGTTCGACAGCCTGGCGGGCGAGCGCGCGCTAAGAAGTCGCTTCGGCCTGGCCACGCTCGACGGTCTCGGCGCGCCTTCCCGCGCCGAGCTTGCCGCGGCGGGCGGCCTTCTCGCTTACCTCGACGCGACGCAGAAAGGCGCGGGGATCCTGCTTGACGCGCCGCGGCGGGTCGCCCGCGCCAGCCACATGGCGATCGACGCGGCGACTCGCGACAGCCTTGAGCTCACACGGTCGGTCACCGGATCGGTCGCCGGCAGCCTTCTGGGCGATATCGACCGCTGCCACACCGCAGCGGGGCGGCGCCTGCTCGCCGAAGACGTTTCCGCTCCGCTCACCGACCGGCGCGCGATCGAGGAACGACTGGCGCTGGTGGCGTGGCTGCACGAGGACGCGATCCGCCGCGAACGCGTCCGGCAGGTGCTCAAAACGATGCCTGACTTCGCCCGGGCGCTGGCGCGGCTCGCGGCGGGACGGGGGAGCCCGCGCGACCTCGCGCTGCTGCGCGACGGGCTATCCGCAGCAGCGGGGCTCAAAGGCGAACTCGAGAGCGAGCCTGAGCGGCCGCAGCTGCTCGAAATTCTGCTTCCCCGTCTTGGCGGTCACGATCCGCTCATCGAACAATATTCGCGCGCTTTGGTCGTTTCGCCGCCGATCGATTGGTCGAAGGGCGGCTACATCGCCGAAGGTTACGACTGCGAGCTCGATGCGCTGCGCGATGCCGCATCGCACGGACGGCGGGCGATCGCGGCTCTCGAAGCCCGGTATCGCGATTCGACCGGCGTTTCGTCGCTCAAGATCCGCCACAATGCCGTTCTCGGCTATCACATCGAAGTCTCGGCCAGGCACTCGGACAAGCTCATGCAAGCCGACAGCGGCTTCGCCCATCGGCAGACGCTCGCCGGAGTGGTGCGCTTCAATTCGCCGGAGCTGCACGAGGAAGCGCGCCGCGTCGTCGAAGCCGGAGCGCATGCGCTTGCCGCTGAAGCCGCGCACGCGGAAAAGCTGACCGCGCTTGCGTTAGCGGCCGCGCCGCAGATCACCGCAACCGCCGAAGCCATCGCCCGGATCGACGTCGCGGCGTCGCATGCGCAGCGCGCGGCCGAAGGCGGCTGGACGGCGCCGCTGCTCACCGACGAAGCGTGCCTCGAAATCGCGAGCGGCCGGCACCCGGTGGTCGAAAGCGCGCTCAAAGAAACGGGCGAGCGGTTCATCGCCAACGATCTGACTATGGGATTGTCCGACCGCCTGTGGCTGATCACCGGGCCGAACATGGGCGGCAAGTCGACTTTTTTGAGGCAGACCGCGCTGGTCGCGGTGCTCGCCCAGGCCGGCGCCTTCGTCCCCGCGAGCCGCGCCAAGATCGGGATCGTCGACCGCTTGTTCAGCCGCGTCGGCGCGTCGGACAACCTCGCGCGCGGGCGCTCGACCTTCATGGTCGAGATGGTCGAGACTGCCGCGATCCTTGCCCAGGCGACCAGGCAGAGCCTCGTCATCCTCGACGAGATCGGGCGCGGCACATCGACCTACGACGGGCTTGCGATTGCCTGGGCGGTGGTCGAGGCGATGCACGACCAGGTGCAGTGCCGAACCCTCTTCGCGACGCACTATCATGAGCTGACCCGGCTTGCCGGACGGCTCGACGCCCTCTCCCTCCACCATGTCCGCGCGCGCGAATGGAAGGGGGACCTGGTTCTCCTCCACGAAGTCGCCGGCGGCGCCGCGGACCGCAGCTACGGAATCGCCGTCGCCAAGCTCGCCGGCTTGCCGCCCCCGGTCGTTGCGCGCGCGAGATCGGTCCTCGCGAAGCTCGAAGCCGGCCGCGACGCGACCGGCGGAATCGCTGCGGGGCTCGACGATTTGCCGTTATTCGCCGCCACGGCTGAGGTCGAGCGCGGACCCGATCCGATTGCCGTCCTGCTCGACGGGATCGATCCGGACACCCTGACTCCGCGCGAGGCGTTGGAGCAATTGTACCGCCTCAAGAGACTGGCGACCGAGCGGGAGTCATGAGCGTCCTCGACGTCGACAACCGCCGGGCGATCATCGACCGCCGCGCCATCGCCGACAGGCTGAGCGGAGTTCGCGCGGGTAAGCGCCTGAACAGCGAAGCGGCGACGATGTTGCGTGAGGCACTCGCCTCGGGGCGGTCCGAAATTGCCCGTCGCCTCACGAACGAACCCGGCCACGGCCGCTCGGCGGCGCAGGCCATCGCCTTCCTCCACGATCAACTGGTCCGCCTCGCTTTTGATTTCGTCACGCAGCGTCTGCTCGACGGGCCCCTGAACGGGGAGCTCGCGCTGATCGGTCTGGGCGGGACTGGCCGCGGCGAGATGGCACCCTTCAGCGATCTCGATCTCATGTTCCTGACAGCGAAGACGCCCACCGCAGAAGCCGAGCGCGCGTCCGAATCTATCCTGCACCTGCTTTGGGATTTGAAACTCAAGGTCGGCCATTCGGTCCGGTCGATCCCGCAGCTCATCGCGCTCGCCAAGAAGGACATGACCATCCGCACGGCTTTTCTTGAGGCGCGCTGGCTGTGGGGCGACGACAAGCTGTTCGATCTGGCCATGCACAAGTTCCGCAAGGACGTGGTCGCCGGAACCGCCGCCGAGTTCGTCTCGGCCAAGCTCGCCGAACGCGACCAGCGGCACATCAAGATGGGCGACAGCCGCTACGTCGTCGAACCCAATGTGAAGGACGGCAAGGGTGGGTTGCGCGATCTCCACACCCTCTACTGGATCGGCAAATATGTGCACGGGGTCGAACGCCCGGCGGACCTCGTCGGCGCAGGCCTATTGACCGCCGCCGAGTTCCGCCGCTTCGACCGCGCCGAGCGCTTTTTCTGGGCGGTGCGGTGCCACCTCCACCTGCTCGCCGGCCGCGCCGACGAACGGCTCAGCTTCGACTATCAGAAACGCATCGCCGAGATCATGAACTACGCCGACCGGCCCGGAAAATCCGCGGTCGAGCGCTTCATGCAATTCTACTTCATCAACGCCAAATCGGTCGGGGACCTGACCGGAGTATTCCTCGCGCAGCTTGACGAGCAATTGGGGAAGAAGGGGTTCCGCTTCGCTCTGCCGACCATCCGGCGCAAACCAAAGCGCCTGGGCGGGTTCATGCTCGACCGCGGTCGCCTGACCGTCCCGTCCGACGAATTCTTCCGTGCCGATCCTGTTCGCCTGATCGAACTGTTCGCGCTCGCCGCGCGCGAACAGCTCGAAATTCATCCGGCGGCGATGCGCGCCGCCGCCCGCGACGCGGTTCTGATCGACCGCAAGGTCCGCGACGACCCGCGCGCCAATGCGCTCTTCGTGGAAGTTCTGACCTCGATCCATTCACCCGAGATCGTCTTGAGGTGGATGAACGAAGCCGGGGTGTTCGGCCGCTTCGTTCCGGACTTCGGCCGTGTCGTGGCGCAAATGCAATTCGACATGTACCATCATTATACGGTCGACGAGCATTCGATCCGCGCAATCGGCCTGCTCGCGCAAATCGAACGCGGCGAGCTCAGGAACGACCATCCGCTCTCCACCGCGATCCTGCAAAAGCAGATCGCGTCGCGCCGGGTGCTTTACGCCGCCGTGCTGCTGCACGACATCGCCAAGGGCCGTGGCGGCGATCACAGCGTGATCGGCGCGGAGATCGCCCTGAAGCTGTGCCCCCGTTTGGGCCTGGACCCGGCAGAGACCGAGACCGTTTCCTGGCTCGTCCGGCACCACCTCTTGCTGTCCTCGACCGCATTCAAGCGCGATCTCGCCGATCCCAAGACGATCGACGATTTCGCCCATCAGGTGCAAAGCCCGGAGCGGCTCAGGCTGCTGCTGGTGCTGACAGTCGTGGACATCCGTGCGGTCGGCCCGGGTATCTGGAATGAATGGAAGCGCACGCTTCTGCGCACCTTGTTCGAGGCTGCCGAGGAGCGGCTTCGGCTCGGCCACAAACAGCACGGCCGGAGCGAGCTCGTCGCGGCGCGGCAAAAGGATCTTGCGGCCGAACTCGGCTGGAAGACGAGCGCGATCCGCGCGCACGCCAGGCGCCTCCCCGACAGTTACTGGCTGGCCGAGCCGCTGCCCTGGCAGGTCGCAAATGCGAAGCAAGTCGCCGCCGCCGAAGCGCGTATCGGCGAGGCCAAACCCAGCGTCGTCCTCGAGGACGATCCGCAAAGCGGCGCGACCCGGGTCAGTGTTTTCACTCCGGACCGCGAAGGGCTGTTCTACCGCATCTGCGCGGGGATCGCTTCAACGGGCGCAAACATCATCGACGCGCGAATCCACACAACGCGCGACGGAATGGCGCTCGACAATCTCCTCGTGCTCGACGGACGCGGATTGCCCTATTCCGATCGTCGGCTGCGGGACCGGCTGGTGCGCTCGGTCGATGCCGCGCTCAGCAGCCCGGCGCCACCACCTCTCCCGGGCGGGGATACCGGGCGCCCGCGAAGCACTGCCTTCGACGTCGCGCCGTCGGTCGCGATCGCCGAGCGCGCCTCCACGCGGACCACCGTCGTCGAGGTCAATGCGCGCGACCGCCCCGCGCTGCTTGCCGCGCTCGCTGCGGCGATCCACCGCGAGGGCCACCAGATCCATTCTGCCCATATCGCGACCTACGGCGAGCGCGCGGTCGACGTGTTCTATGTCACCCGCGCCGACTCGAGGAAGCTCGCGAGCTCAGAGATCGAGACGCTGCACGCCGCATTGCTCGAAGCCGCGCGGGACCCGGCCAAAGCCAAAGCCGCTTGAGAAAAGGGGCCCCGCCGGAAGGTGAGGCCCCTGTTTCCTGAAGAAGCGCCGTTCAGCCGCGCTCGGGCGCCGCCGGTGGAGGCGGCGGAGGTGGCGGCGGCGGCGCCGGCTGCTCGACTACGGGCGGCGGCGGCGCTGGCGGCGGCGGAGCGACATAGGGCGGAGGCGCCGCCCTGCGGAAGCCGAGCTTGCCACGCAGAGTGATCCCGAATGTCCGCGGCTCACCGAGGAAGGCGCCAAAGAGTTGGGTTGAGCGGGCGGGGAAAGGCGGGCCCGTCTGCACGCCTCGTGTTGTTCCGCTGCCCTGTAGAGGCGCGTCGAAGGCAACCTGGATCGAGTTCTTGTCGAACAGATTTTGTCCCCAAAGCTCGACGGCCCAGGCGCCATCCGGCCCATGAATGCCGATGCGGCCGTTGAACACGGTGTAACCATCCTGGGTCTTCTCGATGTCGAGGTCAGACCCGGTGTTGTACTTGCTCATGTAGCGGCCGTCGAAATAAACGAGCCCACGCAGGCCCGATCCTCCGATCGGCGGAGTCCAGGCGATCGATCCTGTGGCGGTCCACAGAGGTGCTCCCGAAACGCGGCGGCCGGGGAGCTGGAAGAGATAGTCGTTCAGCGGCTTGCCGCCTGCACCGACCAGGTTGCGGCGGTACTTGGTGTCCGACATGACGAGGCCGCCGTTGATGGCGAGATCCCGCATTGGCCGCGTGAACGCCTCAAGCTCGAAGCCCTGGCTGCGGACACCTCCGCCCAGATGACCCGAGCATGCGCCGGTGCGTGAATCGGTGTCGGTGTCGGCACCGTTCAGGTTATCACCACAGCTGTTGATCGTCTCAACAATGAAGTTGAGACCGTTGAATGTATTGAGCTGGAAGTTCCGGAAGACCTGATGAAAGAGCGCGAGGTTCACGTCGATTCCGCGCCCATGGTATTTAAGGCCAGCTTCGAAAGCGTCGTTGATCTCGGGACTGAACTGCAAGTCCCCACCCGAAGCAACGATGCCCTGGCAACCGGTCTGCGTCGCGCTGGTGCACACTGCGCCGCTACCCGAAAGAGGTGGGTTTCCGAGCACTGTCGTCCCGGGCGTCGCCGGAACAGTCGTCGGGATCGCTTGCGCGCGCCAGAGGGCGGAACGGTCCAGATTGAACCCACCCGCTTTGTAGCCCCGCGAGTAGCTCGCGTAGGTAAGCAGTCGATCCGTCGGCTTGTAGCTAATCACCGCAGTGCCAGAGATCTTGGACTCGCTCCGCGAATCGTCGATCCCGTATCCGGCCGCGCCAACACTCGGGATCACGCACGGCAGTTGCTGAAGGGAGGAGCCAGAGAAGACGCTGCACAGGACATTGTTGTCGGCCAGCGAGGCGCCGAGGGATTTCTTCTCATGGGTCCAACGCGCGCCGAGCGTCAGCTTGAGCCGGTCGGTGATCGAGAAGATGTTGTGGGTGAACAGCGCGAAATTGTTGCTGGTCTGGCGATAGGAATCGTTGAGTGCGGCGCCATTAAGCGTCGAGCCAACAAAGCTTGGCCCGCCGAGCGCGATCGCAAGATTGGTAAAGCCGCTGGTCCCGAAAGGCACAGTACTGAAATTGACCGGCGGGATGCCAGCCGGCAGCCCCGTGTTGTTGAGTTGCGCAAAAGCCCCAAGCGCAGTGATGCTCGAGGCGATGTTTGCCGCCGTCGTGAACTGACCCGCGCCGACAGCCGCATTGTACTGGGCAACGAGCGCTGACCGAACGCCGCCTGCGACGACAGGGTTGAAGCACGTTGGCGAAGCACCCGGCGCAAGAATGGTCGGGGCGAGACCGGCAAAATTCGCCGCAACAAGGCAGTTGCCATAGCGGGCGTAGTCGGCGCCGTACTGCAAGTTGTCGTCAACCGCGAGCTTCTCGTTCGCGTAATAGCCGCCGACCAGCCAGTCGAGCTTGTTTCCGAACGCATTGCCCTGCAGCCGGAGCTCTTCGGTAAATGTCTTGAACCGGTTGAATGAATTGCCGTCGCTGGCGCGATAAAGAATGTCGAGATTATTGTAATCCGCGTCGGTGCCGCGCGTGTATTTATTGTAGCGGTATGCGGTAATCGAGGTCAGCTCAGCGGCGCCGAAGTCGTAAGTCAGCTCGCCCGATAGTCCATAGTCCTTGACCCTCGAATCATAGTCGCGTCCCGGAGTGATCGCGATGCGACGAGAGAAGGTGTTGTCGTTGATGATACCGCCCAAACCGCGCTCGATAGCGGCGATGGTCGAGGGTTGCGGGCCAGCCGCAGTGACATCCTGGACGGGTAAGTAGGTGGCACCGCAGCACTCTTCGTCACGATGCGTATAATCGGCGATGAGACGGAACGAGAAATTGTCGTTCGGCTGGAACAGGACCTGCCCGCGCAACAGCCAGCGATCGCGATCGTTGATTCGCCGCCCCGACACGACGTCCTTGAGGAATCCGTCGCGCTTCATCCAGACGCCGTCGAGCCGCACCGCAATGGTGTCGCTGATCGGCCCCGTGATGCTCGCCTCCAACCGGCGCAGGTTGTAATTGCCGACGTCGATTTGGCCGCTGACCTCCGGCGTGAAACGCGGTTTGGCGGTAATGATCGAGATGAGTCCCGCCGAGGTGTTGCGGCCGAAGAGCGTGCCCTGGGGACCGCGGAGCACTTCGATGCGGTCGAGCGGCCCGAGTTCGGAGAGGCCCGCGCCCACCCGAGAGCGGTACACGCCATCGATGAAGATACCTACCGAGCTTTCGAGCCCCGGATTGTCACCGACCGTCCCGATGCCGCGGATGTTGGCTCGCGCTGCGCCACCTTCCGACGAGGTCGAGAAAACGTTGAGCGACGGGGCGATTTGGTTCAGCGCGCGGATGTCAGTCGCGCCGGTGTTGCGAAGATTCTCGGCAGTCACCGCGCTGACCGCCATCGGCACGTCGGACAGCGCCTGGTTGCGGCGCGTAGCCGTAATTACGATGTCGCCCGTGTCGACCGGCTGCTGCTCGCGCGCCTTGTCCTCAACCGCGGCGCCTTCCGTTGCCCCGGGCGTCGGTTGGGCGGTCTGCTTGTCGGTGTCGGTAGTCGATTGCGAGGTCGGTTGTGCGAGCGCTGGAGTCGCCAAAGCGGCCAGCCCGGCCGTAAGCAGCCATGCGGACTTGCGGATCATGTCTCTCTCCCCCTCGGGCGCGAACGCCCGGTCGAACGAGAGGCTAATCCCGAAACCACCGTAAAGGGAAGCGATTGCTTGAGCGCAGAGACAACAATCGCGCTTCGCTGCAGCAAATTGGCAACACGGGTGTAAGTAAGCGAGCGAGCGAGCTTAAGCGTAATTCTCGAGATACCCGCAACGGCGGCAGCGGTACGTCGTTACCGGCAGCTTGTCTTTGCCGCGAAGCTTGAGGCCCGCCGACCAGAAGCTGCTGACTGGCTCGCCCGCGGCCCATTGAGGAACGGCGGTGTGGCCGTAAGCGACATCGATCAGATAGCCCGCTTCCATCGTTCCGCCGCAGCGCGGACAATCGAGCGAGCGGCTCGCCATTATTTCGGCGCGAGCACCATAAGCATCTGGCGGCCTTCCATTCGCGGATGCGCCTCGATCTTGGCCATCTCGGCGGTCTGCTCCTGCACCCGGCGGAGCACGGCCATGCCGAGTTCGCCGTGCGCCATCTCGCGCCCGCGGAAGCGCATGGTGACCTTCACCTTGTCCCCTTCCTCGAGGAACTCGAAGACCTTTTTCATCTTGGTGTCGTAATCGTGGTCGTCGATGTTGGGACGCATCTTGATCTCTTTGATCTCCTGCGTCTTCTGCTTCTTGCGCTGCTCCGCGGCCTTCTTCTGCGCCTCGTATTTGTAGCGCCCGATGTCGAGGAACTTGGCGACGGGCGGGTCGGCGTTGGGCGATATTTCCACGAGGTCGAGCCCGACTGCCTGCGCCTGCTCGAAAGCTTCGCGGGTATACATCACGCCCAGGTTTTCGCCGTTTTCGTCGATCACCCGCACCTTCTGGGACTGGATGAACTCGTTGTAGCGTGGGCCGCTCATCGGCGGCGGAGGCGCCATGGAACGGCGCGGATAGGGCGGTGGTATAGCGAAGACTCCGTTGTCGTTGTTCGAGACTCGCGAGTTAAGCGTTCGCGTGCCGAATGAAAAGGTTGCGCGAGCGGGACTGAGTCATTTTAGCCGCAACCTGTGGCGAAGGCGCGTCAGCGCAGGTCCGGCGGTATCGCTTCAGCCGCAATCATCGACGCGGCCTCTTCGAGGCTCATCATGGCCTGCCGTTCTTCGGAGCCGAGTCGGCGCACGGCGACGGTGCCTTCCTCCGCCTCGCGTTTGCCGACGACGAGCAGCAGCGGAACTTTGGCCAGGCTGTGCTCGCGCACCTTGTAGTTGATCTTCTCGTTGCGAAGGTCGGTTTCGACGCGAATCCCCGCAGCCACGAGCTTCGCCGAGACCTGCTCGGCGTAACCGTCCGCATCGGACACGATCGTGGCGACCACGGCCTGCACCGGGGCCAGCCACAGCGGGAACTTGCCGGCATGATGCTCGATCAGAATCCCGATGAACCGCTCGAACGTGCCGAGGATCGCTCGGTGCAACATCAACGGATGGTGCTTCTCGCCATCGGCGCCGATGTAGTTGGCGTCGAGCCGCTGCGGCATTTGCGGATCGAGCTGGAGCGTTCCGCACTGCCATGTGCGGCCAATCGCGTCCTCCAGATGGAATTCGAGCTTGGGTCCGTAGAAGGCGCCCTCTCCCGGGAGCGTTTCATAGTCGAGCCCGGTCTCCTTGAGCGCGGTTTCGAGGTCGGCTTCGGCGCGGTCCCATTCCTCGTCTGAGCCGATCCGCTGATCGGGCCGAGTCGCGAGCTTCACCTGGTAATCGGCGAAGCCAAGATCGCGGTACACTGCGTCCAATAAGGCGCAGAACGCCTTGGTCTCGGCGACCAGTTGGTCGTGCGTGCAGAAGATGTGCGCGTCGTCCTGCGTGAACTGGCGGACGCGCATGATCCCGTGCAGCGCGCCGTGCGGTTCGTTTCTGTGACAGCAGCCGAACTCAGCCAGCCTCAGCGGCAGCTCCTTGTAGCTCGTGATGCCCTGTTTGAAGACCTGGATGTGAGCCGGGCAATTCATCGGCTTGAGCGCCATCAGCTCCGCATCGCCCGAGATCACCGGCTCGTCCTCTTCGGTCCTCGGCACTTCGTCGGGCACGACGAACATATTTTCGCGGAACTTGCCCCAGTGGCCCGACAGCACCCACAGCTTGGAATCGATCAGCTGGGGGGTCTTGATCTCATTGTACCCGGCGGCGTCGAGCCGGCGGCGCATATAGGCCTCGAGCTGGCGCCAGATGACCCAGCCCTTGGGGTGCCAGAAGACGCTCCCGTGCGCTTCGGTCTGGAGGTGAAACAGGTCCATCTCCTGCGCAATCTTGCGATGGTCGCGCTTGGCCGCTTCCTCGAGCCGCACAAGGTAGGCGTCGAGCTGCCTCTTGTTGAGCCACGCCGTCCCATAGATGCGGCTCAGCATCGGGTTCTTGGGGTCCCCGCGCCAGTAAGCGCCCGAGACTCGCGTCAGCTTGAACGCGTTCGGGTCGAGCTTGCCGGTCGAGGCCAGATGGGGACCGCGGCAGAGGTCGACCCACGCGCCCTCGCCCTCCCCCGTCCGGTACATGCTGATGGTCTCGCCCTCCGGCAGCTCCATCACCCACTCGGCCTTGAACGCCTCGCCCTGCTTTTCGAAGAAGTCGCGCACCTGATCGCGGGTCCACACTTCGCGCACCAGCGGCTCGTCGGCGGCGATGATCCGCCGCATTTCCTCTTCGATCTCCGGCAGGTCTTCTTCCGTGAACGGACCGCGGCCCGGCGCGGGCGAGAAATCGTAATAGAAGCCGTCGTCGGTCGCCGGGCCGAACGTGATCTGCGTTTTGGGAAACAGGTTCTGGACGGCCTCGGCGAGGATGTGCGCGTAGTCGTGGCGCACCAGCTCGAGCGCCTCGGCCTCGTCGCGCGAGGTGATCAGCGCGAGGCTCGCGTCGCCCTCGAACGGCCGCATGATGTCGCGGACCTCCCCGTTGATCTTCGCTGCCAGCGCGGCCTTGGCGAGACCCGGCCCGATCGCCGCGGCCACGTCCGCCGGCGTCGAGCCTTCCGGCATCTCCTTCACCGAGCCATCGGGAAGCGCGATCTTGAACATCCTGGTCATGAAGCGGGCGATGTAGCCGCGCCCTGCCGCTCACTCAACGGCCTGCGCCTCGAAAAGCTCTAGGCTCCTCTTCGCGAAGCAAAGTCAAAGGTGCTGGACATTATATCGTTAAGATACCACGCCGATTAGATGGTGGAACTCCGCCGCTTGCGCCTTTCCTGCTCTTGCTCGATTCTCAGCCTAAGGTCGGTAGCGCCCGCGTTTTTCCATTCTGTCCACGCGAGCCCCAGCGTTTTCGGGTTCATCTGGCGAAGGGCCATATCCAGCAATTCGCTCGCCTTCGGGTGATTGGGGGCCTTCGCTGCAACGCGTAATGCCTCAAGCTGCCGCTGCTGTTTAGCTGCCGGGCTATGCGAGCGAATGAAATCGCGGAGACCATCGAGTTCGTCCACGCCGACGACCATAACTGCAGGGAAAGTGAGTCTTCA
>JBDTON010000073.1:0-8501 GCA_039933195.1 Sphingomicrobium sp. | reverse complement strand
CTCTGGTCGATGCGGTGCTCGAAGTGCGCGAGGCGGTCGATTTCCTGCGCTTCTATGCGTCCGAGGCGCGCCGTCAGTTCACCCGTCCGCTGCCGCTTCCTGGTCCGACCGGCGAACAGAATGCGCTCCGCCTCCATGGCCGCGGGGTGTTCGCCAGCATTTCGCCGTGGAATTTCCCGCTGGCGATCTTCACAGGCCTCGTTTCGGCGCCGCTGGCCGCGGGCAATGCCGTAATCGCCAAGCCGGCCGGGCAAACGCCGTTGATCGGCGCGCTTGCGATCGAGCTCATGCACCAGGCTGGTATTCCCAAGGACGTCGTCCAGCTCGCGCCCGGGCAAGGCAGGGTCGTCGGCGGAACGCTGACCGCGCATCCGTTGCTCGCGGGCGTCGTTTTCACCGGCTCGACCGAGACCGCGCGCATGATCAACCGCACGCTCGCCGAGCGCGACGGGCCGATCATCCCGTTCATCGCCGAGACCGGCGGCCAGAATGCGATGATCGTCGATTCATCGGCGCTGCCCGAGCAGGTCACGCGCGACGTCATCTCCTCCGCCTTCCAGAGCACAGGCCAGCGTTGCTCCGCCTTGCGCGTGCTCTTCGTCCAGGAAGACGTGGCTGACGGGATCATCAAGATGATCGCGGGCGCGATGCAGGCGCTGAAGGTCGGCGATCCCCGCAACCTCGCGACCGATGTGGGGCCTGTGATCGACGAGGAGGCCAAGCGTGCCCTCGACGAGCATCTCTCCTGGCTCGAAAAGAACGCCAAGCAAGTCTGTCGCTTGTCCCTTCCAGACGAGACGGCGCACGGCAGCTTCGTTGCTCCCGCGTTGTATGAAATCAAGTCACTAAGTCAATTGAATCGCGAGAATTTCGGTCCGATTCTTCACGTCATCCGCTTCCCGTCAGACGGCATTGAGAGCGTGGTCGAGCAAATCAACTCGACGGGCTACGGACTGACCTTGGGCCTGCAGAGCCGCATCGACACGGTGCGCGATTATGTCGAGGAGCATGCCCGCGTCGGCAATTTCTACGTCAACCGCAACCAGATCGGCGCTGTGGTCGAAAGTCAGCCGTTCGGCGGCGAAGGGCTCAGCGGAACCGGACCCAAGGCGGGCGGCCCGCATTATGTCGCGCGCTTCGCGACTGAACGCGTCACCTGCATCGACACCACGGCCGCGGGCGGCAACGCGAGCCTGATGGCTGCGCTGGAGGGCTGAGCCTTCATGTCCCGGTAAGGGACGATTTAGTAGTTTGCGTTGATTCTGATACGGATATGGGCGTTTCGTGGTGCCGAAGATTGCGGCGACCTTGGGGTAGGGATTGCATGGTCTTGAGGCATTCTGAGCGCAGGCAGCAATGCGATGCCGCGTCCGGAGAGCGCCTGTGAAGCTTGCCGGGATCGAAGTCCCGCGCGTGCTTGCCGACGCGCTTCGCGACTGCCGCCAGCACTTCATTGCCGCGGCGGTGTTCAGCTTGCTCATCAACATCCTGTACCTCGCCCCGACGATCTACATGCTGCAAATCTACGACCGGGTCGTCCCGACCGCCGGCAAGACGACCCTGCTGTTTGTCACCTTGGCGCTCGCGCTCGCGCTGCTCACGCTCGCGATCCTCGACATGATCCGCAACCGGCTGCTCATTCGCGCCAGCCAGCGCATCGACGCCTTGATCGCTCCGAAGATCCTCAAACAAATGATGAAGAAGGATTCGGGCGCGGCGGGGCAGGCGATGCGCGACTTCGATTCGGTCCGTTCAGCCATCGCGACCCCGACCATTGCGGCGATGTTCGATGCGCCCTGGACTCCGGTTTTCCTCCTGACGGCCTTCCTGCTCCACTTTTGGATTGGAACTCTGGCAATCGTGGCGTCGATCCTCCTCGTGACTCTCGCCTGGCTGAACCAGCGCGCGACGCAGAGGAAGATGGAGGTCGCCACGTCGGCGATGGCCGCAGCCCACAATTCGCAGCAAGCGATCGCGGTCCATGGGACGACCGTGAACGGCCTCGGAATGGCGGGAGCCATGGTCGAACGTCAGCTCGGTCACCGCAGGCTTGCTCTCGCCAACATGATCAGCGCTCAATTCGCCGGCGGCAGGCTGACCGCGACCAGCCGCTTCTTCCGCTTGTTCGTCCAGTCGGTCGCGCTTGGGGTTGGCGCCCTGCTCGCGATCGCCGGCGACATTTCCGCAGGCGCGATCATCGCGTCGTCGGTGCTTCTGAGCCGGGCGCTTCAGCCGATCGAGAGCATCATCGGCGGCTGGTCGGCGCTCGCCTCGGCGCGCGCGGCCGCGCGGCGGCTGTCCCGAGCGCTCGACAACATGGAAGAGCAGCGGATCTACACCGCGCTTCCCGCGCCGGAAGGCGTGCTGCAGGTCGAGGAGGTGGGACTGCGTGGCCGCGACGGCCGTCCGGTCCTGGTGGGAGTCACCTTTCGCACTGATCCGGGCAAGATCCTCGGCATCATCGGTCCGAGCGGGTCAGGCAAGACGACCCTTGGGAAGATCCTCATCGGAGCGCTCCAGCCGACCGTTGGCACCGTCCGGGTGGATGGCGCCCGCCTGACCGACTGGGAGCAGGACGAGCTGGGCAAGCATTTCGGATATATGCCGCAGGAGCCGTCGCTGTTCGAAGGCACGATCAAGGAAAATATTGCGCGCTTTTCGCGTGGCCGCAGCAGCGAGGACGCGAGGCGCATCGACGAGGCGGTGGTCGCCGCCGCGAAGGACGCCGGAATCCACGAGCTCATCCTGCAGTTCCCGCAAGGTTATGACACGCCGCTCGGCCTGATGGGCGCTGGCCTTTCGGCGGGACAGGCGCAGCGTGTTGCGCTCGCCCGGGCGCTTTATGGTGAACCGCGGCTTTTGGTGCTCGATGAACCCAATGCCTTCCTCGATCAGAACGGCGAGGCGGCGCTGCTGGCGGCGATCACCAAGGCGCGAGCGCGGGGCGCGACGGTTATCGTCATCGCACACCGCCGCGGAGTTCTCGCGGCTGCCGACCGGTTGCTCGTTCTCGAAGAGGGCCGTCCGAAGATGATCGGGCCCGCGACCGAAGTTGTCGCCCGTCTCACCGGACCAAAGACGGCGGAGAATGCCGCGTGAATGAAGCCGTCGTCCTGGCGCCGATGCACAGCGAAGCCGGGAACCCCCGTGCGGAGATCCGGGCGGGCCTAATCGTCGCGATCCTCTTCTTCGTCGTATTCTTGGGCTGGGCCGCGTTCGTCCCGCTCGATGCCGGTGTGAGCGCGCCGGGCACGGTCGCGGTTCTCGGCAACCGCCAGACGGTGCAGCACAAGGATGGCGGGGTCATCACGGCGATTCGCGTGCGCGAGGGTCAGCACGTCCGCGCCGGGCAAGTTTTGGTCGAATTGAGCGCGCCCGAGTTCCAGGCATCGGAACGCGCGCTCACCAGCGATTATCTGACGCTGCTAGCGCAGCGCGCGCGGTTGTTCGCCGAACGGAGCGGGCAGCGGAATTTCGCCACGCCTCCAGAATTTGCCTCCCTCAGTCCCCAGGACCGTGAGATCGCGGCGCAGGTGATGGAACTCCAGCGGTCGGAGATGAATGCTCGGTCCGGCTCGATTTCGGCGCAGCAGTCGGTGCTTGGCCAACGTGCGCAGCAACTCGTGCGGCAGCAGGGTGGTTACACGCAGCAACGCGCGGCCCTGATCGAGCAGCAGAGGCTCATCGGGGAGGAGCTCGCGGGCCTGAAAAGCATTGCCGCGAAGGGCTTCGCGTCGATGAACCGGGTACGCGAGCTTGAACGCGCCGAGTCCCAGCTCAAGGGCCAGCAGGCGGCGATGGAAGCCGAATATGCGCGTGCGGGCGAAGGCATCGGCGAGACCCGGATGCAGTCGCTGAGCGTCGTCCGTGGCCGGCAGGAACAGATCGAATCCGATCTCAAGGACACGCAGAGCAAGCTTTCCGAAACGCTGCCCAAGCTGGTCGCGACCCGCGAGCAATTGGAGCATTCGCTGGTCCGTGCTCCGGTCACCGGGCAGGTCGTCGGGTTAACCGTGTTCACCATCGGCGGAGTTGTCGCTCCAGGCCAGAAGCTGATGGACATCGTTCCCGATGGGCGTGAGCTGGTAATTCAGGCGCAATTGAAGCCCACGGATGCGGACGATGCCTATCGCGGCCAGCCGGCACTGGTACGGTTTATGAGCATCCACAACCGAACGTTGCCGTTGTTCACCGGTCGAGTCCGGACCGTGTCGGCCGACAGTTTTACCGACGAGAAGACCAGCCACACCTTTTTCCGCGCCGAAATCGTCGTCCCGGAGAAGGAGCTGAACGAAGTTCGCTCGGTACTCGGCAATGGCGAGCTTCGGCCCGGGCTGCCCGTCGAGGTCGTGCTGACGGTGCGTAAGCGCACCGCGCTGCAATATCTGCTGGAGCCGCTGACCGGCGCGCTGTGGCGCTCGGGTCACGAAGACTGACAGAGGCTCCCCGGGCCTGATGAGCACAGGCCTGAAACGCGGGCGATATCATCACTGGCCACGAGAATGCGCTTTACGCAGCAGTCTCGAATGCACCTCGCACAGACGAGTCCAGAAGGCGCTCGCAAGCTTTGGGAGAGACGCCTTCCGGAAAAAGAGGGCTGGGGAGCGAAGAATTTCCGGAAGGCCGCTCTTCTTTCGCGGTACGTCGCGAGAAGCGGAATAGGTAAGAATACCGACTCAGCTTTCAGCGGCCGCGGCGGCCATGAATCCCCAGTCATCATTGCGTGCAGTCGTTTCGGCGCCGCCCGGACTGACGGTCAGGAGATCGGTGTGACCAAAGCCCTTCGAATAGTCGAGGATCGTCACGATGCTGCAGTAAGCACGCATCACGGCCGAATGGCCAAGGTCCGGCCTCGACAGCTTTGCGAGAGCTGGATGTCGTTCAAGCACGAGATCAATTGCACGCTCGCGCAATACAGGATCTCGGACCTCCGACGCATTGGCCGCGATCGACAGTGCCTTGATTTGCGTAGGGTCCTCAAAGTCGCAGCCGACAACGATCGAGACGCGGCTATCCCGTGCGATATTTCCAAGCTTCTGGCTGGCTCGCGAGACGATGAAATAGAGATGCAGGCCTTCGTTCGCATAGCTGACGGTCGTCGCTTGAGGCCAGCCGTCCGGCCGCAGTGTGGCAACAGCCATCAGCCTGTGCTCGTTCAGAATGTCGACGGCTTTTTGCTTCATAGCCGCCTTGTCACCGAAAAGGCGACCTCCGTCCCTACGCAATTTCCCTGAAGGGCCGTGCCGGGCCGAGCTAATCCGTGATATAGCCGGTGTGTTCGAGCGACTCGCCGCTCGGCAGTAGGGAGACTCCGATGCAGGAGTTCGTTGCTCGAGAGAACATCAAGCGCTTTCAGGCGCAGCTGGACGGATGCAGCGATCCTAAACAGCAAGCAGTGTTGATCGAGCTGCTCGAAGACGAGCACCGGATTCTGGGCGAGCTCAGGACGGAGCGGCAAACGCCTAAGAGAAGCAGACCGCTCGGGCCTACCCCTGGGAAATTCCTGATACCGTCCTCTTAGTAGATCTCCGACACTGTTTGGAAGACGGCAACCCCGCTCTCGGGGAGTAATCGGATGAGCACAGGTCCATTGCTGAAGATATACTCGCCTGCGCTTCCACGGAGGAGGCCAACTACATCGGTGATGATTCACAACCCGGTCGCGCGGGCTGCTCAGCTCGCGCCGGCAAAGTAGACCCCGACTACTCCCCCTGAGCGGCGAACGCGATGCGAAGCGCTCCAGAGAGGCTGCGAACGTCGAGCTTCGTCATGAGGTGCGCGCGATGGATTTCCACCGTGCGCGGACTGATGCCGAGATCGGATGCGATGGTCTTATTCGGCAGCCCTTGAGCCAGCCCGTTCAAAACGTCGCGTTCGCGCGAGGTGAGGGCTTGGAGCTGTACTTCAGCGTCTTTCGTGCGCTCGCCGGTCACTTCCTTTTGCGAGAGCCGCCGAAATCCCTGGTCAAGCGACGCTTTCAAGGTTTCCCTCGCGAACGGCTTCTCAATGAAATCGATCGCGCCGGCCTTCATTGCCCTGACGGCGAGCGATACATCGCCATGGCCGGTCATGATGATCACCGGCAGAGCGACGCCTCTCTCCTGCAGCGCTCGCTGAACTTCGAGCCCGTCCATGTCAGGCATCCGGATGTCGAGCAGGATGCATCCCGGTCTGAGATCTCCGGCATTCTTCAATAGCTCGAGTCCGGACTCGTAGGCCTGCGTCTCGTAGCCCGAGGTTTTGAGCATGAAGCCCGCTGAGCGGCGGATTGCCGCGTCGTCATCCACCAGGTGCACCAAGCCCTTGCCAGAGTCGTTGGTCATGAATCTTCCGCCATCGGTAGAGTTAAGTGGAACACAGTACCTTCAGCCGGCGCCGGTTCAAACCAGATGCGGCCGCCATGTGCCTCAACGATGGCTAGACAGATCGACAGTCCGATTCCCATGCCGCTCTTCTTGGACGTGACGAACGGCTGGAACAACTGGGCGGAGATGGCGTCGCTGATTCCTGAACCGCTGTCCACGATGCTGATTCGCATGAAATTCGGCGGCTCGGCACTCGTGCGGATGGTCAGGCTGCGTACCGGGCTGTCCACCATTGCGTCCATTGCGTTGCGGATCAGGTTCACGAGCACCTGTTGTATCTGGATACGGTCAACGAACACCTGATCGGCCCTTGGGTCGAGCTCGACGTGGACTTCGATGCCACGTTCATGCGAGCCCACGAGGGCGAGGGCATTCGCTTCCGTAACCAGGCGACGGAGGCTTTCAGGGCGCCGCTCGAACGCCCCGTGGCTGACAAAGTCACGCAAGCGACGGACGATCTGACCCGCGCGGATCGCCTGACCGGCGGCATCGTCTAGCGCCTCCCGAACGACGGCCAGCGTGTCTGCATCGGGAGTGGAGGCCAAAAGATCGCGAAGCGTTTCGCAGTAATTCGAAATTGCAGTGAGCGGCTGATTCAGCTCATGCGCCAGTGACGATGCAAGCGTGCCCATCTCGCTCACCCGGCCCACATGTGCGAGGTCCGACTGCAGAGCCTGGAGACGGCGCTGGTCTTTTTGGCGCTGCGTGATGTCGTGGATGAATCCTGTGAAGATCCGCGTTTCGTCCAGCCACGCTTCGCCAATCGAAAGCTCGATGGGAAATGTGTAACCGTTCCGGTGCCGAGCTGTGGTGACGCGTCCGATCCCGATGATCTTCTGTTGCTTGGTTCTTCGGTAATGCTCGAGATATCCGTCGTGCCGCTCGCGGTCCGGCGAAGGCATTAGCATTGAAACATTCTCACCGACGACCTCGCTCTCCGCGTAGCCGAACATCTTCTCTGCAGCGGCGCTGAACGACACGATGGCGCCCTTGTCGTCGATCACAACCATGGCGTCCGGAATGGTCGCGAGGATCGAGCGGAGATGCGTCTCGGCGTCGGTGCCGAACTGGTGTTTGGAATCCAGCGACCGATTCATAGCAACGCTCATACCAGCGCGAGAGTGCGCGGCGCCAGCAGTTCGGAAATCAGCGAATGCTCGCGATCCGTAAGTTGAGAACGGCGCCGTTTGGCTCAACGACGGAGACTTTCTGGCCGAGCCGGATTGGCCGACCGTCGAACCTAAACGTGCGAGCCGGCGTTCCATTGCGGCTCATTGCCCAGGCGCCATCGGCCTTATGGATGACGCCGATCTCATCCGGGTCGGTAGACCAATGCCGCCGCACCGTTGCCAAACTAGGGCTTTTCAGAAGCGCGCCTTCGTCGACCAGATCCTTATCGTCGAGCGGAACTCGAATGAGGTAGGCGCGACTTACCGAGCCAGTCGGAAAGTCCGGGCTTTGCGCAAGCTCCAGGCGGATGTCCTTCCACCTATTCATCGGTCCGCTGTGCGTCCGTTGAGGCGCGCGCGCCATAAGGGATACTACGAAGCTCCACTGTCCGGCTCCGAGTGGCGGGCACGAAACTTCGCCCCGCACCAAGCAAACCGCAAACAAGCGCGGACACGAGGCCGAGCAGTGCGCCGATCACGTCTGCTGTGGGTCGCAAGCGGACGTTAGCGAAACGACCGTAGGGACCCTCGCCATGACGTTTCAACGCGCTGCCGTGCTGACCCGAGTCCAACGCTGAGATTTGCAGCCGAAGTTCTTCGCGACGCACCCACGCGCGACGAGGGTCTGCGCCGAGACAGGAATAGAGGCTCGACAGCATCTTGTTGTTATCGGACATTGGTGTGCTTCCCCCAGAAGCGGCGACGAAGTGTCTCGCCAGCAGGGCTAAGGACGCGTTAGCTTGATCGTGATGCCCCGGCCAGGTGCACGGCGTTCGGTCAGTATGCGCGCAAATTGAAGGAAGCGGGCTCTGGCACTTCGGCTATCTCACCGGTAAACCACCGCGACTTCTCGTCCGCTACCCCTGTTTGTTACCCGAACGGGCAGGTGAGGAGCCCTCGGACGAGCTAACCATTGAAAAGTTGGCTCCCCGGGCCTGATTCGAACAGGCGACCATTCGATTAACAG
>JBDTON010000072.1:0-10156 GCA_039933195.1 Sphingomicrobium sp. | reverse complement strand
GCCAGCTACCGCGTCGGCAACGGTCAAATCGGTAACGTCGGCGCCGAAGCCATCGCGCACGTGGTGACTAGCCTGGGCGGCGTGATCACCGCGGTCCGCAACCCGATGCCGGCAGCGGGCGGCGTCGACCCGGAAGAGGTCGAAGCGGTCCGTCGCGATGCGCCGCAGGCCTTCCACGGTCAGAAGCGCGCGGTCACGGCACGCGATTATGCCGACGCGGCTGAGCGCTATTACGAGGTTCAGGGCGCCGTCGCGAACTTCCGCTGGACAGGCAGCTGGCGAACGGTCTTCGTCAGCGCCGACCGCTTCGGCGGCGGGCCGGTCGACGCCCCGCTCGCGGCGCGGCTGCGCCGCCAGCTGGAGAGCGTGCGCATGGCCGGCTACGACCTGGAGGTCGTGCCGCCGCACTTCGTGCCGCTGGACATCCGGCTGCATGTCTGCGCGAAGAGCGGCTTTTTCCGCTCCGACGTGCTCAAGAGGGTCGGTCAGGTTCTGTCGAGTGCCGCGCTCCCCGACGGAACGCTCGGCCTGTTCCATCCCGATCTTCTGTCCTTCGGCGCGCCTGTCTATTTGAGCCGGATCATCGCCGCCGCGCAGGCGGTCGAAGGCGTCGACTCGGTTCACGCCGAGCGCTTCCAGCGGCTCATCAATCCCGATCCTCTGTCGCTCGACCTTGGCGTCGTGGACATCGGCGCGCTCGAGATCGCGCAACTGGCCAACAACCCGAATTTTCCCGAGCGGGGCCTGCTGGTGCTTTCGGGAGGAGGTGGCAAATGAGCCTGCTGGCGCCCAACCTCAAGCGGAGGGTACCGCCGCCGGCGCCGGGCAGCGAATGCTGCGACTGTTGCGAGGGCGTCGAGGCGCAAACGCCTCAGGCGATCGACAATCCGGGCGAGCTCTCGCGGATAAGCTACCGGGTCGGCGATCACGCGCAGTTTCGCGCGAGCTTGCAGGCGGCACTTTCCTCCTCCGATTTCGCGCTGGTCCCGGGCACCGCGAGCCCGCTGGCGAGCCTGCTAACCCGCGACGATTCCGACTTCACCATCGGCTTGATAGACGCGTTCGCCTGCTCGGCCGATCTGCTCACTTTCTATCAGGAGCGGATCGCCAGCGAATCCTATCTGCGCACTGCGGTCGAGCGTGTCTCGGTCCAGGAGATGGGCAAGCTGGTCGGCTATGAGCTGAAGCCCGGTCTTGCGGCCGAGGCGTGGCTCGCCTTCGCCCTAGAGACTCCGCCCGTACCCCCCGCCAACCTGCCGCCCGAGCCGGGCAATTTCGTCACCGGCGTTCCGGCCAGCCTCACGCTCCAAGCCGGCCTCAAGGTGCAGAGCGTGCCGGGACCGGGCGAAAAACCGCAAACCTTCGAGTTGGTGGAAGCGCTCGACGAGACGCGGGCGGAATGGAACGCGATGCGCCCGTGGCTGAGCGAAGCCCATGCGCCGCTGCCGGGCGATACCGACGTCTGGCTGGCGGGAACTGCGACGCTGCTGAAGCCGGGTGACGGGTTGCTGTTCGTCGGCCAGGACTTCCTAGGCGGCAGCAATGCCGCGCAATGGCAATTCGAGCCGATCGCCGTCGTCGCGCCGAACGACGCGGACGGGCGCACGCGGGTCGCCTGGGTAAAGCCGCTTGCGCCTGCGCTGCAGCCGTCCAATCCTGCCGACAAGACCTCAGTCTACGCCTTGCGCCGGCGAGCGGGCGCATTTGGCAATAACGCTCCGGTCTGGCGGGCGATGACCGACGGGTTCCGGACTGCTTATTCGGCAAAGTTCGGCGCCGAGGTGAACGGCGACTGGCCCGGATTCGAGATCAGCGATCTCCCCGCCAGCGCCGGCGGGGGCTCGGTCGACCTCGATTCGCTGCAGCCGGCGATCATTGCCGATGTGACGACTGCGCCGGCCAAGCGCAGCTTCGCGGTCCTCGCGAGGGGCAATTTCGGGACCGTCAGAGCATATCGTGTCACCGCCGCTTCCGAAGTATCGCGCGGTGAGTTCGCGATTTCCGGAAAGGTGACGCGCCTCGCCCTCGAGGGAGCCGACCTCGACACTCAGTTCTTCGGATATGTCCGCGAAACCACGGTCTATGCCGGATCGGAGCTGTTGCCGCTCGCGGACCGGCCGGTGGACGCCGCGGTGGGCGGCGATCGCCTGCCGGTCAGGATCGACGAGAATGGATTGCGGAAAGGCCGGCGACTGATCGTCCGCGGGATGACAACAGGCGGCACTGGTGAGATCAGCGTGCAAGCGACGCTTGTCGCCGCGCAGGCCATCGGCCCAGGCCTCACCGAGCTGCAGATTGTACCGGCGCTCGCCGAGGCTCTCCGGCGTGACAGCGTCATTATTCACGCCAATGTCGCGCTTGCCAGCCACGGCGAATCCGCGTCGCAGATCTTGGGGTCCGGATCGGCGGCGCAGCGCTTCCAGCGTTTCGAGCTCAAACAGTTGCCGCTCACCTACCGCGGTGCGGGCAGCGGGAGCGGCGCGGCTGCCGAGCTCGTCGTCAGGATCGGCGGAATCGCATGGCGACAGCGCCCCACCCTGTTTGATGCGGCGTCCACGGATCGCGTCTACACCGTGCGGGTCGACGAGCAGGGCCGCACTTTCATCGCCTTCGGTGACGGCGTGCGCGGCGCCCGCCTGCCCAGCGGCGTCAACAATGTCGTTGCACAATACCGCCGTGATCTGGGCGCGCAGGGCAACGTCGCGGCCGAGACGCTGACTCAGCTGATGACTCGTCCGTTGGGGCTGAAGAGCGTCAGCAACCCGATGGCTGCGGAGGGCGGCAGCGACCCTGAAGACGAGGAAGTGGCACGAGACGCGATCCGCCGGGCGACGCGCACGCTCGAACGGGTCGTCTCCGCTCTAGACTATGAAGACTTCGCCTTGGCTTTCACCGGCATCGCCAAGGCTCAGGCGCGCGTTCTCAACCTCGGCACCAACCCAACGATCGCAATCACCCTCGCAGCTCCGACAGGAGCGCCGCTGTCTCCGGCCGGCAAAGTGTGGACGAGTCTCCTGGCGGCATTGAAGGCCGGCGGCGATCCACACGTCGCCGTCATCTTGCTGCCTAGCCTCGAAAGCTCGTTCCGCATCGGAATTCGGGTCCGTTGCGAAGAGGATTATGAAAGCGAGACCGTGCTGGCTGCGGTCGAGACGGCGCTGCGCACGGCTTTTTCGTTCGACCGCCGGGACCTCGGCCAGCCTGTCCAGCAATCGGAGGTGATCGCCATCGCCCAGGCCGTGCCTGGGGTCGTCGCCGTCGATCTCACCCTGCTTTACGGCGGCACGGAGCCCGGCGGGCAATCGCTGCCGTCGCTGCAGAAGCGGCTGCTCGCCAGGCGCGTGCATGTCGCCGCGGGAATTTCGCAACCGGCCGAACTGCTGACCCTCGATTCGGGTCCGCTCGCCTTGCTGGAGAACATGCCATGAGCACGCTCACTGCCGAGCGCCTCTATGCGTTGCTGCCATCGGTCTATCGCCTGCGCGACGCCGAGCAGGCGGGCGAGCCGCTACGCGCCTTGATCGCCGCGCTCGCCGACCAGTTCGCGGTGCTCGAGGAGAATATCGAGCAGCTCTACGACGATCAGTTCATCGAAACCTGCGCCAACTGGGCGGCACCCTACATCGGCGATCTGATCGGCTACCGTGCGCTGCACGGGATTCCCGCCAATCAATTCTCCGCGCGCGCCGAAATCGGAAAAACGATCGCCTATCGCCGCCGCAAGGGCACCGCGCTGGTCTTGGAGGAACTGGCGACCGACGTCACCGGCTGGCCCGCGAGCGCGGTCGAATATTTCGAGCGACTCGCCACTACGCAATATATGAAGCACGTCCGCCTGAGGGCGCCCGCGACTGCGAATTTGCGGAATCTCGCCGGCTGCCTGCGCGGGGGCAGCGCTTTCGCACCCTTCGCGCACACCGCCGAAATGCGTGCTCCGGAACAGGGCGGCGGCCGCTACAACATCCCCAATATCGGCCTGCACCTCTGGCGACTAATTCCGTTCCAGCTCGCGGCTTCACCCCTTGTCCCCCATCCTGGCGATGCCAGCGGTCTCAAGTTCCGCGTCAACCCGCTCGGCGCGGATCTGCAATTATTTCGCCGGCCGCTGGCCGAGGACGACATCACGCACCTCGCCGAACCGATCAACGTGCCCGAGCCGCTGTCGGTGCGGCTGATGGCGCTGGCCGTGAACGCCGCCAAAGCGAGCGTCAGCCCGGCGCCGGACGAGGTCCGGTGGGACGATTACGGCCGCGACGAAAGCATCCAGCTGACAGGTCCAACCGGACCCGTATCCGTCACCAAGATCGTGATTTGCGACCTGCGCGACATGCCCGGTTCGGGCGGAGCCGTCTGGAATCACGAGACCTCGCTGACGCCCGGCAAGATCGGGCTCGATCCCGAGCGTGGGCGAGTGTTGGTGGGCAGCACCGCCGCCGGGCCGCTGACGGCGACCTTCCACTACGGCGCTGCGAGCCGGATCGGCGGGGGCGACTATGAGCGCACCCCGTTCGGCCAGGATCTCACGCCGCAGCCGACCATCGCCGGCGGCGGATCGATGCAGGCGCAACTCAACGCAATCGCCGGCGGCGGACGCCGCCTGATCGACGACAGCCTGACTTACAAGGCGACGTCGTTCAAGGTCGACCCAGGACCGGGCGCGACCGGGCTCGAGGTCGTCGTTGCGGCGAAGAACTCGGTCCGGCCGCTGGTCGTCCCGACGGCGACGGTCATCACTTTGGCGGTCGGCGAGCGCGGCCGTCTCGTGCTCGATGGGATGGTGTTCGCCGGCGGAAGCATGCTTCTTCCGGCGGCGCCCGACACCGAGCCGCGGGAGCTCGTCCTGCGCGATTGCACGCTTGTCCCGGGACTTTCGCTCAATCCCGACGGGACCGGCAAATCGCCCGGGGCCGTGAGCCTCCGGTTCGACCATCCGTTCGGCAAGCTCACCTTGCTCCGCTGCATCACGGGCCCGCTCGTCGTCGCGCCGGACGTCGAGGTGGAGATGAAGGATTGCATCGTCGACTCGGGGGCGGCCGGGAATGTCGCCTTTGCCGGGGATGCGGCGGGCGGTGCAGGCGGAATGCTGACGATCCGCGAGTGCACGATCATCGGTCGGGTGCACTCGAAGTGCATTCAGCTCGCCTCGAACAGCATCTTCTTCGCGACGCTCGAGCAGGCTCCGGCGATCCCGTGGCTCGGCCCGGTGGTGGCCCAACGCCGCCAGGAAGGCTGCATGCGATTCTGTTACGTTCCCTCGGGCTCAGTCACGCCCCGGCGCTACCGCTGCGTGCCGAACAAGGAGCAGCCGGGAGCGCTGCCGCAATTCACTTCGCTGCGCTACGGCGATGCGGCTTACGGTCAGCTGCGGGGCGTCACCGACCGCTCAATCGGGACGGGCGCCGACGATGCGAGCGAGATGGGTGTCCTGCACGACCTCTATCAGCCGCAGCGCGAGGCCAATTTGCGCATTCGGCTGGAGGAATATCTGCGCTTCGGGCTGCGCGCCGGCATCTTCTACGCGACCTAGAGCCTTCTGGAGAAGAATCATGAGTATAGATTATTCCAAAGTTCTCCTCAACGGGTTGCGGGATTATTCGGGCGTGAAAATCGGTCAGGGCCGGGTCCTGCTCGACAGCGATTTCAACGAGCTGACGGACGTCCTCGACCGGCGCTTGCGCGCGCTCGGTGGGGATATGCTGGGTCGAGTGTCGGTCTCGGCGACCACCCCCGACGCGTTCAAGATCGCGGCGGTCCCTGGCGGACTGACAATCGGCATCGGCCGACTCTACGTCGATGGTCTCTGCGCCGAATGCCATGGCGCCGAGTCCACCGCGGCGGCCGAGCGAGTGGTCGACGACAACCTCGGCGAAGCCCGCTACGCTAACCCCATTCCTTATGCCGCTCTGCCGGTGTCCTTGCAGCCCTATCAGCCGCAGCCTGAACCCTTGCCCTTCAGCGGCACGCATCTGGTCTATTTGGACGTCTGGAAGCGGCCGGTGAGCCATCTCGAGCAACCCGATTTGGTGGAGACGGCGATCGGCGTCGATGCCGGTGCGCGCGAGCAGATTGCGTGGCAAGTTCGCATCCTCGCTCCTGACGCCGGAAGCAGCGCGACCTGCGCGACCGCGGACACCGGGCTTCCTGGATGGGCCGACCTCATTGCGCCGTCCACCGGAACGCTCACGACCGGCACCTACAACGTTCCTCCCGCGACTGATCCATGCGAGCTGCCTCCGACCGGCGGCTATCGAGGCGAAGCGAACCAGCTCTATCGCGTCGAGATTCACAACCCCGGACCCCCGGGCGTCGCCACTTTCAAATGGTCGCGCGAAAACGCGAGCGTCGGGAGCCGCATCGTAGCCTTGGTCAATGCCGGCGAGGCGGAGGTCGAATCGGTCGGCCGCGATGACATATTGTCGCTCAAGACGGGTGACTGGGTAGAATTCATGAATGATTACCGTGAGTTCGCACTGCTTCCAGGCGAAATGCGCAAGATCAGCGTCGACGCCGCGAAGCGACAGATCACCTTCGCGCCGTTGCCCGCCGACATGGCTCCAGGACCGTTTCCGGACAGCACCAGTCCGGGGGCACGTAACCTTAGAGTCCGGCGCTGGGATCAGAAAGGGAAGATCTTCCAGACGAGCGGCGGCAGTCCTGTCCAGATCCAGGATCTGGACCTCGGCACTTCCGGAGTGATCGACGTTCCCGCTGCTGCCACCACCTTCATCCTGGAGGACGGGGTAACAGTCAGCTTCGGGTCGACCGGCCTCAAAGGGTTTCGAGTCGGAGATTCGTGGGCCTTCGCTGCCCGTACCACCGACGCGTCGGTCGAGGAGCTGGATCGCGCCCCACCTCGCGAAGTTTGGCACCATTATGCGCGACTGGCGATGTGGGACGCCGCCAGTGACACGCTCACCGACTGTCGCCCGCAGCGCGCTGAGGGTTGCTGTACCTTCGTCATCAAACCGGGGGAGAATATACAGGCCGCGATTGACGCGTTGCCGCTCGTCGGCGGATGCGTTTGCCTCAGGGCCGGCCTTCACGTGATCGATGCGCCAATTGTCATCGCGAAGGACAACATTACGCTCCACGGCGAGAGCCTCGGCGCGATCGTCGTAAATCGGCGTGGGACAACATTGCTGAGCGTGGCCGAAGCGCTTCAGACGCGGGTTCTCTCGATAGTATTTCGGCAGGCCGAGGGTGGCGCCAGTCCAGTCATCTCAGTGGTGCAGGCGCAAAGCCTGATCATCGAGGACTGTACATTGGAAACCGCTGAGCGGGCAGGTAAAAGCATCGGCCTGTTCGCCGCCGCCTCAAGCGATTTTGAGATCAATCGGTGTAAGTTCCTGCGGCCGGCGATTTGCGTCTGGTTCGATAAAGGCTGCGCAGACATAACCGTCTCCGCATGCGAGTTCATGATTGCCGGCGAGCAAAAGTTCGACATCGCTATCCTGGCACGAGAGATGCGCGGTCCGCTGACCGCCGAGAGCAACGTGATCGAGGGCGCAACGTGGGGCATCATCGTGAACGACGATCCCTTCGGGCGACCGTCTTCACGTGCACGATTGTCACGAATCCGGAGCAACCGCATTTCCATGGCAGACGCGGCGGATGGCCCACTGCGCTCGTTCGGAATTGATGTCGCGGCCGACGCTTCTACTATTTCTGACAATCAAATCCTTCATCGCGGCGGCAATCTCGCGGCCATTCGTATCTGTGGAAGCGGGTCAGAAGTCCGCGGTAATCATATTTTCTCTTCGGGCGAGAAGTTGACTGCTTCGGTCGCCGTGATCGCCGGCGACCGTCAAGGCGACAAGTACCTCACAGCGGAACGTATTCTGATCACCGATAACATCGTTGAAGGTCCACAGCACGGCATCATCTTGTATGGCGTGGCCAGCAGCAGAGTCGCGGGCAACATTCTAGGCGACAGATTGGTTCAGTTCGGCTTGGGCTTGGCCCTTGTTCGCGCAACGGACTGCCTGCTCATCGACAATGAGATCACACGGTCCTCGTTCGGCGGCTTCTCAGTCGGCGGCGCGCGCAACGCCTTTACTGGCAATAGAGTTGCCGCCGGTCAGTTCGGTATTGCTCTCGCTCAAGAGGAATCGCCGACGGTAAGCGGCAACCGGCTCACTGATTTGACCCAGAATGCGATCCTGATCTCCGGCGCTTCCGAGCGCTGCAACGTGATCGAGAATCGTGTGGTCCGGTGTGGCTCCGCCGCTCGCATCGCAGCCGGTATCAGCGCCACAAATATATTCGGGGAATTGCACGTCGAGAGTAACGAAGTCATGGACACGGGCCTTCCGCCCGCCGGCGGCGGTCCCGTGGCGACGATCGCCTATGGAATTGCCGGCGAAGTGATTCTCGAGGCTCGTATTGAGAGCAATCTCGTCACTTATTCACGGCCAGATACTCGCAACCTTAACGGTGAGGATCGCGCGCTTCGAATGCGAGGTTTCCTTGAGTCCGCACCGCAAGTCTCTGGTGGTCCAGTAGCCGGGTTTGCAGTTCAGATCGCTGGCAACAAGTTTCTGGGGCCAGGCCGGTCTGCTTTAGTCGAGCTGCGCCAGCAGGTCGTGAACGCCACTACAATCAGCCGCTTCGAGCGCGTTCTCTTTCACGGCAATTATTGTGCGCATTTCACGCCTCCTGCGTTCTCTGACGGCGTGGCGACCGTGTCGATGTTCGGTCGCCATGGAACAATCAATGGAAATCAGGTCAGGGCGACGACACGTAATTACCCATCATACGACCTGCACGAGATACGAGGCCCCTTCATCGGCAACGTTTCGCATTTCGGCAATTCTCGACGTCCGGCGGAGTTTCCTAACCCCGAGGCAGCATTCAACACGGTTTCCTAGACCTGAGGAGGACATCATGGATCTCGAACAACTGATCAAGCAGCGAGACGAGCTTGTCGCCGCGGCTGGGAAGATTTTGGAAGGCGAACCCGCCATCCGCTCGCTTCAGCGTCCACTTGAGCTCCAGGAAGCACACGCCGCGCGCGTGGAGGCACGCATCGCCAGTCTGGAGACCGCAAGAGCTGAGTTCGCCAAGTCAATCGACCTGGAAGTGAAGGAGCTTAAGGGCGATCTCGAGCAGCGGCGTCGCAAGATTGCCCTTGTCCGCAAGGAGTTTGGGAATGGGTCAGCTGGGAAGAAATCGTCGCCGTCTGGGCGCGCGCCCGCGCGAGCCGGAACGCCAGCGGCCACCAGCCGCAAGACGGCGAAATCTGCGCCCGCGCGCAAACCCGGCGCCGCCAGCAAGGCGACAAAGGGTAACGCGACCCGGCGCGCTCCAAGGGGCAAGAACCGCGGCAGCGAATAATCATATGAAGTGGTGAGATTCCATTCGAACTCCTTTGAGAAGGATCGCCGCAATGAAGCCAGCCCCTTGCCAGTCTCTGACAATCGTTGCCGTGGCATGCCTGCTCGCCAGCGCATGCCAACAGCGGTCGCAGCCGACGGGAACGATGAATTCCCAAGATGGATCGACTTTGAGTGGAACGGGCCCCGCAGCGGACGGCGGCATGTCCGCAGAGGATGCCGTAAAACTGATCCAATCACTGGCGAAGAATGGTTCGCTCACCACGACCGTGAACACGAAATACACCGAGACACAAACGAACCAGGTCCCTTGCGGCGCGATGGAAGTGGAATCGGAAAAGAGCGTCAATCCCCACAATCCGGAATTGTGGCGCTGCAAGTCGCTGGATGGAAATTCGTACCACAAAACCGCCACCGTAACGGAGACGAAATGCTGTCATACGAAGCCGGTACCAATCCCGGCGGATGTGCAATGGCAAGCGTCGCGTTCAGCTGACGATGGGAAATGGCATGTCAGCGGTGACTTCGCACTCTCGGCCGAGCAACATCACGCCGTGTTCGTGATCGACCCCGAAACAAGGCAGGCGAGCGAGCTGCCACACTGACGAGCTTTGCGAGCTCGTCTCAAAAAGTCATACAATCGAATGCGGGCGGGACGACTGCCTCGGTCGCGGACAGCGACAGGGGTAGTTGTCCTATGCCCGCTTCGCTCTGGGTTCACCAAGGATAATCGGAATTTGCGATTTTCACGCGCGAACCGACCACCAACTTGGCCAACTCACTTTCTCAGGATGCAGGACAGAGGCAATCACGACCCTCTGCTG
>JBDTON010000071.1:0-23051 GCA_039933195.1 Sphingomicrobium sp. | reverse complement strand
GCTTGTCGACGATCGCCAGCGGCGCGTTGTTGAGGCGCTTGGCGAGGCCGCGGGCACGAACCACGCCTCCGACGTCGGGCGAAACGACGAGCAGGTCGCGGTTGCCGAAGCGCGCCCGGATGTCGGTTGCGATCACCGGCGAGGCGAAGAGATTGTCGGTGGGAATGTCGAAGAAGCCTTGGATCTGACCCGCGTGCAGGTCGATCGAAAGGACCCGATTTGCGCCGGCCGTGGTGATCAGGTTGGCGACGAGCTTGGCCGAGATCGGGGTGCGCGGACCGGGTTTTCGGTCCTGGCGCGCATAGCCGAAGTAAGGGAGCACGGCGGTGATCCTTTTGGCCGACGAGCGGCGGAGCGCGTCGATGCAGATCAACAGCTCCATCAGATTGTCGTTGGCCGGATAGCTCGTCGATTGGATGACGAAGACATCCTCGCCGCGGACATTCTCGTTGACCTCGACGAACACCTCTTCGTCGGCGAAACGCCGCACGCTGGCGTCCGTCAGCGGCACCTCGAGATAGTCGGAAATCGATCGGGCCAGCGGAAGGTTGCTGTTCCCGGCGAGCAGTTTCATGTGGTTTTCCCCAGCGGCGACTCGGCTTTAGCGAGCGAGGGCGGTTCCCGTAAAGGTTGCTCGCCGCGCCATCGTCGCTAAATCGCGCGCATGACCGTCCGCTTGAAAATCGCGCTCGCGCAGATGAACCAGCGCGTCGGCGACCTCGGCGGGAATGCCGCGGCAATGCTCGAAATGCGCCGCAGGGCCAGGGATGCGGACCTCTTGCTCTGCCCGGAGCTGCAGCTCGTCGGCTATCCGCCCGAAGACCTGGTGCTCAAGCCGGAGTTCGTTCGGCGGGTCCACGAATGCACCGACGAGCTAGTCGACGCGACCACCGAGGCCGGGCCGGCGATGCTGATCGGAACGATCGTCAACGAGGGGGGCCAGAACTTCAACGCGATGCTGCTCGCGGACGGCGGCCGGGTGATCGGGCGCACCTTCAAGCACGAGCTGCCGAACTACGGAACCTTCGACGAGAAACGCATCTTCACGCCGGGGCCCCTTCCCGAGCCGATCGAGTGGCGCGGAATCAAGCTCGGCGTTCCCGTCTGCGAGGACATGTGGCTCGAGCCGGTCTGCGCCCATCTGGCGGAGCTCGGGGCGGAGCTGTTCCTGGTGCCGCACGGAAGCCCGTACGAGCTCGACAAGAACCAGACTCGGGAGCGGCTGGCCCGGGCGCGGACGACGAGCACCGGCTTGCCGCTCATCTTCCTTAACCGCGTGGGGGGCCAGGACGAGCTCGCCTTTGACGGATCCTCGTTCGTCATGCACCCGGACGGCGAGATGGTCGTGCAGATGCCCGACTGGGACGAGGCGTTCCTGATGACGGAATGGGTTCGCGGTCCAGACGGCTGGCGCTGCGAAACACGGTGCGCTCACGAGCTCGATCAATTCCCGGCCGATGTCTACCGGGCGATGATGGTCGCGCTTCGCGACTATGTGACTCGCAACGGCTTTCCCGGAGTGATCCTCGGCCTGTCGGGGGGGATCGACAGCGCGCTCTCGGCCGCGGTCGCAGTCGACGCCCTCGGCGCCGACAAGGTCCGCGGGGTGATGCTCCCATCCAAATATACCAGCGAGGAAAGCCTCGAAGACGCGCGGGAGTGCGCGCGCCTGCTCGGCTGCCGCCATGACGTCGTTTCGATCGCACCGGCGGTCGACGCAGTCGCGCAAATGCTGCCCGACATGAGCGGCCTCGCCGCGGAGAATGTCCAGGCGCGCCTCCGCATGGTGGCGCTGATGGCGCTTTCCAATTCGTGCGGCGAAATGCTGCTCACAACCGGCAATAAGAGCGAGATGAGCGTCGGTTATGCGACCCTCTACGGCGACATGGCCGGGGGATATTCGGTGCTGAAAGACGCCTACAAGTCGACAGTCTTCGTACTGTCGCGCTGGCGCAACGCCCACCCCCCCGACGGCGCGCTCGGACCGGGCGGTCCGGTGATGCCGGCGCGAGTCATTACCAAGCCGCCCACCGCGGAGCTGCGTCCAGGCCAGAAGGACGAGGACAGCCTGCCGCCTTATTCGGTGCTCGACCGCATCCTTGAAGGTCTCGTCGACAAGGAAATGTCGGTAAAGGAAGTAGCCGACGCGACCGGTGAGGACGTGGCCCTGGTGGCCGATATCGAATCCAAGCTTCTCAAGGCCGAGTACAAGCGCCGCCAGGCCCCTCCAGGAGTCAAGATCGGCACTCGCAACTTCGGCCGCGATCGGCGCTACCCAATCAGCAATTTCTTTCATACCGGTCCGGATGTGAAGCTGCCGCGATGAGCCCGGGATGAGCGTGGTCACCCGCTTCGCGCCCTCTCCGACGGGGCGCCTGCACGTCGGCAACATCCGCACGGCACTGCACAACTTCCTCCTCGCCTCGAAGCACGGCGGGAAATTCATCCTCCGCATCGACGATACCGATCGGGAGCGCTCGACGGCCGAATTCGATCAGGCGATCCGCCACGATCTCAAATGGCTGGGGCTCAACCCCGGCCAGGTCGTCCGCCAGTCCGAGCGGTTCGACCTCTACGAGCGCGAATTCGAGCGGCTGCTCGAGGCGGGCCGGGTCTATGCGTGCTATGAAAGCGCCGAAGAGCTCGAGCTGCGCCGCAAAGTGCTTCTCGGGCGCGGCCTGCCCCCCGTCTATGAACGCACGGCGACCGATGCGCCGGTGCCGGAAGGACGCAAGCCGCACTGGCGGTTCCGGCTCGACCATGGCGCGCCGATTGTCTGGACCGACCTCATCCGCGGCGAGCAGCGGTTCGATCCGGCGCTCCTCAGCGACCCCGTCGTTAGGCGTGAGGACGGCAGCTGGCTCTATCTGCTTCCCAGCGTCATCGACGACGTCGACCTGAAGATCACCCATATCGTCCGCGGCGAAGACCATGTGTCGAACAGCGCAGCACAAATCCAGATGTTCGAAGCCCTGGGAGCAGAGCCGCCCGAGTTTGCTCACGAAGCGTTGCTGGTCGCTGCCGAAGGGAAGCTGTCGAAGCGCCTTGGCTCCTATGGCGCGGAACACTTGCGCGAGGAAGGCGTCGAGCCGCTCGCGCTTCTGTCCGTGCTGGCGCGGATCGGGACTTCGCAGCCGGTCGAGTCGATCGCCAGCCTCGATGAACTCGCGGCGAGTTTCGACTTCGCGACGTTCGGCCGGGCGCCGGCCCATTTCGACCCGCATGAGGTCGAGCTGATCAATGCTCGGCTGCTGCACAAGCTCGACTATTCGGCCGTAGCCGATCGGCTGCCCGCGGGCGCGACCCAAGAGGACTGGTTATTGCTCCGGCCCAACCTCGAACGGCTTGGTGATTTCGCCGGCTGGTTCGCGGTGCTTCACAATGATATCGAACCCCCCGACCTCAGCCACGACGAGCGGCTGTTGGTCCGCGAGGCGGCGGCCATCGCCGAGCAGCTCGATTGGTCGTCGGAGCCATGGCGGGCGCTGACTGAGCAGTTGAAACAGGCGACTGGAAAGAAGGGCCGCGAATTGTTTCATCCGCTGCGCCTTGCCCTCACAGGGCGGGAAAGCGGTCCTGAAATGGCCGGGCTCATCCAGCGCATGGGCAAGGTCCGAGGAATCGAGCGGCTCACAGCCGCCGCGAAGCGCTAGTCCACGAGAAAATTCGATTCCGCAGATTTCTCTTGCGGAACAAATGTGATGATGTAACATTCCTTTCATCAGGATCTGGTGAAGGAGGGTTATATGCTCGCTTACGCCGCCAACGGCCCGGTCGCCGTCGACCGTCGCTCCCATCCGAACGCCATGCTGGCGATCATCGCCGTCCACGTCGCGCTGCTTGCGGTCCTCGCGAGCGCCAAGATGGAATATGACCGGCATCGGCCGGCTCCGCCGATCTTCATCGATACGATTCCGTTGCCGAAGCCGCCGCCGGACACGCGCGTGCGCCATCCGAGCAATCCGCAGCCGACTCCAATTCCATTCCCACACAATCCAACAGGCCCGCAGCCTCTGACACACGATCCGACGTTGCCGACCGGACCGACCGCCGATCCCGGACCAGCCAACCCGTTTCCCCTTCCGATCCCGGAGCCCAGGCCGCTGCCCACGCCACACTTCGGCAACATGGGCCCAGAGCTGCTCACACCGGCGTCCGAGCTCAAGCCGCCGTACCCGGCATCGAAGCTGCTCAACGAAGAGGAAGCCGTGCTTCGGCTCAAACTGACGATCGACGCGCGCGGCCGAGTCGTCGCTGTCGAGCCTGTCGGGCGCACCGATCCCGCATTCCTCGACGCCGCCCGACGCCATTTGCTTGCCCGTTGGCGTTACAAGCCGGCTATGGCGGACGGACAGGCCGTCGCCTCGTCGGCCGTGATCACCTTGCGCTTCGAGCTCAACGGCTGATTGCCCCCGGGGCTGGCGGACTCCCCTCGCCAGCCCTATTTTCGAATGATGTCCTGGTTCCCACGGCCAGTCGGCCCGCGCGCCGCGTTTCGCGACCTTGCCGCATTCATGCGTCAGCGCAGCCGCGAGCAGGTGATCGGCGCTTCGCTTGCTCTGCTCATCACGGCGATCATCGTCATTGAGTTCATGGTCGACGCGAAGCTCGGTACGGCGCCGCCGCCCCAGGTGGTCGAGGTCGAGCTTTATTCTTCGAACCGCACCGACGCAGAGATCATCGCCGACCAGAAGAAGGACCAGGCGGCCAAGCAGGCCGCGCAAAAAGAGCGGCAACGGCAATTCCAAAAGCTCGAGAACCAGTTAGGGATGTGAGCGGCGACCGCCGCTTCATGGCGGAAGCGGTCGCGCTCGGCGAGGACGCGCGCGGGCGCTCAGCGCCCAACCCCAACGTCGGCTGCGTGATCGTATCCGCTGCCGGGAAGATCGTCGGCAAAGGCGCGACCGCCGCCGGCGGGCGGCCGCACGCCGAAGCGGTCGCGCTCAAGCAGGCCGGCAAGAAAGCGCGCGGCGCAACGGTCTATGTCACGCTCGAGCCTTGTGCCCATGAGAGCCCGCGCGGGGCAGCCTGCGCCGACCTCCTCGCCGAGGCGCAGCCCGCGCGCGTTGTGGTCGCGCTGAAGGATCCGGACCCGCGCACGGCCGGCAACGGGATCGAGCGCCTTCGGGCCGCCGCCGTCGCGATGAAACTGGGCGTCGCGCGCGAGGCGGCGAAGCGCTCGCTCTCCGGCTGGCTCACCCGGCTGAGCCTCGGGCGGCCGCGAATCACGCTCAAGCTTGCGCTGTCGATCGACGGGAAGATCGCCTTGCCGTCCGGCGAATCGAAATGGATCACCGGCGAGGATGCGCGGCGCCACGTCCATCTCGAGCGGGCGCATTCCGATATGATCGTCGTCGGACGCGGCACATATCTGGCCGATGCTCCCCGCCTCGACGTCCGCTTGCCCGGTTTCGAGGAGCGCTCCCCGAGGCGCGCGCTACTGACTCGCGGCGAAGCTGTCGCCGGCTGGGAAACTCTTCGAAAACCGAAGGATGTGTACCGACTTCATGACGTCAACGACCTGTTCGTCGAAGGCGGGTCGGCAACTGCGACAGCCTTTCTCGCCGAAGATCTGGTCGATCGAATCCTGATCTACCGGGCACCGATCATCGTCGGCGAGGGCAAGTCGTCCTTCGGCTATGTCGGCCTCGACGCGGTCGCCGACGCCCACGGCCGGTGGCGGTTCGTGAGCGAGCAGAAGCTCGGCGTCGACCGTCTCGAAGTTTACGAGCGGATGCGCGAGGGCTAGGGCCGCCGCGATGTTCACGGGGATTGTCACCGACGTCGGCACTGTCCGCTCCACCGAGCAGCGGGGCGACCTCCGGCTCCAGATCGGGACCGGCTATGACACCGCCACGATCGATCTGGGCGCTTCAATCGCTTGCTCGGGCGTGTGCCTGACGGTCATCGACAAGGGTGCCGACTGGTTTGCGGTGGATGTGTCGGGTGAGACAGTCTCGCGCACGGCGCAAGATCACTGGCGCGAGGGCGCGAAGCTCAACCTCGAACGCTCGCTAAGGCTCGGCGACGAGATCGGCGGGCATATCGTCACCGGTCACGTCGATGCCGTCGCTGAGGTAGTCGGGCTTTGCCCGGAAGGTGATTCGCAGAAGATCGGGATCCACGTCCCGCGCGAGCTTGGTCCAATGATCGCGCCGAAGGGCTCGATCACGCTGGACGGCGTGTCACTGACGGTAAATGAAGTCCGCGAAGCCGAAGATGGATCGACTCACTTCTCAGTCAATATCATCCCCCATACGGCGCAGCAGACTACGCTGAGACAGCTCGCCGCTGGGCAACAGCTCAATGTCGAGATCGACGTGCTTGCGCGCTACATTGGGCGCATGCTGGCCGCTCGCCCACAATAGGAACACCGCTATACCGACTTTTCATCACACTGCGATGTGATATAGCGCGGCCATGTCCACAAGTCTGATCGAGCGACTCGAAGCCGTCATAGCCACAGGCGAAATCAGCCGCTCGGGACTCGCCCGAGCCGCCGGACTTCACCCCAACAGCCTGCGCAAGCTGGGTAATTCGGACTGGAACCCGACCGCAGACACGCTGAGCCGACTTGAAAAGCTGATCCAGCGTGGGACCGCCGAAGTGCTTGTCGGGACCGAGGCGATCATCAACGAAGCGCGCAACGGGCGCATGTTCATCCTCGTCGACGACGAATCGCGCGAAAATGAGGGAGATCTGGTCATTCCGGCGCAGATGGCGACTCCCGATGCGGTCAACTTCATGGCGCGGCACGGGCGCGGCCTTATTTGCCTCGCGCTCACAAAGGAGCGGGCCGATCAGCTCGGCCTCGAACCGATGACCCGCACCAACCGCAGCCGCAACGAGACCGCCTTCACCGTCTCGATCGAGGCGAAGGACGGAATCTCGACCGGTATCAGCGCCGCCGACCGCGCGCGCACGATCTCGGTTGCGATCGACGCCGGCAATGGGCCCGACGCTTTGGTCTCGCCCGGTCACGTCTTTCCGCTGGTGGCGCGGCCAGGAGGGGTCCTGATCCGCGCCGGCCATACCGAGGCCGCAGTGGACGTCGCTCGGCTCGCCGGGCTCAATCCAAGCGCTGTCATTTGCGAGATCATGCGCGACGATGGGACGATGGCGCGCTTCGATGATCTGATGGATTTCGCGCGCACGCACGGAGTCAAGATCGGCACCATCCGCGACCTCATCGCCTACCGGCTCAAGAAAGATCATCTTGTCGAGCGGGTGGCCACCACGCCTTTCACGGCTGAGAGCGGCGCCGAATGGAACGCACAGGTGTTCCGCGACAAAGCGATCGGCGAAGAGCAGCTCGCCCTGGTCCACGGCGCCGTCGACGCGTCCAAGCCCGTTCTGGTGCGTATGCACAGCCTCGACTTGTTCGGCGACGTTCTCGGCGAGGCGGGCCGGCGGTCGGGGTTGCTCCACGGCGCGATGCGAGCGATCGAAGAAGAGGGGGCGGGCGTTCTCGTCGCCCTGCACGCGGCGGCGCCCGGCTCGCTCTCGCGATCGATCGATCTTCGTTCAGGAAGGCCGGCGGAGGCCGGGGACGCAGTGCGTGGGTACGGCACCGGAGCGCAAATTCTGGCCGCGCTTGGAATCCACGACATGATCTTGCTCACCAACACGCATCATTCGCCCGTGGCGCTCGCCGGCTATGGCCTGGCGATCGTCGAGGAGCGGGCGTTCCGGGGGGCCGAGTAGACCATGGCGACGATTCTCATCGCCGAAGCGCGTTTCTATCCGCACATTAACGACATGCTGCTCGAAGGCGCTCGAGTGGCGATCGAAAGTGCCGGTCACAAACACGAGACGCTGACGGTTCCCGGCGCGCTCGAGCTTCCTGGAGGCATCGCCCTCGCCGCGCGCAGCGGACGCTTCTGCGCATTCGTCGCCCTTGGCGTCGTGATTCGCGGCGAGACCTATCATTTCGAAGTCGTCAGCGAGGAAAGCGCGCGTGGCCTCGTGGACCTGACACTTCAGGGCTTCGCGATCGGCAACGGCATTCTAACCGTCGAGAACGAAGAGCAGGCGATCGCTCGCGCCGATCCGAAGCAGGGCGACAAGGGCGGCGGCGCCGCGCGCGCGGCGCTCGCGCTCTATGACCTCAGGGAGCAATACGCACCATAAGCGCAGACTATCGGCAGCTTTGGTCTTTCCGCTTTCGCGGCTTCTGTTCTTGCCCTTGATCGCGCTGGTGCATGCCTTCCTGAACGGGGCTTGCGAACACCGGCTGAGCAGCCCAGTTGAGCCGCATGGACGATCCGAGTCCTCTCGAACAGCTTCGCCGAAAGCTCGCGCTCGCCGTCGGCGAGAATGCCGTGTTCGACGGCTGGACCGCCAAGGCGGTCGACAGCGCGGCCGGGCAGCTCGGGATCGATCCCGTCCAGGCGCGACTCGCGATGCCGAAGCGCCAGCCGGACCTGATCGACCTCTACATCCAGGAGGTCGATCGGGCGCTCGAGGCCTGGGCCACGCCCAAACGCATGGAGAGCATGAAGATCCGCGAGAAGATCCGTTCGCTGGTTTGGCGTCGACTGGAGATCATGGGCCCGGCACGCGAAGCTGTCCGCCGGGCGCTCGCGATTCTGGCGATGCCGCAGAACCTGCCGCTGGCGCTGAGGATCGGCTGGCGCAGCGCGGATCGCATGTGGCGGATCGCCGGCGACACCAGCACCGATTTCAATCACTACACCAAGCGCATGACGCTTGGCGCGGTTTATGGCTCGACCGTGATCGCATGGCTGGACGACGAGAGAGACACGTGGAGCGAGACCGCGGCGTTTCTCGACCGTCGGATCGACGACGTCATGAAGATCGAGAAGTTCAAGGCTGAATGGCGCGGGTCCTCGGATCGGCGGCTGAGCCCGTCCAGATTTTTTGGCCGGCTCCGCTACCCGCCTAAGTAATTCACCGGATTACCGGCCTGCGCGCAGCGGCTACATTCATGATGGAATTCTTAACCCGTTAATGATAATCAGTCGCAAGAATGAATGCGCCCTTTCATCCGGAGACGATTGGTCTCGACCAGCTAGAGCTGGGAAGGAAGGCGCTTGTCGCCTCCATCAACTGGGACGTGCTCGATCATCTTGAGGCCTGTCGGCTCAAGCATTTTGGCTTTGACGAGGGCGTTGCGGTCGAGCCGTTGCACCGTGGGCCGTTCGGCCGCGACCCGATCGCGATTCGGGTTGGACGGATGACCGTCGCGATTCGGCGCAAGCATGCGGGCGCGGTGCGCGTCGTTCCTGTAGCGAAGTGAATCCTCTACCGCTCGTCGCCGTTGCCGGCAGCCCCAATGCCGGCAAGAGTGCGCTGTTCAACGCGCTGACCGGGGCACGCCAGAAGGTCGCCAACTATCCGGGCGTCACGGTGGAGCGGAAATCGGGCCGGCTTATTCTCGCCGACGGGCGGCCGGTCGAAATGGTCGATCTGCCAGGCGCTTACAGCCTCGATCCGACGAGCCCCGACGAAGCGGTGACTCGCGACGTGCTTTTCGGACGGCAGAAGGGTGAGCGTCAGCCCGATGCACTGGTCATCGTGCTCGACGCGTCCAACCTCGACAACCATCTGCGCTTCGCCCTGCAGCTGATCGAGCTCGGACTGCCGACCATCATCGCCTTGAACATGGTCGACCTTGCCGGGCGCGACGGCCTGGAGCTCGACCCCGCGAAGCTCGAGGAGCAGCTCGGAGTTCCGGTGATAGAAACGGTCGCCGTCCGCCGCCGAGGAGTCCGCGAGCTTGCGACCGCGCTCGACGACATGCTCTCCGCCCCGCGCTGCGGCGTGCACGAGCATGTGAAGAGCGATCTCATCCATTTGCAGCGGCGCGCGCGCGCCATCGCGGCGGCTGCCGTGATTCGTGAGACTCCTGTTCGCCGCTGGACGCACCGGTTGGACGCGGTGCTGCTTCACCCGATCGCCGGCCCGATCATTCTCGCGCTGGTCATGTTCGTGATGTTCCAGGGCGTGTTCGCGTGGAGCGAGACTCCGGTGTCGTGGATCGGGTCGGGAGTCGCATGGCTGTCCGGAGCGGCCTCCGCAGCGCTGCCGCCCGGGCTTTTTCGCTCGATGGTTGTCGACGGCGCGATTGCCGGTGTGGGCGCGGTCATCACCTTTCTGCCCCAGATCCTGATCCTGTTCTTCTTCATCCTCCTTTTGGAAGGCACCGGCTACATGGTCCGCGCCGCTTTCCTGATGGACAAGCTGATGCACGGCGCCGGGCTGTCCGGCCGCGCCTTCATTCCTCTGCTTTCGAGCTTCGCCTGCGCCGTTCCCGGGATCATGGCGACCCGAACCATTGACGACCCCAAGGACCGTCTGACCACCATCCTCGTCGCTCCGTTAATGACCTGCTCGGCGCGGCTTCCCGTCTATACGTTGGTCATCGCCGCCTTCATTCCCAACCGAAGCCTCGGCTACGGTGTTGGCCTGCAAGGCCTGGTGATGTTCGGCCTGTACATCACCGGGATTGGCGGCGCCCTTCTAGCGGCGCTGGTACTGCGCCGGGGAGTTCTAAAGGGCGGCGGGGGAGGCTTCATGATGGAGCTTCCCAAATATCAGTGGCCTTCGTTGAAGGATGTGGCCATCGGCCTTCTCACCCGGGTGCAGATCTTCCTCAAGCGCGCCGGAACGATCATCCTCGGCACCACGATCGTGCTCTGGGCGTTGGCCAGCATTCCGCAGGCGCAGCCCGGCCAGAAGCAGAGCGAAGTCTCCATCGCCGGCCACATCGCCAACGGCATCGAAGCGGTGGTCCACCCGATCGGCTTCAACCACGACATCGCGCTCGCTTTGCTCCCGGCGATGGCCGCGCGCGAAGTCGCCGTCAGCGCGATCGCCACGGTCTATTCGCTCGACTCGGGAGACGATCCCGCGGGCAATCGCACTCTGGTCGAGAAGCTCCAGCACCGCTGGTCGCTCGCGACCGCGCTCGCCTTTCTCGCCTGGTTCGTCTTCGCGCCGCAGTGCATCTCGACGATCGCCGTCACGCGGCGCGAGACCAACGGGTGGAAGTGGCCGCTTTTCATGGTGACTTATCTGTTCGCACTGGCCTATCTCGCGGCAGGAGCGACCTACTGGATTGCGGTCGCTGCCGGACTTGGAGGAGCGTGACATGGCGGGCGTGAACAAGGTGATCCTGGTCGGCAATCTGGGCGCGGATCCGGAGGCGCGTTCGCTCAACAATGGCGGCGAGGTGGTCAACATGCGCGTCGCTACCTCGGAGCAATGGAAAGACCGCGACGGTAACCGCCAGGAGCGCACCGAGTGGCACAATGTCGTCATCTTCAACGAGAACCTGGGCCGGGTCGCGAAAAGCTATTTGCGCAAGGGCAGCAAGGTCTATCTCGAAGGGCAACTGCAGACCCGCAAATGGCAAGACCAGTCCGGGGCGGACAAATATACGACCGAAGTCGTGCTTCAGCGGTTCCGCGGTGAACTCGTCCTCCTCGACAGCCGTGACGGGGGTGCCGGCCGGGGCGCGTTCAGCGACGACTTTAGCGATTCTAGCAGCGCCCCGTCCAAGCCGCAGTCGCGGCCGCAGCCGGCTGCGTTCGACACCGACCTCGACGACGACGTGCCTTTCTAGGAGTTCTCGCTGCTCTTCTTGAGCTGAGCGAGGGCGGCGAAGGGGCTCGCCTCCGCTTCCGTCAGCACTCCGGCTTCCTTCAGCGCCGCATCGGCAGCTGCGCTGCGCGGGAACGGGTCGAGGCTGAGAGCGAGCGTGTCGGCGATTGCCGTTCCGAGGTCGATGACGCCGTCGTGAAACACGACGTCGAGGTCGTCTCCCCCGAGCTCGAGCTCTTCGTCGGCTCCGTCCGTGGGCGCGGGCTTGAACATCACCTCGAAATGTTCGTCCACGTGCGCTGCAATGGGGTCGCTCGTGACCACGCAGCGTTGGTGGAGAGAAGCAGCTAGCCTGCCCTCGGCACGCACAACATCGCCGTTTCGCGACAGCACCGCATGCGCTTCGAGGCACGACAACGCTTCGATTCCGAGCCGCTGAGCGATCGCCTCCCGCTCGTCCTCGTCCGCGGTGAGATCGAGCCGCTGACCGTCGTGAATGTCCTTGAGGCGGAGGTGATGGGCAAAGCGTTCGGTCATTCGAGCTTCCCCTCGATGAGCGCGTTGAGCTCGGAGTCGCGAATCCCCGCCCACAAGCGCTGAAGCGCAGTCGCGCTATGGTCCCGTGCAAAGGGTGACACGTCGGCCTTGTAAAGGCTTTCGCGCGCCGCTTGCGCCCATTCGCCCTCGCCGGCGATGGCCGATCTCCACAGTGCGACCCGCCGCGAAAGCGATCCGACGAGCTTGCGCACCGTCCGGCCCAGCTTGGGATCACCGACGCCCAACTCGCGATGCTCGGTTTCCATTACTGCGATGAAGCGCTCGGTCAGCGCCACTGATTTGGCATTGCCCAGATCGCCGAGCTGTTCGAGCCGAACGATCGCCAAAGCGACGATGGTTGCGAGCATCGCGAAGCGGCCGTCGATCGTATCCGGCACGGCACCTTCGACATACCAGTGCGGTTTTCGCGCCTGGTCCGTAGCGGACTGGAACAGCGCCGCCGCGTCATTCCGCTGGCTTGTTAATGTCCGGAACAGCATCCCCAGCATAGTGTCCTTCGGAATGGCTCAAGGCTTGCGCCCCTGCTAGCCGCCAGCATATTGAGGCGGCAGCCGGTCACGCAAGCGGCGTCCGAGATAAGGCGCACCGGGGCATTCCAGGAGAGGTTGGATAATGAAGGTTGCGCTGTTCAGGATTTCGTTCGCGCTCGCAGCGGCGGCATCGCTTGCCGGCTGCGCGTCCGTGCAGGCGCACAAGGGGTCGGTCATCGACTCGCAGCTGGCAAGCTCGGTCCAGCCCGGCGTCGACAACAAGGCCTCCGTCCAAAAGCTGCTTGGTCGCCCGACCTTCACCGGCGAGTTCACTCCGAACGACTGGTATTACGTGTCGCGGGACACGAAGCAGGTCGCGTTCCGCAATCCGCGGGTGAAGCAGCAAACGGTTCTTCATGTGCGCTTCGATCAGGCCGGCAACGTCGCCTCTGTCGAGCGCACGGGAAGGGAGCTGGTGATGAACGTCGAGCCGACCAAGCGGAGCACTCCGACACTCGGCCGCAGGAAGAGCTTTTTCGACGAGCTGTTCGGCAACATCGGGACCGTAGGATCCGGTGGGTTCGGCGGCAGCAACGGGCCCTACTAAAGTCCTCGCGCTTCCGCACCGTGGGGCTTTGCCCTAAGCCGCCGACATGACCGCCACGCCCGCCGGCCTGACCTATGCCGATTATCTGAAGCTCGATCAGCTGCTGTCGGCGCAGCGGCCGCTGTCGGACCTGCACGACGAGATGCTGTTCATCGTCATCCACCAGACCAAAGAGCTGTGGATGAAGGAGATGCTCCACGAGCTCGAACTGGCAATCGGGCTGGTTGGCGAGAATCGTTTCGCCGAGGGTTACAAGGCCATGGCGCGGATAAGCCGCATTCAGGCGGTAATGACCCTCTCGTGGGACGTGCTCTCGACTCTGACGCCAGTCGACTATTTGAAGTTCCGCGATGTCCTCGGCACGAGTTCGGGGTTCCAGTCGGCGCAGTTTCGCGAGCTCGAGTATCGGCTTGGCCTGAAGGATCCGCGGTTCCTCGAACATTATGATGAGGGCACCGACGCGCGTGCACGACTGAAACAGGCGCTGGATGATCCGAGCCTGCGCGATTGCGCGACCGATGCGCTCGCTCGGGCGGGGTTCGACGTTGGCGACCGCTCGGTCGGAGCGCTGGCGGCAGCCTGGCTCGAGGTCTATCGCGATGCCGATCGCTGGTTTGAGCTTTATGAGCTTGCCGAAAAGCTGGTCGACATCGACGACGCCCTCGCCAGCTGGCGTCACAAGCATGTGCTGACGGTCGAGCGCATCATCGGCCGCAAGCCCGGGACTGGCGGGTCCGCCGGTGCCGCATATTTGCGCTCGACCCTCGAGAAGCGTGTCTTTCCGGAGTTGTGGTCGCTGAGGACCGCTCTTTGAGCTTCAAGCCGTTGTTCAGCCGCAGCTTGTCGGCGGATCGCGAGCGGTTGCATTTCGCGGCGCACAGCCACCATCTCTGGCCCGACGCGAGCTTCGAAGGGCAAATGCAGGCCTGGGACGACGCCGCTCGCCTGGCGGACCGCAAGTGGGACAGAGTGATGGAAGAGGTCTGGCCCGAAGCGCAGGGCCACGTCGCGCGCGAGCTCGGGACGGACATGCCCGCCGCAGTGGTTTTCTCCTCGAACACCCACGATTTCCTCGTCCGCCTAGTGACCGCCGCTCCGCGTCGCGAGCTTGGCCCGTTGCGCGTGCTGACCAGCGATGGCGAGTTCCACAGCGCAAGACGCCAGTTCGCGCGTTGGGCCGAAGAGGGATGGACCTCGGTCGAACGGGTTGCGACCGAGCCATTCGACAACTTTCCCGAGCGGTTTCTGGCCGCTGCGAAGTCCGGCGAACACGACGTCATTCTGGTCAGTCAGGTCTTGTTCGGGAGCGGGCGAACCTTCGACCGTGTGGACGAGCTCGCGTCTCACGGCCAACCGGCGGGGCCGTGGGTGGTGATCGACGGCTATCACGCGTTCATGGCGCTCGACCGCCCCTTCGGAGCGGAGGCAGCCGGGAGCGCGTTCTATCTCGGAGGGGGCTACAAATATGCGATGGCGGGCGAAGGATGCGCGTTCTTGCACGCGCCGCCGGATTTCGGTCCGCGGCCGCCGATTACCGGCTGGTTCGCCGAGTTCGAGGACTTGAGCCTTCCGCCAGGAAGCGTCGGTTACGCCAAAGACGCGAGGCGCTTTCTCGGTGCGACGTTCGACCCATCTGGCCTTTACCGCTTCAATGCCGTGCAGCGAATGCTCCAGCAAAACGCACTCACAACCACCCGCATTTCCACGTACGTCGGCGGCCTTCAGCAGCAATTGCTCGGCGCCATCGCAGGAACCGCACTCGGCAACGCCGGGCTCCTGAACCCCCCGGACGACTCGCCGCACGCGCGGTTCCTCGCATTCCGCAGCCCCGACGCGCAGCGCTGGTATCAGGAGCTGAAGAGCAAGAATTGCATCACCGACGTGCGGGGCGACGTGCTGAGGATCGGTTTCGGCCTCTATCAGGACGAAGGCGACGTCGTCCGCCTCGCCGGGTTGCTTGGGCAATTGCGATGAGCGGGAACGGCGAAGTGGTGGCGAAGAATCGCGCGCTGCTGGTGACGATGCTGGTGGTTGCCTACACGCTCAACTTCATCGACCGGCAGATCGCCGGCATTCTCGCCGAGCCGATCAAGCACGACTTGAACCTGACGGATTCCCAACTCGGCTGGCTCGGGGGGACCGCCTTTGCGCTCTTCTATACGGTGCTGGCGATCCCCATCGCCCGCTATGCAGATCGCAGCGACCGAAGCATCGTGCTGACCATCGGACTTGCGCTGTGGAGCCTGGCGACGGCCGTGTGCGGGATAGCCCAGAATTTCGGGCAGCTGTTCGTGTCGCGCATGTCTGTGGGCATCGGGGAAGCGGCGGGGGTGGCGCCGGCCTATTCGCTTCTGGCGGACCTCTATCCAGCCGAGCGACGGGCCCGCGCGATGGCCCTCTTTTCGCTCGGCATTCCTTTTGGCAGTGCGCTGGGAGTGGTCTTTGGCGGTTTGATCGCGGCCAAGATCGATTGGCGAGTCGCATTTATCGCGCTGGGAGTGGTTGGTCTGCTTTTTGCGCCGTTTTACAAATGGGGCGTTCGCGACCCCGGACATGCGCACCGCGATGCGACTGCCTCGGTCGGCGAGGTTTTTGCGCTCATCGCGCGCAAGCCGAGCTTCTGGCTGATGAGCTTTGCCGCGGGGACCGGCTCGCTGATCTCCTATGGCCTGGCGTTCTGGATCCCGTCCTTCCTCGCGCGGAGCTTTCAGTTGGAGCTGGTCGACCGGTCGCTGATCTTCGGCTCGGTCCTGCTGGTTGGCGGGGTTGCGGGCGTGTGGCTGGGGGGGCTTGTCGGTGACCGCCTCAGGCGGGCGCGGCCCTCGGCTTATGCGCTCGTCCCCACCGTGACCTATGCGCTTTGCCTGCCGGCCTATCTGCTCGCCTTCTCGAGTCACTCGATCGCCGTCGCGGCAATCCTGTTCGTCGTTCCAACGGCCCTCAGTCTTGCCTGGCTCGGTCCCGTCATCGGCGCCATCAACGGCCTCGTGCCGGCTCACATGCGGGCGACGGCCTCGGCCATGTTCCTGTTCATCAATAATTTGATAGGGCTGGGCTTGGGGACCTTGGTCATCGGGACGATTTCGGACGCGCTCACGGCTCAATATGGCGGCGAGGCATTGCGCTATTCGGCGATGGCGACGACTTTGCTTTACGTCGTTTCGGCCCTTCTGATGGGCCTTGCCGCGCTCCGGCTGGCCGGCGACAGTGAACCGCCAACTATCTGAACGGCCTCGACATTTTAGGTTCACGCAAGTGCGCTAGAGCACAGGGTCCATCCGTTTAACTGTGGAACGGCGCCCCTGATGGGTCGTTGGGACCGTTCAAGAGGAGAATTTATGATGACCAGGCTGTTCCTAGCCGCGGGCGTCGCCGCTCTGGCGATTGCAGCGCCGGTTACAGCGAAGCCCGGCGGCGGACATGGCGGCAGTGGCGGCCAGGAGGCCGCTGCTTCGCGCGGCGGCGGCGGCGGCCCCGGCAATGGCGGTGGCGGTGCTAAGTTCCGTGGAGGCGGCGGTGGGCACGGCAAAGGCGGTGGCAATTTTGCGGCCGTTCGCGGCGGCGGCGGCGGTTTCGCTGCGTTCCGCGGCGGCGGAAACGGTCAGCAGCAGGCCTCCGCGCGTCAGCAGTTCCGCGGCGGCCAAGGAAAACAGCAGGCGTTCGCTCGCCGGCAGCGGTTCCGTGGCGGTCATGCAAACCAGCAGGCGTTCGCTCGCCAGCAGCAGCTCCGCGGCGGTCATGGAAATCAGCAGGCGTTCGCTCGCCAGCAGCTCCGAGGCGGTCATGCAAACCAGCAGGCGCTCTCGGGCCAGCAGTTCCGCGGCGGGCGTGACCAGCAGCAGGCGCTTGCGCGCCAGCAGTTCGGTGACCATCGTTTCGCGCAGACCAACGGGTTCGCGTTGCACAGGCGATCCGAGCAGTTCCGCGTCAACAAACAGTTCGCCGAGAAATATTACGGCGAGCGCGGCCGCGGCTTGATCGGCGGCTGCCCGCCGGGGCTGTGGGCCAAGAATAACGGCTGCATGCCTCCGGGCCAGGCACAGAGGCTGCTCGGCGCGCCGCTCTCGGCCGTCACCGGTTTCGCCGCGGTCAATCAGCTTTCACCGGCGATGTCGTACCTCTATCCGGATACGCCGGATTATTATTACCGGTACGGCGACGGATATCTGTACCAGGTCAATCGAAGCAACAATGTGATCGATTCACTGCTGCCCTTGCTCGCCGGCGGTTATCTGCCGGGCCAGTATCTGCCCAACAATTATATGAGCAGCTACGTCCCTGCCGATTATGGGTTCAACACGTTCTACCCGGACTACGGCGACACCTGTAACCGCTATGCCAACGGAGTGGTCTACCAGGTCGACTGCTATAGCGGCATGGTCGAGGACGTCGTCCCGCTTTACGCGGGTGGGTACGGCGTGGGCCAGTTGCTGCCCTCGTCCTCCGCTTATTACAACGTGCCCTATCAATACCGGTCGCTGTACTATGACACACCCGACTCCAATTACTGGTACGCGCCAGGCGCCATCTATCAGTATGATCCGCGCTCCAGCATGATCACGTCGGTCGCGGCGCTGATGTCGCCGGGCTTCTCGATCGGTCAGCCGTTGCCGATGGGCTATGATGCGTACAATGTTCCTTACGACTATCGCGCGACGTACTACGACAGCCCGACGGCCTTGTACCGCTACAACAACGGGTACATCTACCAGGTGGACCCGGCGACCAGGCTGGTGACTGCGATCGTGGCGTCGCTACTGACCTGAGGCAGGCGGTAAATTTTGGGCGAGATGGATCATCGACGGCCCGGCATGCGTTGCCGGGCCGTTTCGTGTTCACAAGGATGGAGAGAGAACCGCATGAAAAGCCATGCGCTCGCGCTCGGCCTGACGGCAGCGCTTCTGGTGACTGCCGCGTGCACCAAGACCGGCGGCGCGGATGAGAACAGGACCGGCCAGACCCCTGCTGCGCAAAAGGCTGCAGGCACCAAGACGATCGCGGCGGGGCTGGCAGCCGGGAGCAAATTTGTCGCGGCTGCCAAAACTGCTGGACTCGACCAGACGCTCGCCGGCCCAGGACCCTACACCGTCTTCGTCCCTGAGGATGCCGCGTTCGACAAGGCGCCTGCCGGCACGCTCGATCCCACCCCGGCAAATCGGCCGCAACTGACCGGAGTGCTCACGAATTTGATACTGCCCGGAACCGTGTTGGTCGCCGACATCGACAAGACGATCGACGCCGGCAAGGGTAAGGCCGTGCTTGCGACCATGGGCGGCGGAACGCTGACCGCCACGAAGGAGAACGGCAAGACCGTGCTCACAGATTCGAAGGGCGGCAAGGCCACGATCACCAAGGGCGATGAGCAATTCACCAACGGCGTCGTTCACGAGATCGACGCGGTGCTGATGCCGAGCAAGCCTGCAAGCGGCCCCGCCGTCGGCCAGAAGGCCGGCAAGTAAGCGCCGACCAACAGGTTCGCGTCATCATCCCACTTCCGCGCGCGGCACGGCTCGCTATAGTGATCGAAACGCGTGCGGATGATGGGGCGGTAAGCGATGAAAGCGACGATCGAACGGGCGGTCCTCCTGAAGAGCCTCGGCCACGTCCAGTCGGTCGTCGAGCGCCGCAACACGATCCCGATCCTCTCCAACGTTCTGATCGAGGGGCGCGAGGACGGTTCGATTCGCCTTATGGCGACCGATCTCGACCTGCAGGTCGACGAAAGCGTTCCGGCCAATGTCACCCAGGCTGGCGCGATCACCGTTTCGGCGCACACTTTGTTCGACATCGTCCGCAAGCTGCCCGAGGGCAGCCAGGTGGAGCTGACCGCCGCGGAAGGCAAGATGCAGGTTGTCGCCGGCCGCTCGCGCTTCACCCTGTCCACTCTTCCACGGGACGATTTCCCGGTGATCGCGGAGGGCGAGCTTCCGACCCGGTTCGAGCTGCCTGCGGCCTCGCTTCGCCAGATCATCGAAAAGACTCGCTTTGCCATCTCCACCGAGGAGACTCGCTATTATTTGATGGGCATCTTCCTCCACGTGGTCGACGATCAGCTCCGCGCCGCCGCGACGGACGGACACCGCCTCGCACGGGTGACCGTGTCCAGGCCCGAGGGCGCCGAGGGAATGCCGGACGTGATCGTGCCCCGCAAAGCGGTCGCCGAGCTATACCGTTTGCTGGAGGAGCTCGAGGGGACCGTTGAGATTTCGCTGTCGCCAACAAAGATCCGCTTTGGCCTCGGTAGCGCGATCCTCACCAGCAAGCTGATCGACGGCACCTTCCCCGATTACAATCGGGTGATCCCGACCGCGAACGACAAGCTCTTGAAGCTCGACCCGAAGAGCTTCTCGGCGGGCGTCGACCGGGTGTCGACCATCGCCAGCGAGAAAACCCGCGCGGTCAAAATGAGCCTCGACCGCGACAAGGTGACCCTGTCGGTCACGAGCCCCGAGAACGGCCTGGCGACCGAGGAGTTGGCGGCAGACTATGGCTCCGACGGGATCGAGATCGGCTTCAACGCTCGCTACCTGCTCGACATCCTGGGCGAGATTGATGGCGACACGGTCGAGGTCCACCTGGCCGACGCCGCCGCTCCGACACTGCTGCGCGAGAACGATAGTTCGAACGCGCTTTACGTCTTGATGCCGATGCGGGTGTAAGTGATCTGCCGTCTCTGGCGCGGCTGGACTACCCCGGAGAATGCCGACGCTTATCAGCGAATCGTGCATAGCGAAGTGATCCCCGACATCGAGAGCCGAAAGATTCCCGGCTTCCGGCATATTGACCTGATGAAGCGCGACGTCGGCGGCAGCGAAGTCGAGTTCCAGACCCTGATGTGGTTCGACAGCCTGGAGGCGATCAAGGCCTTCATGGGCGAGGACTACAGCGTCAGCCACGTGCCAGCCGCGGCGCGTGCGGTGCTCAAGCGCTTCGATGAGCACGCCGCCCACTACGAAGTGATCGACCGGCGCGAACAATAGCGGCTAGACGGCGGCGGTGCCCGTCAGCCGCCTCGCTCTCACCGATTTTCGTTCGTACGCCTCGACATTGATCGAGCCGCGGCTAGGCTTTGTGCTGCTGTTCGGTGAGAACGGCGCGGGCAAGACCAATCTGCTCGAGGCGGTATCGCTGCTGACTCCGGGCCGCGGTCTGCGTGGCGCGACGCTCAGCGAAATGGCACGACAAGGCGGCAGCGGCGCTTTCGCGGTTGCGGCTTCGATTGCTCCCCTACCGCGTGCGGGAGGGGAAGAGGAGCGTAGCTCCGAAGGGGTGGGCCGGTCCGACACGCCCACCCCCCAGCCCCCTCCCACAAGCGGTAGGGGGAGTGTCTCGATCGGCACCGGGACCGTCACTAGTGCGCCCGAGAGACGCCAAGTGCGGATCAACGGCGCTTCGGCCTCGGTGAACTCGCTGAGTGAGTGGTTGTCGGTGCTGTGGCTGACGCCTGCCATGGACCGTCTGTTCCTCGGGTCCAGTGGGGACCGGCGGCGCTTTCTGGACCGGCTCGTGCTGGCGCTCGAGCCGAGCCATGCGCATCACGCCGCCCGCTACGAAGCCGCGATGCGCGCGAGGAACAAGCTGCTTGCGGAGGAAAGGCCGGATGCGGCCTGGCTGACCGCACTCGAGGAGGCGATGGCCGAGCATGGGGCTGCCATCGCCGAAGCCCGCACCCGCACCGTCGCCGCGCTCGACGAGCGCTTGGCCGACGCTCCCGAAGACGAGTTCGCACCTGCGGCAATTGCGCTGCAGGGTTGGGATCGGAGTGGCCTTGCATCGGCTCTCGCGAGCAACCGCGCTCGCGACGCGGCGGCGGGACGCGCCATCGAGGGTCCGCACCGGCAGGATCTCGCCGTCGCACACCGCATCAAGCAGATGCCGGCGGCCCAATCATCAACCGGAGAGCAGAAGGCGCTGCTCCTGGGTCTCGTGCTTGCCCATGCCGAGCTCGTGGCCGATCGCCGGGGCGAGCCGCCGCTCCTGCTGTTGGACGAAGTGGCCGCGCATCTCGACCCCAAACGCCGCTCCGCTGTGTTCGCGCGCCTGGAGGGTCGCGGCCAGGTCTGGATGACCGCTACGGAGGCGAATTTGTTCGATGGAATCGGCGCCGCATCGCGCTTCCGCGTCGAGCCGGGAGCAGTGAATCCCACCTGAGGTGGACTTTTTAAGGATTGCCTCTATATTGCACCGCAACACGAGGCGCTTTCTTCAAGCGGCGTGATCGGCTCAACGCTTCGGCGGCAACCGGCCCGCGCCTCGATTTTCTTGCTCTCCTATTCACGCGGGGCGCTCTTTTGACCCCGCTCGCGGCTTGCGCATCAACGCGCCGGCCGCGCGCACAATATTGGAATTCCAACAATGTCATTCATGTCTCTGGGGCTCTCCAAGCCCCTTCTCGATGCGCTCGCAGCGAAGGATTATTCGCAGGCGACGCCCATCCAGCTTCAAGCTATTCCAACGGTCCTGACCGGCCGCGACCTCCTCGGGATCGCCCAGACCGGCACCGGCAAGACCGCGGCGTTCATGCTGCCCTCGCTCGACCGCCTGGCGGCCGCCAAGCGCATACCGCGTCCCGGGCAGATTCGCATGCTGGTGCTCGCTCCGACGCGCGAGCTCGCCTCGCAGATCGCCGCCAGCGCCCAAGCGTATGGTCGTTTCATGCACCTGTCGGTCGGAGTTATCTTTGGCGGCGTTCCCAACGGCAAGAGCATCCGCACCGTCGCTCGCGGCCTCGACGTGCTGGTCGCGACTCCCGGACGCCTGCTCGACCTCATCGACCAGCGCGCGCTTTCGTTGCGCGAGCTCGAGATCCTCGTGCTCGACGAAGCCGACCAGATGCTCGACCTTGGCTTTATCCATGCGTTGAAGCGCATCGTCGCGCTCGTGCCACCTAAGCGCCAGACTCTGTTCTTCTCGGCGACCATGCCGAGAGCGATCAAGGAGCTCGCCGACCGCTATCTCACCAATCCCGCCGAGGTGTCGGTTACCCCGACCGCGACGACGGTCGACCGCGTCGAGCAACGCCTGACCTTCGTCAACCAGACGGAGAAGACGGCGCTACTGACTCATTTGCTCCGCAACCAAGACGTTGAGCGCGCCCTGATCTTCAGCCGGACCAAGCATGGCGCCGACAAGATCGTCCGCTTGCTCGAGGCTGCCGGCATCCCCGCGAACGCGATTCACGGCAACAAGAGCCAGGCTCAGCGCGAACGGGCGCTCGCTTTGTTCCGCTCGGGCCAGATGAAGGTGCTTGTCGCAACTGACATTGCCGCTCGCGGGATTGACATTCCCGGGGTCAGCCATGTCGTGAACTTCGACTTGCCCGATGTCGCCGAGCAATATGTCCACCGCATCGGGCGCACGGCGCGCGCCGGCGCGACCGGCATCGCCATCGCCTTCTGCTCGGACGACGAGCGCGGCAATCTGCGCGATATCGAGCGCCTCACTCGCCAGAAGCTCAGCATCGACCCGCTCCCCGCCGGCTTTGCCGCGCAGGTCGCAGAGATCCGCGCACTCAAGCCCGCCGAGCGTCAGCGGGGCAGGCCGTCGAACGGCGGCGGCCAGCGCGATCACCGTCCCAACCGGCATCCGGCGCACCGCGGCAACGGAGCGCGGTCGAACGGTAATCGCCGCTACGGGCAGCAGCGCCGCGCCCGCGGCTAGAATCGCCCTCGGTTCACGCGCGTGCGTGTGCGCGCGCGGCGCGCACGCGCGTGACTTCCTGCCGTAAATCCCTATATCCGGACTATGGCAACCGACCCGAACAGCAATTCCTACGACGCCGAAAGCATCAAGGTCCTCAAGGGCCTCGATGCGGTGCGCAAGCGCCCCGGCATGTACATCGGCGACACCGA
>JBDTON010000070.1:0-23949 GCA_039933195.1 Sphingomicrobium sp. | reverse complement strand
GGCGGAGGCGGAGGCGGAGGTGGCGGGCCCGGCGGCGGAGGCGGTGGCGGTGGCGGCGGAACGACCGCGCAGCATGGGACAACGATGATCCCGGGCGGCGGAAGCGGGATTATGCCGGGGGGAAGCCCGGTCGGCAGCCCGAGCTCCGAGGTCTCGATCCCGCCGGGAAGCAGCGCGGCTGGCGGAGCGAGGACGTCAACCAGACTCTCGGTCAGCGGGGGCGAGGGCATGACTGGCCCCTCGCGCTCAGCGAGGACCTGGTACTTCTTGTGCTTGGTCTTGATGAGCTCGCCCTTGACGCGCTCCCCGGGTGAACGCTGGCTCATCAGCTGAAGGAAGCTCTTCGCGCGCTCGACGGCCGCGCTGGCGAGATCGACTCCGGCAAAATTGGTCACGGAAAACGCGGTCGCCAGCGCCGCCATCGTCGATCCGCCGGCGAAGAGGAACGAGCGGCGGCGGCGCCGGCTCGAACGCCGGCTGCTTGCCCTGCCATGCGCGCGAGCGCTCCTCATTTTTCCCTGTCGGCCCCTTCGCATTGCCCCAATAAGGGCGAGTCCTCCACTGCCGATACGATTAACTCATTATTAAGGTTCCGAATCAATACAAAAAATGAACGGAGTTGCCTAATTGACCGAGCTCGCAGCCTTCTGAAATTCCAGCAGAATCCCGATTTAGTACAGCCGCACTTCACACGCGTTAACAGCTGGTTTACTATGCCCGCATGAAACGCACCGCTTTCGCACTGCTTTCGTGCCTTGCCGTTTCGGCCGCGAGCGCCGCCGTGCCGCCGGCCAGCGGCGCTGTCGCGCGGAGCACGAGCAAGCCGGCGAATCAGTTCGTCGCCTGCTTCGTTGCAGCGCAGAACCAGGCCGCGCAGCCGTGGTCGTTCGTGCCCAGGGATCATGGCGGCGGGACATTCTCGAACCTCGGCGCCAGAGGCGTGAGCAGCCCCTATTACCTGCGAGTCGCGGATCGCGGTTCGAGGCGCGATATCCGCCTGGAAGCGACGGAAGCCTCTTCCGGCGTATCGGTGCTGCGCGCGGTCGACCGCTGCGTCTGAACCTTCTTTCGTTTGTCGAAAATCTGTCCGGGTTGCGCCGCAGCCGTTGCGTTGGGCGTGCACGCGGGTAAGGTCGGCGCTCCCCGAATTGCAATAATCCCGGAGATTCCAGCACCATGCGCCAATTGAGCCGCGTCGCTCTGCTTGTTGCCGCAACTTGCCTCACGGCACCGTCCTTTGCCGCTACGTCCGCCGCGCTCCCCGCCAAGTCGGTGCCGGTCCTCACACTCGTCAAGCAAGTGACCATTCCGCACACGATGTTCAGGCTGGCGAACGGCCTCACCGTCATCGTCCACGAGGATCACAAGGCGCCCGTGGTTGCGGTCAGCACCTGGTACAATGTCGGATCGAAGGACGAACCGCCGCGCAAGACCGGCTTCGCCCATCTGTTCGAACATCTGATGTTCAACGGCACCGAGGATTTGCCGGGCGACTATTTCAACTACCTGCAGCAGATCGGCGCGACCGATTACAACGGCACCACCTATTACGACCGAACCAACTATTTCGAGACGGTGCCGACCGGCGCGCTCGAGCGGACGCTGTTCATGGAAAGCGACCGAATGGGCCATTTGCTCGGAGCCGTTACCCAGGGCGTGCTCGATAACCAGCGCAGCGTCGTCCAGAACGAGAAGCGGCAGAACGACAGCCGACCCGGTGGGCTCTTGCAATATGCGGTGCAGGAGAATCTCTTTCCGGCCGGCCACCCGTACCATCACACAGTGATCGGTTCGATGGATGACCTCGACGCGGCGAGCCTCGCTGACGTCAAGCAATGGTTCAGCGACAAATACGGGCCGAACAACGCTGTCCTGGTGATCGCCGGCGACGTCACCGCCATCCAGGCCAAACCGCTCGTCGAGAAATATTTCGGATCAATCCCGGCGGGGCCGGTGAACCACCCGGCGATGGCGGCCGTGCCGACGCTTCCCAAAGCCAAGTCGATCGCGATGCAGGACCATGTCGCGACCACCATCATCCAGCGTTACTGGGCGGTGCCCGGCCTGCTCGACAAGCGGCTTGCCGCCATCGACATCGGCGGCTCGGTGCTCGGCGGGCTCGCCAGCTCGCGGCTCGACAAGATCATGGTCCGCGACGAGAAGCTCGCGGTCGCGGTCACAGCGAGCCTTACGCCGCTCCAAAGAGCCGGAATCTTCTCGGTAGCCGCTTATGTGCGGCCCGGAGTCGACCCGGCGAAGGTGGCCAAGCGGCTCGACCAGGTCCTCGCCGATTACATCGCCAAGGGACCGAGCGCGGACGAGGTCCAGCGGGCGGTGATGAGCGAGGTCTCGGGCCGCATCCGCGGTCTCGAGCAGGTCGGCGGGTTCGGCGGCAAGGCGGTTTCGCTCGCCGAAGGCCAGACCTACGCGCACGACAGCGACTTCTACAAAAAGACGCTTGCCTCCTATGCGTCAATCACTCCGGCGGCGGTGCGGTCGGCGATGCAGCAATGGCTCCGCCGTCCCGCGCTGAGCATCATCCTTTCGCCCGGCGATCGCCCAGCCTACGCCGAGTCGAAGCCGCTGGTGAAAGCGCCGGAATCGAAGACCGACAGCGCCGTGCAGGGAATGCGGCAGGTACCGCCGGTCGGGCAGCTTTCCGCGCTCGAATTTCCCGCCATCGTTCATACTCGGCTGTCGAATGGATTGGCGGTCGACTACGTTCAGCGGACCGCCGTGCCGGTGACCCAGATCGCCCTTGCGTTCGATGCCGGATCGGCATCCGACGCGCCGCAGAAGCGCGGCCTTGCCTCGATGACCATGGATCTGCTCGACGAGGGTACGTCGTCCAGATCCTCGCAGGAGATCGCCGAGGCCGAAGAGCGGCTGGGCGCCGACGTCAGCAGCAGCAATGCCTCCGACCGTTCGTACGTGATGCTGAATGCGCTCTCGCCGAACCTCGCGCCGTCGCTCGACCTCATGGCCGAAGTGACCAAGGACGCGGCGTTCCGGCCTGACGATGTCGAGCGCATCCGCGCTCAGAAGCTGACCGCGATCGCTCAGCAGCAGAAGGATGCGACGCGCGTTGCGCAACGCCTGCTCCCCACCGTGATCTACGGGGCGAGCCATCCGTATGGCGGCCCTTCCGGCGGCGATCCCAAGGCGATCGCCACGTTCGGCCGCGAGGATTTCATCACGTTTGAGCAGCGCTGGCTGAGGCCCGACAATGCGAAAATCTTCATCGTGTCGGACCGGCCGCTCAGTGAGGTCCAACCGATGCTCGAGCAGCGCTTTGGACAGTGGACCGCGCCGGCGTTGCCCAAGGGCGTCAAGGCCTTCATGGCTCCGCCGCCGCGGCTCCGGAGCCCCAAGATCCTGCTGATCAACCGTCCGGGAGCGCCGCAGTCGAACATCGTCGGGGCGCAGCTCCTGCCGATCGATCCCAGGGCCGACATCGTTCCGTTCGACACCGCCAACGAGGTGCTGGGCGGGACCTTCCTGTCGCGGCTCAACATGGACCTGCGCGAGAACAAGGGCTGGTCTTACGGCGTGAACGGCGATGAATCGGTCCTCGAGCATGCGGTGATCTACACCGTCTCGGCGCCGGTTCAGGCCGACAAGACCGGCGATTCGCTGGCCGAGATCAACCAGCAGATCGGGGACTTCCTGACGACCAAGGGGGTTACTCCGGACGAGCTCAAGCTGACCGTCGCCAATGACATCAACCGGCTGCCGGGCGAGTTCGAGACCTCGGGCGCGGTGCTCGGCGCCGTGATGAACATCGACGTGCTCGGCCGCCCCGATAACTATTATGAGACGCTCGCGTCCAAGTACCGGGCGCAGACCACGGCGTCGCTGGACCAGGCGGCGCGCTCGGCGCTCGACCCGAAGGGCTTCGTCTGGATCGTTGCGGGCGACGCGGCGAAGCTCCGGCCGCAGCTCGAGAAGCTCGGAATGCCGATCGAGTTGGTCGAAGCTCCGTAGGCAGGTGCCGCTTTGTCAGCGAGCATTCGACGTTCGCTTGCCTGGATCGCTGGCGCTGTTGGAAAGGGCCGCCGCCAAGAAGGCCGAGTCAATCCAAGCACGCCGTATTCATCAGGAATTGGCGCAGGGCTATGCGGACGGCCGAACGACGAAGCGACCTTAAGTCGCCGCCGAGGTAGCGGAATCGATCAGCGCACCACGCGCGTCACGTGGCCCATTTTTCTTCCGCGACGCGCTTCGCCTTTGCCGTAGATGTGCACGTGCGCGCCGCGCTCGGAGACGAATTCGGTCCAGCGCTCGATGTCCGCGCCAATGAGATTCTCCATCGTGGCGCCGCCGCGCATGAGTCCCGTCAACCCGGGCGGAAGGCCGCAGATCGCGCGGATGTGCTGTTCGAACTGTGAGGTGACCGCGCCCTCGATCGTCCAATGACCGCTGTTGTGCACGCGCGGCGCGATCTCGTTGACCAGCGGACCCGTCTCGCTGGCGAAGAACTCGGCGGTGAGCACTCCGACGTGGCCGAGCGCTTCGGCTATGCGCAGGGCCGCTTCGCGGGCTTCGGTCACCTGCGCGGCGACTGTGGCGCTGCACGGTACGGTCGAGGTCCGAAGAATGCCGTCGCGATGGACGTTTTCCGGGGAGTCCCAAAAGGCGTGACTCCCGTCGGCCCAGCGGGCGAGGATGACCGAAAATTCCGCAGTGAAATCGATTCCGCGTTCGGCAATCGCGGCTTCTTCCCCCATGCTATGCCACGCGGTTTCAGCCTGATCCGGTGAGCGGACCCAGGCCTGGCCCTTACCGTCATAGCCGTAGCGCCGAGTCTTCAAAACGAGCGGCAGGCCGATGTCGGCGATCGCGGAGTCGACGTCACCGAGGCTCGACACCGAGCGCCACGGCGCCACGCGGCCGCCGCATTGCTCGATGAAGCTCTTTTCGTGCGCCCGGTCCTGGGCGACCCCGAGCGATCGCGCGCCCGGCCGAAGCTTGTCGCCGAGCATTTTCAGCGGTTCGACCGGAACGCTCTCGAACTCGTAGGTGGCGACGTCGACTTGCGCCGCGAAGGCCTCGAGCGCCGACGAGTCGTCATATTCAGCGCGGGTGACGAGCGCCGCCACATCGGCCGCGGGCGCATGCTCGTGGGGATCGAAGATGTGGCATTTGTAGCCGAGCTGCGCGGCGGCGATGCTAAGCATCCGGCCGAGCTGGCCGCCGCCGATTATTCCGATTGTGGACCCGGGCGGAACAATCATTCGGGTGCTTCGGCCACCGATCCTGTTTGCCTCTCGCGCCACGCCTCGAGCCTTGCCGCGAGATCAGCGTCGGAGTTGGCGAGCATCGCGGCGGCAAGCAGCGCGGCGTTGATCGCACCCGCCTTGCCGATCGCCAACGTCCCCACCGGCACGCCGGCGGGCATCTGGACGATCGACAGCAGGCTATCCATGCCCTTCAGCGCCTGGCTTTCGATCGGCACTCCGAGCACCGGGAGCGCGGTCATCGAAGCCGTCATTCCAGGCAGATGCGCGGCTCCCCCGGCCCCGGCAATGACAATTTTGAGTCCGCGCTGCCGGGCCGAGGAGGCATAATCGTAAAGCCGCTTGGGCGTTCGGTGGGCGGAGACAATCTTTGTCTCATGCGCGACTCCGAGCTCGTCGAGAGTCTCGGCGGCATGGCGCATCGTCTCCCAATCAGAGCTGCTGCCCATGATGATGCCGACCAGCGGCTCCGTCATCGTCCCGCCTTGAAACAGTTGCAGAAAGGAAGCTCGTTTAGGGGGGTGATTCGGGGTAGGCAACGCTCCCTGAGCCGGCGGCTTGACGATCGGGTCGCCCTCTCAGTCAAGTTGCTGGATTTTCAAGGCTTTGGAATCGCGCTATGGCATCCGTTTATTCAAAGGGGCAGGCTCGGGGCAATGTCTGACCAGGTGACCGAAGACGCCGATGTCGATCGGCTGATCGAAGAGATCAGCCGGCTTCGCGGGCAGGTGGCGCAGCTGCAGGATCGCGTGGAGCAGCTCGATCACCTGGCCCACCAGGACAGCCTCATCGATCTGCCGAATCGCCGCGGCTTTGTCCGTGAGCTCGAGCGGCTGATCGCTCGTGTCAGCCGCTACGATGCGCATGCCGCGATGCTCTTCGTCGATCTGGATGGACTAAAATCCATCAATGACAATTTTGGCCACCGCGCCGGCGACCTGGCGCTGATCCAGGTGGCGGGGTTGCTCGAAAGCGGCGTGCGCAAGAGCGACGTGGTGGCGCGGATCGGCGGCGACGAGTTCGGCATCCTGCTCGAAAATGCCGACGAGAAGAGCGCTCACGAAACGGCGGCGCGCCTGATCGAGATGATCGCCGCGTGCGAGTTCATGCATGACGGTGATTCGCTTCCGCTCAGCGTCGCGATCGGGGTTGGGATTATCGACGCCCAAGACAATGCCGACGAAGTCATGGCCCGCGCCGACGAGCAGATGTACCGACGCAAAGCGGCCGCTTAAGCGTCCAGATCGTACCTTTTCTCTACCGTCAAATCCTCGCGGAGCTCGTAGACGATCGGCTTGCCGGTCGGGATTTCCAAGCTCACGATCTCTTCGTCGCCGATGTTCGACAGATGCTTGATGATTCCGCGCAAAGAATTGCCGTGGGCCACGACGAGCACGCGCTTGCCGACGGCGAGCGCGGGTACGATCGCGGCTTCGTAATACGGCAGAGTGCGGGCGATGGTGTCCTTGAGGCTTTCGGTCTCGGGCACAGGGATGCCAGCGTAGCGCCGGTCGTTCCTCACGTCATAAGGGCTGTCGGCGGGCAGCGGCGGCGGCGGGATGTCGTAGGAGCGGCGCCAGATCTTGACCTGCTCGGCGCCCACCTTGTCGATCATCTCCTGCTTGTTGAGGCCGGTGAGCCCGCCATAATGGCGCTCGTTCAGCCGCCAGTCCTTGCTCACCGGAAGCCACAGTCGGCCCATTTCGTAAAGCGCGAGGTGGAGCGTGCGAATGCAGCGCGTGAGGACGCTGGTAAAGCAGCAATCGAAGTCGAAGCCGCGCTCGCGCAGAAGCTGGCCGGCAACTTGCGCCTCATCCACTCCAGCGACCGACAGATCGACGTCCCACCAGCCGGTGAAGCGATTCTCGAGGTTCCATTGCGACTGGCCGTGACGCAGCAGGACCAGGGTGGGCATCAGGCGAGCGCCTTCTCGCGCTTCGCTTTCTCAGGCGCCGCGGTCCTGAGCTCGGGCAGGATGCCATGGAGCGAATCGAGGCAGGCGAAGGCGAGATATTTGGAGCGCTGCGGGGACCAGCCATAGACGTCGTCGCGCAGGTTGAAATTGTCCTTGAACGGCATTTCCAAGGTCATCGACACGCAGCCATAGCGCTCGGCCAGCTGGGTCGTCGACATCGACATATTGGCCTGGCCGGGCGCCGGGATCTCATAGCCCTGCTCGCGCTGGAAGTCGGGTGACAGGCGCTCGAGGGTCTCGCTGAACAGGTTGAAGAGGTTGAGCTGGCGCTCGGTGAGCGAGGGGATGCCCTCGAACCCGGCGAGGAAGTTGGCGGGGATCGCCTCGTCGCCGTGGACGTCCATTGCGAAATCGACTCCGGTCTCGTCCATCGCGTTGCGGACGGAGAGAACTTCGGGACTCTTCTCGGCCGATGGCGCGTGCCACTCACGGTTGAGGTTCACTCCGGCGGCGTTGGTGCGCAGGTGCCCGCGGCGCGATCCGTCGGGGTTCATGTTGGGGACGACGCGGAAGGTGCACTCGCGACGCAGCAGGCGCGCGACGGGATCGTCCTCGTCGGTCAGCTTCTCGAGTGCGCCCTCCATCCACCATTCGGCCATGGACTCGCCCGGGTGCTGGCGAGCGTAGAGCCAGACGTTGAGCGGGCCTTCGCCGATAATGAGGCAATCGATGTCCTGGCCGTCGAGGCTCTTGCCGAGCGAGCGGTACGCGACACCTGGCAGCGCGGCGGTTTGCGTGACGAGATCGTGGTGCCGCTCCATCGAGTATGGCGCGAAGTAGGCAATCCAGACGAGGTCTTGCGGCGGCGTCAGTTTCATCGTCAAAACGCCGTCGGCGTAGCTCGTGTCTGTGATGCGCACCCATTCGTCCCGGTCGAGGCTCATCACGCCTTTGTAGTCGGGCCAGCCGTGCGGATAGGCCGAGCCGGCGCAATTGGTGATGCGCAAGGTGACCTCGCGACCGGCGGCTCCCGAGACCCGGAAATAGAACCATTGGTAGAAGTCGCTCATGTGATCTGTGGCGATCTCCAGATCGGCGCGGTCGCCGTCCTGGTTCACGACGCGGATATTGCCGGCGTCGAACGAGCTCGAAATCGTGAGTGCCATGCGCTGTGTTACTCGGCTGGGATGGGTGCGGGGCTGATAGTGCCGCCTCGCGGATGAGGCAAACCGGGGCGCGAAGTTGATGTGACGGCCGAGCGCGTGAGGTCGTCCTCAACCTTTGTCTCGGTTCTGCAAAATTTCCTCGACGGTGGGCGCGTCAGCCCGTGTTTCACCCGGAGCCAGCGCCTCTCTTTCAAGAGCGCCCTTGAGCGCGGTGAGTTCGTCGTCTGTGAGGTTTTCGATACCCACAAGTTCAGTTCGCGCCTGGTGAACAGAAATCAGAATTTCGTCCAACTTCGCCTGAATTGCCGCTCCGTCGCGATTCTGGCTGTTTTGAATAAGAAAGACGGCCAGGAAGGTGAGAACTGTCGTGGCGGTATTGATGACCAGCTGCCACGTGTCGGAGTAACGGAAAATAGGCCCGCTTACCGCCCACATCACGCAGGCCAGGACGGCCAAAATGAACGCGGCCGGATGCCCCATCAGGTAAGCGCCGCGCGAAGCAAGATTTGTGAAGAAACGCCTCATTTGAGATTCCTCAGGACTGAATGAGTGGACAAAATCCCTGGCACCGGCCGGTCGTTCCACTTCCGTCGCAACTTCGCATGCCGCCACGAGCCGCCGCTGGAAATCGGAGCACGCCTTCGCTAGCGCTGCCGAATGAGCAAGGTCCCAGTCCTCGTCACCGGCGGCGCCGGATACATCGGCAGTCACGCGATGCTCGCGCTCAAAGATGCCGGTTGGAGCGTCGCGGTGATCGACGACCTCTCCAACGGCGTGCGCCGCGTGGTGCCGGAGGACGTGCCGTTCTACGAAGGATCGGTCGCGGACGGCCCGCTCGTCGAGCGCATCTTCGCCGAGCAGGGCACGCAGGCCATCATGCACTTCGCCGGATCGATCGTGGTTCCGGAATCGGTCGAGAACCCGCTCAAATATTACGGCAACAACACCATCGCGACGCATGCGCTGCTCAGCGCCGCCGTTCGGTCCGGCGTAAAGCACATTCTCTTTTCCTCGACCGCCGCAGTGTATGGCGCTCCGGAGAAAGTGCCGGTCGCGGAGGACGATCCGAAGGAGCCGATCAATCCCTACGGCGCGTCCAAGCTGATGACCGAATGGATGCTGCGCGATGCGTCGGCGGCGCATCCGTTCAACTATGGCGCGCTCAGATATTTCAACGTCGCGGGAGCCGATCCGCAGGGCCGCTCGGGGCAGCAGGGCAAGGGCTCGACGCACTTGATCAAGGTCGCGGTCGAGACAGCGGTGGGCTTACGCGATCACGTCTCGGTCTTCGGCACCGACTATGCGACCCCCGACGGCACCTGCATCCGCGATTACATCCACGTCAGCGACCTCGCCGCGGCGCACGTCGCAGCGATCGAGAAGCTGATCGCCGAGCCGGACAAGAATCTTGTCATGAACTGCGGCTACGGGCGGGGCCTATCCGTGCTCGAGGTGCTCGATGCGGTCGACCGCCTGACCAACAAGCCGATCAAGCGCGTGCTGGAGGGCCGCCGTGCGGGCGACCCGCCGAACCTGATCTCGGCCAACCGGAGAATCCTCGAAACGCTCGACTGGCGGCCGCAATATCAGGGCATCGACAGGATTGTCGGCGACGCGCTCGCCTGGGAGCGCAAGCTGCTGGAGCGCGCGACTTAGCCGTTTCTTTACTGCGGGAACGCTATTGCGGACGGCATGCGGATGTTCCTGATCACGATCTTTGCGGTCGGAGTCATGGGGTCGATGCTTGGCCATCTGTCTCCGCACCGTTCGTCGCAGGACGTCGTCATCGTCAATAGGGCAGCGGTGGCCGATGAAGGAGTGGGGGCGCAGAACGCCACTCCGGTGTCCACATCGCAGAATGGCGCGCTCGATATCCGGCGCAGCTCCGACGGGCACTTCTATGCCGACGTCGATGTGAACGGGACGAATCTTCATATGCTGGTCGACACCGGGGCAACCGGCATCGCCTTGTCGCGCGACGACGCGCGCAGCGCCGGCATCGCAACGTCTATCGGCATGAACGATGTGGTCGGGGAAGGCGCCGATGGCAGCGTCCACGGCGAAGTCGTTACTGTCGATCGCATGACCCTGGGCGGGGCGAAGGCGGAAGCGATCCCGGCAATCGTGCTTAACAGCGGCGGGCAATCGCTCCTCGGACAAAGCTTTCTGGCCAAGTTCGCTTCGGTCGAGATTCACGGCGACACGATGACGCTCCGCTGATGTGCGCCGGTCTCCAGCCTTCGCCTTGACTTGAGCAGCCCCGCTCTCTAGGGGAACCGCCGGTTTAAAGAACCTTCCAACAACCCGGATTTGAAGAAAACGAGCAGGCGCCCGGCCATGAAGATTCGCAATTCCCTGAAGTCATTGAAGTCGCGCCACCGGGACTGCCGAGTGATCCGCCGTCGTGGGCGCACCTACGTCATCAACAAGACGAACCGGCGGTTCAAAGCACGCCAAGGCTAAGCTCCCGCGCGTCTTGCGCCACCGCGCCTCGTCCACGACATAGGGTTCGACAGGCCGGGGAAGCCGTTTCGGCTGAACAACAACGTCAGCACCGGTTCACTTCGGCCCTGCTACGAAGGGTCATGAGGAGTCGTGTGAACATGAAGATCGGCAAGAGAGCGCTGGTGCTGGGCGGCATCGCCGTCGTCGCTGCGGCCGGTTTCACGACCGTTGCTTTCGCTCAGAGCCAGTCGACGCCCAAGAACTGGAGCTACGAGATTAAGGACGGCAAGCGCGTGCCCAAGGGCAACCGGGTCACCAAAGCGGACGGCAGCTGGCGCGAGGAAGTTCGCCAGGGCAATTGCGTCACCATCAAGGAAAAGTCGGCGGCCGGCGAGTATAAGGAAACTCGCCAGTGCGACCCGGGCTGAGCTGCTCTAGCGCGCGTCGGTGAAGCTGCCCTTCGGGCGCTTCGCAATCTTGCAATCGGGCAGGCCGCTCCCGGGAACGTCACGGCAATCGCGTACCTGGGCGCTTCCATCGGGGCCGGCAAACACCGCCCAATCGCGCGAATTCTTTCCGTCGGTGCACTGGGCCATCCACATATCGAGATTTTTGTAGGCGCCGACGAACCCGGCATCGACCACGCGCTTGCAGATGTAACCGGCGTCATAGATCGCCCGTTTGAGACCGATGGCGAGGTTGACCGCGTCGAGCTGATGCAGCTGCTCCTGCTCTGCGGCGCGAACCTTGATGGCCGGTTGGTTGCTCTCCGCCTGCTGCTGACTGTTGCAGGCGGCGAGGGCCAGCGCGGCCAACAGTCCGATCGATTGCTTGCCGGCCATGGTTCCTCCTTCGCCCTAGTAACGAATCTGGACGCGCGTGGCTGCAGCCTTGGCGCGTTCGATCGCCTCTTGGATATTTTCCGCGCGCGCGAGCGCAACGCCCATTCGCCGTTTCTTGAGCGCCTTGGGCTTGGCGAAGATGCGAAGATCGACGGGTTTGCGCGGAGCGCCGACGGCGAGCGCTTCGGCAAGTCCGTCATAGGAGACCGTCTCGCTCTCCCGGTCGGCGAGAATCACCGCTGAAGCGGATGGACCGATGAGCTCGATGGACGGGATCGGAAGGCCGAGGACCGCGCGAAGGTGCAGCTCGAACTGATTCGGGAATTGCGAAATCATCGTCACCATGCCGGTGTCGTGCGGGCGCGGCGAAAGCTCGGAGAAGATCGCCTGCTCGCCGCGAATGAAGAACTCGACCCCGAAGATGCCGTTCCCGCCGAGCGCGTCGACCACCTTGCGCGCCTGGTGCCGCGCGGAAAACCACGCGCCTTCGGACAGAACCGCGGGTTGCCAGCTTTCGCGATAATCGCCCGCTTCCTGGCGGTGACCGACCGGCGGGCAGAACAGCACGCCGTCCTTGGTCGCTACCGTCAGCAAGGTGATCTCGCTGTCGAAGGCGATGAACTCCTCGACGATGACTCGCGGGCGGTCGCCGCGCATGTTGGCGACCGCATAGTCCCAGGCTTTTCCCAGCTCTTCGGCATCCTTGGCCATGCTCTGCCCTTTGCCCGAGCTCGACATCACCGGCTTTACCACGCACGGGAAGCCGACGTCGTCGGCTGCCGCGACCGCCTCCTCGCGGCTTTCGGCGAAGCGGTATTTGGAGGTGACGAGGCCGAGCTCGCGCGCGGCGAAGTCGCGGATCCCATCGCGGTTCATGGTGAGCTGCACCGCTTTGGCCGACGGGACGACGCGCCAGCCTTCCTTCTCGAGCTCGGTCAGAGTTGCAGTGTCGATCGCCTCGATCTCGGGCACGATCACGTCGGGCGTGTGCTTCTCGACGGCCGCCCTGAGTGCTTTGCCGTCGAGCATCGGGAAGACTTCGCAAGCATCCGAGATCTGCATCGCCGGAGCATTGGCGTAGCGGTCGCAGGCGATCATCCGGCAGCCGAGGCGCTTGGCGGCAATCGCGAACTCGCGGCCGAGCTCGCCCGAGCCCAAAAGCATCAGAGTGGCGGTGTACATGCCGAGTCGATAGCGGCGCACCGATTGCTCGGCTAGACCAGTCGCGGACTGAGCGAGGGGACGTCGATGCGATCGGTGATGTTGATGGCTGCGGCCGTACTTCTGACCGGCGCGGCGCCGGCAAAAAAGCTGCTCACTCCGAACGACATCGTCGCGCAATCGCAGGCGACTGCGTGGCGCACGATCCCGGCGGACGACCTGCTGGTCATGGACCTGGCGAACGGCGGCCGCGTCGTCATTCAGCTCGCTCCGGCCTTCGCGCCGGTGCACGTCGCCAACATCCAGGCGCTGGCGCGGGCGAGCTATTGGGCGGGCGCCACGGTCTACCGGGTGCAGGACAATTACGTCGCGCAATGGGGGCAGAACGAGAGCGACAAGCCGTGGCCGTCCGGAGTGAGGCCGAAGCCGCCCGCCGAGTATACCCGGCCGATCAAGGGCCTGGCGATCAAGCCCCTCGGCTATGCCGATCCTTATGCGCCGAGCGTCGGTTTCACCGATGGGTGGCCGGTCGCTTATTCGCCCAAGGCCGGCTGGGCCGACCTCACTCACTGCTACGGCTATGTCGGGGTCGGCCGTGACCTGTCGCCGGACACCGGCACCGGCGGGGAGCTCTATGCTGTGATCGGCCATGCGCCGCGGCACCTCGACCGCAACATCGCGATCGTTGGGCGGGTGATCGACGGGATCGACAAGCTGAGCTCACTTCCGCGCGGGACCGAGGCGCTCGGCTTCTATAAGGACAAGGCGCAATATGCGCCGATCGCGCAGCTTCGGCTGGCTAGTCAAATGCCAGCCGGCGAGCGGCCGTCGTACGAATATATGGATACGAGTAGCGCGGCCTTCGCCGCCTATGTCCACGTCCGCGCCAACCGGAAAGACGATTTCTACATTCGCCCTGCGGGGGGCGTTGACCTGTGCAACGTCCAGGCGCCGGTCCGGAAGAAAGCCTAGGCGTCAGGCCGCCCACGCGTGGGCGTCGCGGTTCCTGTGCTGGATGACCACCGGTCCGGTATGCGACCGCATGCTCGCCTCGGCGAGGGGAAGCGCGGTCGAACAGAAAGCGCACTCGGCCGAGATCCGGCCGACGATCCACTGAGTGCGGCCACACCCGGGGCAGTGGTTGATCTCATGCTCGCGATAGACGGCGAAATAGCCCCGCTCGTAAGGTTTCCAGGCTTCGCTGAAAGTAATCGGCATCGGGGACCTTCCTTTCGGAAGCCCAAACGACCGTCGCGTGGCGCGGTTGCGAAAACTCACACAGGGTTTGATTTGGGGCGAGCGGGGAGCGCGGCGAAACGAATTTTGCGCGGGTCAGCCGCGCGCAAACTCAGCCATTGGCGGAGAAGCTCTTCACCGAATCGACCGAGATGGGGGCGGCGAACTCGGCGCCGATCTTGTCGCCTGCGGTCCATTTGACGACGGCGTTGGCGCGTTCACGACCCGGGAGTATCAGCCAAACGCGCGATCCGACTTCGAAGCGTCCGTCGCAGGCGGCCATGAATCCGCGCTCGGAGATGTTGAGCACCTTCGCTTCGATCCCGCTCGCACCGAGCTCGCGCATTTTGGCGTCGACGTCGACGGGCAGCCGCTCGAAGCGGCGCCGGTCCGTATGGTCTTCGGCGATGCGAGCCTTGATCATCCCGAAACTCATTTCCACCCCGCCACTACTCCAGCGGGACGGCGAAGGACAGGCCAATCCGGCCGTCCTTCACCCATCGTACCTGAGCCGAGACAAAGCCCCGGTCGAGCAGCTGCATGGGCAGCCGCTCACCGATGTTGGGGACATGCGGGAAGACGACCATTGCGCCCGATTTGGACACATTGATCAGCCGCACCACGTGCTTCCGGCCGCGGAACTCGAGCACGGCGGTGTTCGACACCGCGGCGTGGCGGAGCTCCCCGCGCTCGTCGATCGAGCGTTGGGCACCGCGCGGAATCATTCCGCCGTCGAGACTGAAGTTGGACGCCACCAGATGCGTCTCCCAGTTGAACGCCGAGCCACCTTAGCCAGCCCCGCTTAAGGATTGGTTTGCGACAAGGCGGCGGTTCGAGTTCGCTGCAAATGGTCGCTGGAGCGGCTGGCGGGCGCTCCGAATCATGTGTATGGATTGACTGGACCGCGGGGGTCTTCGTTTAAAATGAACGGGTTGGTGCTTTCGATGAGTGCGCGTGCAAAGTCCTTGATGCTCTTCACTTCAGTGGCGCTGGTGGCGGTCGAACCGGCCTCGGCGCAGGTCAGGACGGGCCTGGCGACTCAGGTCGCCCGGCCGGTAACCGCCGGTCCGGCGAAGCCGGCCGCCGCCAAGCCGGCCAGGCCGGAGTCCGCCGCGACGGGAGCACCCGTTCCCGGTAATCCCGACTTCAAGGCCGACCAGGCGCAGCCGCTTCAGCCGACTCCGCCCCCGGCGCTTCCGCCGGCGGTGTGGGACCTCGTGAGCGCGCAGGACCTGCTCTATTATATCCAGCAGCTCGGCAAGGAAGGCCTCAGCCCCGCCGATTACGACCCGGCAGGTCTCGCCGCGGCGATCACGACCGCCGATCCGGTGACGGTATCGAAGGAGGCGACCGACCGCTTCAACCGCGTGTCGTCCGACCTTGCGCTCGGGCATGTGAAGAGGGCCGCGCGAATTGATTGGTATGTGACCGACAACGATCTCGACTCGGCCAAGCAGGACGCGCTCCTGCGCAGCGCGCTCGCCCAGCATAATATCGCCGCGGCGCTGAACGGGCTGCTTCCGACCCACCCGCAATATGCGGCGCTCAAGGCCGCGCTGGAAATGACGCCCGCGAGCCAGACGGCGAAAATCGCCCGTATAGAGCTCAACATGGACCGCTGGCGCTGGCTGCCCCGCGACCTCGGTCAGAAATACATCATCGTCAACGTGCCGAGCTTTTACGCGACCCTGGTCGAGAATGGGGTCAACCGCTGGAAGCAGCGCGCCATCGCGGGCAAGCTCTCAACCCCGACACCGCAGCTCTCTGCGACGGCGATGGGCGTGATCCTCAACCCTTGGTGGGAAGTGCCCAAGAGCATTGAGCATGAGGCCGCGGGCAAGAAGGGGTTCGTTCCCGTGAAGGGCGCGGATGGCAAGATCCAGCGCTGGCGCCAACCGCCCGGCCCGACCAATGCGCTCGGCCAGGTCAAGTTCGTGATGCCCAATTCGAAGGCGATCTACCTTCACGACACCAACGCGCGCAGCCGCTTCAACGATTCGGCGCGATCACTCAGCCACGGCTGCGTTCGCACCCAGCACATCCTCGACCTCGCCACCGAGCTGCTTGGTGACGACAATGGTCCGTGGACGCCCGACAAGATCCAGGCGACGCTCGATAGCAAGAAGTCGGTCCAGGCGAATTTCGTCAAGCCGCTGCCGGTCTACATCGTCTACTTTAGCTCGGCCGCGCTGCTCGACGGCTCGATCGTTGACTACAAGGACCTCTACGGACGCGATGCGACGGCGCTCGCGGCGCTGCAGATGAAGGACGGCGGAGCGAGCCTCGCGAAGAAAAGCGAGCCCAAGGCCAAGCCTGCCGAAGCGGTCGCTTCGAACTAAGAAAAAACCCCGGCGCGACGGCCGGGGCGTGCAATCCTATGCTGCTGACGAGTTAGGCCAGCTTGTCGGCGTAAATCATCCTGCCGCCGGCGAGGCGCCGCATGACTTCGTACTGGCTCTTGCGCGACATTGCGAAGCAGCCTTCCGAGCGTCCGAGCTTGCCGTGGAGCGGGATCATGTCGTCCTCCGCGTACCAGGCGTTGTGGATGACGATTGCGCGCGGCTCGGCATTGTAATTGCTCCAGTCGAGCCCGCGGACCTTCATCGAAAGGCCGTACTTGCCGTCGTAATAATCGCCGGTGACATAGGTACCGTTCGAGGTCGCATAGGAGCCGAAGTCGTTCGAGAAGCGCTCGACGAAGCCCGAGTGATCGGGATCCGACCCGCGTCCGTGGGCCACGAGATGGCTCTCGACCGTGCCGTTCTGAAGATCGACGACATGGAAGCGCGGTTCGCTCGAGGGCCTGGAAAAATCGACGATGGCCATCGAATCACGCGGCCCGACCCGGTGCGAATTGAGCGCGGCTTTCGCCCGGCCGAACAGCTGCGGGTCGATACCCGCCGGGCTGGTCGGCGCCGGTTTCGGGGCCAGCGGCTGCGGCAACGGCGCCAGCGGATCCAGACCCTGCGGGCCCGGATACAGCTGCAGCACGCTTGAGCTGGCTGCGGTAGAAAGGATTGCTCCGGCCGCCCCCATGGCGCCGAGACGCAGCATCTCCCTCCGGTTTAACGACATCAATTCCCTCCGCTCGAAGCAACCTGTTTAGCATTCAATGGGTTAATGGCCGATAACCCAAATGCACGGGTTTCCCGGTCCATCGCTCCATGTTCACGGTTCGTCGCAGCATTTACCGCTTTGAAACGCCTTGAACCGAGTTGGACGCGCTGCTAAGGGCCCGCGCTCGCCTTCGGCCGTACGGCTCTGGGAGGCCGCTGCACTACGCTAATGAAACGGGCACCAATGCCCGCCGCATTGGTATTTAGGCACCAAGCGCCTGAATTTAAAGGAGTTTGACGGAAGTTTATGCAGATCATCGTTCGCGACAATAATGTCGAGCAGGCGCTGCGCGCGCTGAAGAAGAAGCTGCAGCGCGAGGGCGTCTACCGCGAGATGAAGCTGCGCCGTCATTACGAGAAGCCTTCGGAGAAGCGCGCCCGCGAGCGCGCCGCAGCGATCCGCCGCGCCCGCAAGCTCGAGCGCAAGCGCGCCGAGCGCGAAGGCACGGCCCGCTAAGCTTAGCCGCGCACAAACGTGTCCGTCGCCGAAGCCGCCCACCGTCCCGCCAAAACCGGCCGGGGCGTCAGCCTGTGGCTGGCATTCCTGATCATCATCGCGGCGGGCATCAGCCTCGCCTGGTTCGGAGCAGGCTCGCTCCGGCCCGAAGTGACTTCGAGCGGGCTCCAGTTCCGCACGCTCAAGGCGGGCACCGGGGAGACCATCGGCCCCAACGACGCCGCACTGATGGACTATGCCGGAACCCTGGACGACGGCCGGGTCTTCGACACCAGCCAGAATCACGGCGGTCCGCAGCCGTTCGCGATGGCCATGGTCTTCCCCGGCTTCGCCGAAGCGATGACCAAGATGCAGGAAGGCGGCCGCTACCGCTTCACCATGCCGCCGCGCCTTGCGTTCGGGAATGGTCCGCCGCCGCAAGGATTCCCCAAGGGTAGCAATCTCACTTTCGAGGTTGAGGTGCGCAAGGTGGTCCGGGGCGGCGCGGCGATGATGCAGGGCGGGGCTCCGCCCAACCCCCCGCAATAGGTCTTCAGGCGGCGGTGACCTCGGGCGTTTGGCCTTCCTCCGCCGCCTGACGGCGGCTGACGTCGACAAGCACGACTTTCATCGTTGCGAGAATGGGGTCGGCGAACAGGATTCCGAGGATCCCGAACAGAGCGCCCATCAGCAGCTGCATCGCGAGAACCACGGCCGGCGCGAGATCAACCGTCCGGCGGGCGATGTACGGGACAACCAGATAGCCGTCGATGTTCTGGACGAAGAAATAGACGAAGATCGCATAGACGCCCTGATGCGCCCCGGCGCTGAAGCCGACCGCCACCATCAGCACTCCGCTGGTAATCGCGCCGATGTTGGGGATGAAGGCGAGCACTCCGGTGACGAGGCCGAGCAGCGCCGCCATCGGCACTCCGCCAAGTGTCAGCATCACCCAGGTGAAGATGCCCTCGAAGATCATTCCAACCAGGCGTCCGAAAAGCAGCCGACGGAGGGTGAAGCCGACGTGCGCGGCTATTCGGTAAAAGCCGGCGCGGTGCCTCAGGGGTAGCATCCAGGCGATCCCGCGGTCGTAGATGCGCGGTTCCGCGGCGAGGAAGATGCCGATCACGATCATCGCGATCACGCTGGTCACCGCTCCGATGGCGCTTCCGACCGCAGTGGTCAGCCGGCCCACCGAGCCCAGCAGCTCGGTGCCGAGATTGGCCGATTGGCCCTCCGGTATCAGGCCCATCGACGCAACGAATGTCATCAGCCGGTTGAATTGCGCGGTCACCACCTCGCGCAGCGCCTCGGCCTGGGCGGCGATCGTCGTTCCGGCAAACCACAACACCCAGCCCAAAAAGCCGAAGCCGAGGATGATGGTGAGCAGCAGCCGCCACGGACGCGGAACGGGCAGCCAGCGCCCGAGCAGCCGGGCTCCACCGTCGAGGAATACGGCAAAGACCGCTCCGCCGATGATCAGCAGCAGAGGCTGGGCGAGATAGATCACGCCGACGATGGCGAGCGCCATCCCGAACCACACGGCGGCCTTGGCGACTTCGCGGCGGACGAGGGGATCGCGGAACTCCGCCGGGCCCGGCCGCTCGATGTGCGGCTCGGTCGTCGGTGGGCGCGGGCGCTCCCGAGCCACCATCAGCCGTTTCTGAGCGACCTTCCGGCGCGGCCCGAGCGGAACGCGTCGAACCAGGTCAGCGGGTTCCACCACACCGTCGTCCCGTCGAGCGAGAAAGTGATGAACTCGGCGCGGCCGCCGATATTCTCGGACGGCACCGATCCGCCCAGCCCGCCCTCATATTCGGGCACTCGGCTGTCCGCGGAATCGTCGCGGTTGTCGCCCATCAGCCAGACGTGGCCCGGTGGGACTGTTTCCGGACCGAAATTGTCTTCCGGAGTCGGGCCAAGCTCCACGGTTTGGTAGGAGCGGCCGTTGGGAAGGGTCTCGCGCACCGTGGGGACACGGCAGTACATCTTCCCGTCCGGACCCCGAACGCGATAATCGTACAGCTTCGGGTCCGTGGGTGACCCGCACGGCGAGTTGACGTCGATCGGCACCAGGGTCGGCTGCTCCGCCTGGCGCTTCACCGGTTGTCCATTGATGATCAAGGTGCCGTCGACCATCCGCAGAACATCGCCGGGAAGGCCGATCACGCGTTTGATGTAATCGGTGCGGGTGCCGGGCGGAGTCACGATGACGATGTCGCCGCGCTGCGGCATTCGGCCCAACAACCGGCCGTTGAGCGGCGGAAGAACGTGGAAGCTCGGCGAGACCCACGACCAGCCGTAAGGATATTTGGTGACCACGAGCCGGTCGCCGGTGAGAAGTCCGGGCATCATCGATTCCGACGGAATGTAGAAGGGCTTGGCGACGAGGCTGTGGAAGGCGAGCACCGCGAGAAGGACCCACAGCAGACCGCGGATCTCACGCCACAGCGCGGAGCCTTTCTCCTTGGTTTCGACAGGAGGAGTCGCGGGCGGCGTTACCGGATCGGGGGCGCTCGCTTCGGGAACGGTGTCGGTCAATCAAGGCTCCAGCTTGCGGGCGGTCAGGATCACGAACGCCTGCGCCCAGGGATATTCGTCGGTCAAAGTGAGATATATGTCGATGGCGTGGCCCGCCGGCGCAAGGGCGTCAAGCCGCGCTTTGGCTCCGCCCGTGGCGACGATCGTCGGTGCGCCCGAGGGAGCGTTGACTACCCCGATGTCCTTCATGAACACGCCGCGCTTGAAACCGGTGCCGACCGCTTTCGAAAAAGCTTCCTTGGCGGCGAAGCGTTTCGCCAGCGTTCCGGCGCGCGTGTACGGACGCGACTGCGCCTTCGCACGCTCGACCTCGGTGAAGACGCGATTGAGGAATTTGTCGCCGAAGCGATCGAGCGATCGCTCGATGCGCTGGATGTCGCACAGGTCTGAGCCGATTCCGACGATCATCGCGCCTCGTCCATCAGCTCGCGCATCCGGCGCACGCTGGCGTCCAGGCCGGTGAAGATTGCCTCGCCAATCAGGAAATGGCCGATGTTGAGCTCGGCGAGTTGCGGAATGGCGGCGACGGCCACGACATTGTCGAAGGTGAGGCCGTGGCCGGCATGCGGCTCGATGCCGTTCTTCCGCGCGAGCGCGGCGCAGTCGCCGATCCGCTTGAGCTCTACCGTCTGCGCTTCACCTTCCGCATGAGCGTAGCGCCCGGTGTGGAACTCGACGACCGGAGCGCCGAGCCGCAACGCCGCTTCGACCTGCCGTTCGGCCGGCTCGATGAACAGGCTCACCCGAATGCCTGCCGAAACGAGCTTGTCGATATAATAAGCAAGATGGTTGTGTTGGCCGGCGGCATCGAGGCCGCCCTCTGTCGTGCGTTCCTCCCTCCGTTCGGCGACAATGCAGGCCGCGTGGGGTTTATGCTGGAGGGCGATTTCCAGCATCTCCTGTGTCGCCGCCATCTCCAGGTTCAGCGGAAGGTCGATCTCGGCCATCAGCCGGTCGATGTCGCCATCGGTGATATGGCGCCGGTCCTCGCGCAAATGTGCGGTGATGCCGTCGGCACCCGCGCCGGCGGCGATATGCGCAGCGCGCACGGGATCCGGATGATCGCCGCCGCGCGCATTCCGGATCGTCGCGACGTGGTCGATATTGACGCCGAGGCGGAGCTTTGGGGGATTGGGGCGGCCCGTCACGCGGATGCGCGGCTCCCGGGCTTGACCGCGGGGATCGACGCGAGCTCGGGCGGAAGCGCGTCGGCGGAATAAGCCGGAACGTCGATCCGAATCAGCGGCGTATAGGGCACGCCGAGATCGGCGCTCCCGCCGGAGCGGTCGACGAGCGAGGCCGCGCCGATCACCTTGCCGCCGGCCGCTTCGATTGCGGCGATCGCTTCGCGCGAGGAGAGGCCTGTGGTGACGACGTCCTCGACGAGGAGCACGCGCTCGCCGGCCTTGAGGCGAAAGCCGCGGCGCAGTTCGAACGTGCCTTGCGGCCGTTCGACGAACATCGCCGGCCTGCCCAATGCGCGGCCCAGTTCGTGGCCGATGATCACGCCGCCCATCGCCGGAGAGACGACCGATTCCACGCTCTCGCGAATGTCAGCCGGAAGCTTCGCGGCCAGCGCGCACGCCAGCCGTTCGGCGCGGCCGGGGTCCATGAGCACTCGGGCGCATTGCAGGTAACGCGGGCTGCGCAGGCCCGAGGACAGGATGAAATGGCCTTCGAGCAGCGCGTCGGCCGCTCGAAATTCCGCGAGGATTTGGTAGTCGGTCAGCATCGGGACCCGGCATTAGGCTGCGCGGGGAAGCCCATCAACACCCGATGGCGGCATCCTGGAACAGGCGCTTGAGGCTCCGGGACGCCGCGCCTATAGAGCCTCGCAAATCGGATGCGCAGACGGGCGTTTTCCGAACCCAAACGCATTGCCACCAGGGGTGAAGATGAGACGGATTGGATGGGCGATCGCCCTGGCCGCGGCCTGGCTTACACCGGCAGCGGCCCAAGCGCCGGCAAGCGCGCCCACCGAGGGCGCAGCCGCGACCGTTGCGACTCCCCCCGCTGGCACCGCGCAGAACCCGAGCAAGCCCGACGCCGCTCAGCCGGCGATCGTTCCGGGCAGTGTCGGCCACATGATCCCGACGCCCGGCATCGGCGAGCCCGACGGCCGCAAGGGCGTCCAGGTGCAGGTCACCCCGATCGGCGAGGAAGCCGCCAACTTCCACAATAATTGGCTGCTTCCGCTGTGCGCGATCATCAGCATCTTCGTGCTCGCCCTGCTGCTGTACGCGATCGTCCGTTACCGCCGCGGGTCGAACCCGACTCCGTCGCGCAACTCGCACAACACCACGATCGAGGTGATCTGGACCCTCGTCCCCGTTCTCATCCTGGTGGCTATCGCAATCCCGTCGATCCGGCTTCTGCGCCACCAATATTCGCCGCCCCCAGCCGACCTGACGGTCAAGATCACCGGCCACCAATGGTATTGGAGCTACGAATATCCGGACAATGGAGTGACCTTCGACAGCTATATGCTGAAGGAAGCCAACGATCCCACCCGCCAGGCGAATCAGCGCCCCCGAACGGACGTCGACGGGCCGCCGCTGCTCGCCGCCGACGAACGCATGGTCCTTCCCGCCGGGAAGGTGGTGAAGTTCATCGTCACGGCCGACGACGTGATCCACAGCTTCGCCGTGCCCGCCTTCTGGATCAAGCAGGACGCCAACCCGGGCCAGCTGCACGAAACCTGGGCCAAGGTCGACCGCCCGGGGGTCTATTTCGGCCAGTGTTCCGAGCTGTGCGGCGCCCGCCACGGCTTCATGCCCATCGCGATCGAAGTGGTTCCGCCGACGCAGTTCGCCGCCTGGGTCGCATCGAAGGGCGGGCATATGGCCGGTGCTGCGCCGCCGGCACCGAACAGCACGGCGATTCCGCCCGTTTCATCCCCCGACGTCCCGGCTGCGGCGCAGCCCACTGCGCCTGCGCCTGCACCCGGCACGGCGCCAGCAGTCCAGCAACCCGTGACCGCCCAGAACAAGTAGCGAAGAGACACAGATGAGCACCACTGCCGACGCACTCCCTCTGACGCCGCACGAAGCGCGCGAAGTGGAGCATCACGCCGACCACAAACCGGGTTTCTTCACCCGCTGGTTCATGTCGACGAACCACAAGGACATCGGCACGCTCTACCTCCTTTTCGCGATCGTCGCGGGCGTGATCGGCGGGTCGATCTCGGGCATCATGCGCTGGGAGCTGATGGAGCCCGGCATCCAGGTGCTCAACCGCGCGTGGCCGATCGGCGCGGGCACCGCGAACTTCGACGAATGGACCCACCACTGGAACGTCCTGGTCACCGCGCACGGCCTCATCATGGTGTTCTTCACGGTCATGCCGGCGATGATGGGCGGCTTTGGCAACTGGTTCGTTCCGCTGATGATCGGGGCGCCCGACATGGCGTTCCCCAGGATGAACAACATCAGCTTTTGGCTGCTGGTGCCGTCATTCTTCCTGCTCCTCGGCTCGACCTTCGTCTCCGGCGGCACCGGCCTCGGCGCCGGGACCGGGTGGACGCTCTATGCGCCGCTTTCGACCTCCGGCTCCTCCGGCCCGGCGGTGGATATGGTCATTTTCTCGCTTCACTTGGCCGGCGCGAGCTCGATCCTCGGAGCGATCAACTTCATCACCACAATCTTCAACATGCGGGCGCCGGGCATGACCTTGCACAAGATGCCGCTGTTCGTGTGGTCGGTGCTGGTGACCGCGTTCCTGCTGCTGCTGTCGCTCCCGGTGCTTGCCGGTGCGATTACAATGCTTCTCACCGACCGCAACTTCGGAACGACGTTCTTCGACGCATCGGGCGGGGGCAACGTCGTGCTCTATCAGCACCTGTTCTGGTTCTTCGG
>JBDTON010000069.1:0-10517 GCA_039933195.1 Sphingomicrobium sp. | reverse complement strand
CATAGGACCATGATGCGTCGCCATCCGGCCTTCCGCAATGTCCGCTTTCCACCCATTGCGGACATTGGCGGCTTGGGTTTGCTTCCGGCCATTGCGGGCCCCGGCTTATGAGCGCACTGGCCGGGTCAGGATCGACTCTCAGCAAATCTCTGGGGCGCTCGTGGGGGTTTCGGCATGAAATACATGATCACCTGGAATGAACGCTCTCAGGGTTCGGCAATCGAGTATGAGAAGGCGCAGCAGCGAATTCTCGACGTGTTTCGCAAATGGGAAAAGCCGCCCAATTTCAACATAGAGGCGTTTGTGATCCGGGTTGGAGATTGGGGCGGCTACATGTTGGCCGATTGCGATGACCCGGTTGAAGTGCACAAGTTCGCCTCGATGTTGCCCGCCTTTGAATTCCAGGCTCGGCCGGTCATTCCCATCGAAGATGCGGTTCGCGGTGAGCTCGAGGTTATGGCCTGGCGCGACAAATTGTGAGTCGATTGGCGCCACGCCGCCTGGCGGGCCTCGTGCTGCTGACCATCTTGTCCGCCACATCGCCGCTGGCTGCGCAGCGGCCGGCGATGTCGCGTCCGGCCATTATTCCTCTCGAGCCCTACGTCGGCAATCTGCTTGTGGTCGAGGCAAAGGTGAACGGGCAACCTGCGAGGCTGCTCTTCGACAGCGGCGGAGGCATAAGCTTAATCAGCCCGGAGCTCGCCGCGAAAGCAGGGTGCCACCCGCATGGTAGTCTCGTCGCATTCAGAATCACCGGCGAAAGGATGGATTGGAAGAAATGTGGGGCGGTCGTTCTCGACATTCGCGGGTCCCACCGACGCATTGAGCCGGGCGTGTTCGACATCATGTCGCTTTTGCCAAAAGGCCTATCGAAAATAGATGGCGTCCTCGCCCTCGATGCGTTTGACGGCCGCGTAATCACTGTCAGTCTGGCGGAGCGGACGATTACCCTTGATGCGCGTCGCGCGACTGCATCCGACGCGAGCGAAGGTCGCATGCGTCTAATGCGCGAATCCGGCGGAGCGGGGCTCACCGCTTTCTTGGCAGCAAAGGCCGAGGTTGGAACGTTGTACCTGTTGGTTGACAGCGCGAACCTGGACCGCGTGACGCTTTCGCCGGGCGCAGTCGACCAGCTGGGTCAAAGGACCCTTGGCGATACGATTAAAATGCCGCTTCAACTGCTTGGCACAAAAAGCGTTTCAGTCGACGCGCACGTGGCTGACATCATCTATGATGGCGCATTGAACTTTGCGGTTCTCAGCCAATACCGAATTACTTTGGACCTGGGGAAAAACAGAGTGTGGCTGGAGCCCGCCGGGAGGCGCGCAAAGAAACGCTAAGCTGCTCAGCTTACTGCTGCTTTCGACCCAGCGGACTTGACCAAACTTGCTTTGGAGACGGCCTGAGGAGCCGACGAGTGTCAGAGAACACGCACCAAATTCCACCCAAAGCGGACGTTAGCGCGGGCATAAAACGTCAGCCGTGCTTCACACCGACGCTGAGCAGCGCCTTCAGGCGCGCTTTCACGGCATTGACCAGCCCGGTGTCCGCCACCTGCACGCTTGAGAAGCGCACCGCCAGCGGGTTCACCGGGGTTCCACCCTTCAGCACCTCGTAATGCAGGTGCGGGCCGGTCGAGAGTCCCGACGATCCGACATAGCCGATCAGCTGCCCGGCGTGGACGAAGCTTCCCGGCGAGGCGACGATCTCGCTCATGTGACTGTAGGTCGTCATCACCCCGCCGCCATGCCACAGCCGGACCTGGCGACCGTAGCCGCCGGCCCAGCCCGCGGCCGCGACCTGCCCGTCAGCGGCGGCAACGATCGGGCTTCCCCAGCTCGCTCCGAAATCGACTCCGGCGTGGAATCGGGTGAAGTGCAGGATCGGGTGATAACGGTAGCCGAAATAGGACGTGATTCGGCCGTTGACCGGCCAGATCATCCCCGCCGAAGTCGGCTGCGGCTGGCCGGCATTCGCCGCGTCGATCCATTCGCTTCGGCCGTTCGCGCTCCACCGCACCAGCTGCAGCTGGTGCTCGCCGGCGCGGTTCAGCCCGGCGTAAAGCAGGTTTGCGCCAGGCCCGAGCACCATGTCGAAGCTGGCGTTGGGAGCGACATCGCCCACATCGATCTCGGTCGCCAAGGCGGCAAGATATTGCGCCGCCACCTCCGGCGAAGCGCCCGCGGCGCGCAACGACCAGTAGAGGCCGTCGCCGACGCGTCCACGGATGCGCAAGGGACTGATGACGATTGGGGCAGGAGCTGGAGTAGGAGCGGCAACCGGTTGGGCCAGTGCGGCGCGCTTCGGCACGAACTCGACCGGCTCGACCGAGTCGGTCGCCGCCATGCGCATTCCGGTCGCTCCGCCGCTTGATAGCGGGGCGATGCCGAGCGCCTGCCACTGATGCTGCTCATTGGTCGGAATGTCGGTGACACGCGGCAAGGAGGCCCACGCGACCCCGCTGCACAGCAGCGCCAGCACGCCCGCGGTTCTCCACCCCGGGCGCGGCAGCGCAGGAGCGCCCGCGCGAACGCGCGTCCGCCTTCCGAACCGCTGCGTATCGGTTTGTGACGTCAACACACGCACTGTGTCGCGAATCGAGGTTAAAACCGACTTAAAGCGGCGAAAAAGGAACCTTGCCTTCTCTCTGCGCGCTGCCACATTCGCATATGATGGCGCCGCGTTCAGACGCTCTTGTCCGGGCAATTCTCGGCCCGACCAACACCGGCAAGACCTTTCTTGCGATCGAACGGATGTGCGGCCACTCCTCGGGGGTCATCGGCTTTCCCCTGCGGCTCCTCGCCCGCGAGGTCTATGATCGCGTCGTCGGACTTAAGGGCGAGAAGCAGGTCGCGCTGCTCACCGGCGAGGAACGGATCGTCCCGCCCGCAGCGCGCTATTTCCTCTGCACCGCCGAGAGCATGCCCGTGCCCGGCGGCGACAGTCACCACGACGGCGATCTACACCGCGACTTCGCCTTTGCCGCGATCGACGAGGCCCAGCTCGGCATCGATCCGGAGCGCGGCCACGTTTTCACCGATCGGATGCTCCGCGCCCGCGGCCGCGAGGAAACACTGATCCTCGGCTCCGATACGCTTCGGCCAGTCATTCGCGAGCTCCTGCCCGAGGCCGAGATCGTCAGCCGACCGCGCTTCTCGACCCTGCGCTACTCCGGAAGCGTCAAGCTCTCGCGCCTTCCCCCGCGCTCGGCCGTCGTCGCCTTCTCCGCAGAGCAGGTCTACGCGCTCGCCGAGATGCTCCGCCGCTTCAAGGGCGGGGCCGCGGTCGTCATGGGGGCGCTCTCCCCTGCCACCCGCAACGCCCAGGTCGCCATGTTCCAGCGCGGCGAGGTGGATTATCTCGTCGCCACCGATGCCATCGGCATGGGCCTCAACATGGACGTCACCCATGTCGCCTTCGCCGGCCTCGAGAAATTCGACGGCCGCCGCGACCGCCGACTGACCATCGCCGAAATGGCACAGATCGCCGGCCGCGCCGGGCGCCACCAGAAGGACGGCAGTTTTGGCACGCTTGGTTTGACCGAAGAGAGCGGCGGCTTCACCGAGGAAGAGGTGGCTGCGATCGAGGAGCATCGCTTCCGCCCGCTCGATTCCGTCTATTGGCGCAATGCCGATCTCGATTTCAGCGACGTCCGGGCGCTGATCCGCAGCCTCGAGGCAAAATCCGACGACCCGCTTCTCCGCGCAGCGCCCGAGGCGATCGATCTCGCCGTATTGCGGCTCATCGCCGAGGATCCGGCGATCGTTTCGAGGCGCGGAACCCAGGCGCGCCGGCTGTGGGCCGTGTGCGGACTTCCCGACTTCCGCAAGGTCGGTCCGATGCACCACGTGCGCATGGTCCGCCGGCTGTTCAGCTACATTGCCGAAGGCGGTCATGTCCCGCACGAATGGTTCGCCGCCGAGGTTGCGCGCCTCGACAATATGAGCGGCGACATCGAGGCGCTTGCCGACCGCCTCGCCGGCATCCGCAGCTGGGCCTACATCGCGCACCGCTCCGACTGGCTTGCCGACCCGGCGAAGTGGGCAGATCGAACCCGCGAAGTCGAGGCACGGCTTTCGGACGCGCTCCACGAGCGGCTGACCCAGCGCTTCGTCGACCGCCGCACGGCGGTGCTGGTGCGCGACATCGGCGCGCGGGGCGGCGATGCGCTGCCGCTGACCGTCGCCGCCGACGGCGAGGTCAGCGTCGGGCCCGAGCCGATCGGCCATCTCGCCGGCTTCGAATTCCGTGTCGATCAATCGGCCCGCCTCGCCGACAAGCGCCTGCTGCTCGCCGCCGCCGAGCGCCGCCTCGGCGACGAGCTCGACCGCCGCGCCAACGCGCTGGTCGAAGCCGCCGATGATGTGTTCGAACTGGTCACCGAAGAGACCGGAGGCCTGGCGGTCGCATGGCAAGGTCACGTGCTTGCGCGCCTCGCTCCAGGCCGATCGCTGCTCGAGCCTGCGCTACGCACGGCGCGCGCGCTCGATCGCCTTTCTGCGCCCACCCGCGCTGCGCTGCGTGCTCGACTGGAGCGATGGCTCGATTCGCAGATCGACCGTCACCTGCGGCCACTCAAGACGCTCGCCGCCGCGGCAACGGCACCCGCGACTCCGCCTGGGGTGCGGGCGCTCGCGGCGATGCTCGCCGACGCCGGCGGGACGCTCCCGCGCAAGTCGGTTCTCAGCGCCATCGCCCACTTGGAGCAGCCCGACCGCCAGGCTTTGCACAAGCTCAAAGTCCGCCTGGGGCCACTCGACGTCTTTGTGACCCCGCTGCTCAAGCCTGCCGCGCAATTCTGGCGCGCGGCGCTGGTTTCGGTCCGGGCCGGCCAACCACTCGCGGCGCTGCCGAACGCTGGCGCCGCGACTCTTGGCGCGGACGCCGATCCGCGTGGCGCGGCATTGGCTTACCGGCGGCTTGGCCGCGAATGGATCCGCATCGATCTCGCGGACCGTCTCGCCAGCCATGCGCGCAAGATCCGGGCCGCCGGGGGCGAAAATCCCGTCGATCTCGCTCTTGCCACGTCCCTCGGTCTTTCCGAGAATTCGATTGCCCGGCTGATGGACGAAGTCGGATTCACCCGTTCCGGCGAGGCATGGAAATGGCGCGGGCGTCGCTCCGCCCGCGAAGCCCGTCAGGCTGCGCCGTCCCACGCCTTTGCCGAATTGGCCAAGCTCAAACGTCCTAAGGGCTCGTGAGGATCGATCGCTCCCTCCATTGCATCCGCCTGGTGAAGAGCCGCACCCTCGCCCAGGCGGTGATCGAGACCGGCTACGTTCGCGTCGACGGCAAGCGCGTCGCCAAGCCGAGCGTGAACGCCCGCATCGGCAGCACCATCGCGGCTCCCGCTTCGCGGCAAGGTTCGAGTCCTGCGCGTCCTGTGGCTGGCCGAGCGCCGCGGCCCGGCTTCCGAAGCGCAGGCCTGCTACGAAGAGCTAAGAATTGACGAGGGCGGCCGCCGCTCTTAGCGAACGGCCCAGAGGGAGCCGCGCTTCATGACCTACGTCGTCACCGACGCCTGCATCAAATGCAAATATATGGACTGCGTCGAGGTCTGCCCCGTTGACTGCTTCTACGAAGGCGAAGTGATGCTGGTCATCAACCCCAACGAGTGCATCGACTGCGGAGTGTGCGAGCCCGAATGCCCCGCCGAAGCCATCCTTCCCGATACTGAGAGCGGCCTCGAGAAATGGCTCGAACTCAATACCAGCTTCTCGGCGGATTGGCCCAACATCACCCGTAAGAAGGATAGCCCCGCCGACGCCGACGAACACAAGGGGGAGGAAGGGAAATACGACAAGTTCTTCACCCCCGCCGCCGGAGCGGGCGACTAGGAGGTTCGAAAAAGACGGTACGGCGGCGAAACTTTCCCCACGGCTAAACTTTTGTCATATCAGTTGAACAACAGGGGACGATCAATGCGCTACTTCACCTGTGCCGCGCTGACGGCCTGCCTCGGGTCCGCCGCATGGGCCCAGGCCCCGGCACCATCCGCCCAGCTCCCGAGCCCGCAAGACGTCTCCCGCGGCGATACCCTCACCGTCGGCATCGGCGCCGCGGTCCTCCCCGACTATGAGGGATCCGACGACTACCGGATCATCCCGGCGGGCGCGATCCGCGGCCAGTACCGTGGCATCGGCTTCAGCACGCGCGGAACCTATCTCTACGTCGACGTGATCCCCCAGTCGGGCAAGCTCGACATCGACTTCGGTCCGATCGTCGGCGCTCGCTTCAACAGCCGCCGGCGCAGCGACGACGACATCGTCAAGCTCCTGCCGCGCCGCAAGACCGCGCTGGAAGTCGGCGCTTTTGTCGGCATCGGGATCCACGGGGTCACCAATCCCTATGACCGGCTCGCCTTCCGCATCGACGTGCTTCACGACCTTGGCAACGCCCATCGCTCCACCACGATCAGCCCAAACGTCGAATTTTCAACGCCGCTGTCGCGCTCGACCTACCTCAGCGCCAACGTCGGCGCCGAGTTCGTCAGCAACAAGTTCGCCGATTATTATTTCAGCGTCACGCCGACGGACTCCCTCGCGACCGGCGCGGTGCTTGCACCCTTCAACGCCAGTGGCGGGATGAAGAACTGGAAGGCGGGACTGCTGCTCAACCAGTCGCTCAGCGGCGATTTGCTGCACGGGCTGTCGATCTTCGGAATGGGCCAATATTCGCGGCTGGTCGGCGACTTCAAGCGCTCGCCGATCGTCTCCCAGCGCGGCAGCGCCAGCCAGTGGCTTGGCGCGCTTGGGCTCGCTTACACCTGGTAGATTACTTCCGCTTGAGCAATTCGGCGACGATTAAATCCGCCGCTTCCTCGGCGCTCATCTCGGTCGTGTCGATGCGGATCTCGGCATTCTCCGGCGCCTCGTAGGGGCTGTCGATGCCAGTGAAATTCTTGAGCTCGCCGGCGCGCGCCTTGGCGTAGAGGCCCTTCTCGTCGCGCCGCTCCGCTTCATCCAGCGGCGTATCGACGAAAATCTCGAAGAACTCGCCGTCGGGGATCATGCGCCGGACCATGTGCCGCTCGGCACGAAACGGCGAAATGAACGCGGTCAGGACGATCAGTCCCGCGTCCGCCATTAACCTGGCCACTTCGCCGACCCGGCGGATGTTCTCGATCCTGTCGGTCTCGGTGAAGCCGAGGTCGCGGTTAAGACCGTGCCGCACATTGTCGCCGTCGAGCAGGAAGGTGTGGCGCCCGCGCCCGACGAGTTTCTTTTCCACCAGATTGGCGATGGTCGATTTGCCCGCGCCGGAAAGGCCGGTGAACCACAGCACCGCGGGCTTCTGCCCCTTCAGCATCGCGTGAGTCTCGCGGCTGACGTCGAGGTGCTGGCGGTGGATGTTATGCGACCGGCGAAGCGCGAAATGCAGCATGCCGCAGGCGACGGTTGCATTGGTCAGCTTGTCGATGAGGATAAATCCGCCGAGCGCGCGGTTGGGGCTCGCACCCTCGACGGCATAAGGCTCGAACACGATCTCGCGGTCCGTCGCGATCTCCGCCACGCCGATCGCGTTGAGTCCGAGCGTCGGCGCCGCGAGATGCTCGAGCGTGTTGACGTTGACCTCATATTTGGGCTGCTGGACGGTCGCCGTGACGGTCTGCGTGCCGATCTTCATCCAGTAGCCGCGGCCGGGGAGCAGTTCGTCCTCGGCCATCCACACGACGGTGGCTTCGAACTGATCGGCGGCTTCGGGCGGGTCCGCCGCCGCGGCAATTACGTCGCCGCGCGAGCAATCGACCTCATCGGCCAACGTGAGGGTGACGGACTGACCCGCAACGGCTGCTTCGAGGTCGCCCTCCATCGCCACCATCCGGGCGATGCGCGTGACCCGCCCCGAAGGCAGGATGCGCACTTCCGCGCCCGGCCGGATGAGACCCGATGCGACCTGGCCGGAGAAACCTCGAAAGTTCTGGTCGGGGCGGTTGACCCACTGCACTGGCATGCGGAACGCCTTTTGCGCGTCCGCGGCCGTGTCGAGCTCGACCGTGTCGAGATGCTCGAGCAGCGTCGGCCCGGCGTACCACGGAGTCGCTTGGCTCGAGCGGATGATATTGTCGCCGTTCAGCCCGGACACCGGTATCGGTAGCCACCGCTCGATTCCGATGCTCTCGGCAAATGACCGATATTCGGCGCAAATCGCCTCGAACGCCGCCTGATCGTAGTCGACGAGATCCATTTTCGTGATCGCCAGGACGAACTGGCGGATGCCCACCAGCTTCGCGAGATAGGAATGGCGCCGCGTCTGGGTCAGCACGCCCTTGCGGGCATCGACCAGGAGAACCGCGACGTCCGCCGTCGACGCTCCCGTGACCATGTTCCGCGTGTACTGCTCGTGCCCTGGCGTGTCGGCGACGATGAACTTGCGCTTCTCGCTGGCGAAGAAGCGGTAGGCGACGTCGATCGTGATCCCCTGCTCGCGTTCGGCGGCGAGGCCGTCGACGAGCAAAGCGAAATCGATCTTCGCGCCTTGCGTCCCGTGGCGCTTGCTGTCGGATTCGAGCGCCGCAAGCTGGTCATCGAAGATCTGCTTGGTCTCGTACAGCAGCCGCCCGATCAGCGTGGACTTGCCGTCGTCGACGCTGCCGCAGGTGATGAAACGCAGCAGCCCCTTCTGCTCCTGGTTCGCGAGCCAGGCGCGCACCTCCTCGCGCGCCGCGGACCGGTCGGTGTCGACGCGGAGGTCCATCAGAAATAGCCCTCCTGCTTCTTCTTCTCCATGCTCGCGCTGCCCGCGTCGCGGTCGATCACGCGTCCCTGCCGCTCGGAGGTTTTCGACACCAGCATCTCGGCGACGATATCCTCAACCGTTTCCGCATCGCTCTCGATCGCCCCCGACAGCGGATAGCAGCCAAGGGTGCGGAAGCGCACCTTGCGGATCACGGCCTGCTCGCCATCGAGCGGGAAGCGCTCGTCATCGATCATCAGGATCACGCCGTCGCGTTCGACCGTCGGCCGCTCCCCCGCATAATATAGCGGCACGATCTCGATCGCCTCGCGCAAAATATATTGCCAGACGTCGAGCTCGGTCCAGTTGGACAAGGGGAACACGCGGATGCTCTCACCCTTGTTCTTGCGGACGTTGTAGAGGGACCACAGCTCGGGCCGCTGGCGCTTCGGGTCCCAGCGGTGATTGCGGTCGCGGAAGCTGAAGATGCGCTCCTTGGCCCGGCTCTTCTCCTCGTCGCGACGGGCACCGCCGAACGCCGCATCGAAGCCGTATTTATCGAGCGCCTGCTTCAGCCCTTCGGTCTTCCACATGTCGGTGTGCAGCGGCCCGTGGTCGAACGGGTTGATCCCTTGGGCTTCGGCTTCGGGGTTCTTGTAGACGATGAGCTTGATCGCCGGGTCCGCAGCGACCTTGTCGCGCAGCGCGTACATGTCGCGGAATTTCCAAGTTGTATCGACGTGGAGCAGCGGGAACGGCGGCGGCCCCGGAAAAAACGCCTTCTTCGCCAGGTGCAGCATCACCGCCGAATCCTTGCCGATCGAATAGAGCATCACCGGCTTCTCGGCCTCGGCAACGGTCTCACGCAGGATGTGGATGCTCTCGGCCTCGAGGCGGTCGAGATGCGTCAATGGAGGCGTCGTCGCGGATTTCTGCATTTCGGTGCGGCGCTTAGCCCGCTTCCCTGCGCGAAGGAAAGCGCCCGCCCCAACTGTTCACTACCGCCGCCGCCACCGCCAGCCTATGGTGCGGGGAGCCAATGTTTGGAGATCGGCCATGCCCAGAAGCCTGACCTTCCTGTTTGCCGCCCCGGCGCTTGCTCTCGCTTCGGCGGCGGCCGGCCAGTCTGCTCCCAAGCCCGTCACGCGCGCCGCCGTGTCCAGTCAGCTCGACAGCGCCTTCGCCGCGGCCGATACCAATCACGACGGCGCGTTGGGCACCGCCGAGTTCCAGACCCTCGAAACCAAGCAGTTGGAGCGCGTCCAGGCGACTTTGCGCGCGCGCATGCAGGCGCAGTTCAAAGCGCTCGACACCAACAAGGACGGACAGCTGAGCCTGCAGGAATTTTCCGCCGCCACGCCTGGCGTCAGAGCCAACGAAACGCCGGCGCAACTCCTGCAGCAGCTCGACTCGAACCGGGACGGCAAGGTCAGCGCCGCCGAATTCAAGGCGTCGCGCCTGGCTGCCTTCGACCGGGCCGACACCAATCATGACGGCACGCTGACGTCCGCCGAGGCGCAGGCCGCCGCGAAGAAGAAATAGGCTCGCCGCCTAGCGCCGCGCTGCCCGCGCGCCTAAGGACGAGACTTCCCTGGGGGAGCGCTCAGGTTCCCATCAAAGTACTACTTTGATGGGGCCCCTGACCGGCGCTTGAGAGGCGGGCACGAGCCCGTGACCCATCGAACCTGATCCGGCTGACACCGGCGGAGGAAGAGGAGTTTCTTATGGGCGACGCGCCTGCACGCACGGAATTGAAAGTCACCACCGGCCCGATCCGCGGCTCGCGCAAGATTTACGTCGGAGAACGCCGCGTCGCGATGCGCGCGGTCGACCTCGAACCG
>JBDTON010000068.1:0-8813 GCA_039933195.1 Sphingomicrobium sp. | reverse complement strand
ATCATCTGGGGCTCGGCGTTCAACAACGACCTTGGCGGCAAAATCCGCGTTTCCGTCGTCGCCACCGGCATTGAAGCCGACGTGGGCGTCCAGCCGCAGCCGGCGAAGGTGTTCAGCTTTCCCGCCCGTTCAACGGCTCCGGTGCAGGCAACTTCGGCCCCCGAGCCGGCCGCGACGGAATCTGAGGAGGAAGAGGCGGATACGCTCGAACTCGGATCCGACGAGGAGCTGGTGCTCGACAGCGACGACATCCTGACCAGCCCGGTCGGTTCGGCGCCGATCGCTCCGCCCGAAGACGAGGATGCAGGCGACCAGGCCACCGGCGGCGGCACCTTGTTCGAGCGGATGTCGAACATCGCGCGCGGCGCTCCCAAGGCGCAGATCGACGAGGAAGGCGAGAGCGACTATCGGCGTGACCCGATCGACATCCCGCGCTTCCTCAATCGCCAGAACAACCAGTAGCAACGGTTAATCCTCCCTCGATTTCGCGGGGAGGAGCACCGTCTGCGCTGCTCCAAAGGCGCCCAAGGCGGCTTCTGCCGTTTCGACGGCACGGCTCACCGTAAAGCCTCTAGGCAGAAACCTTCGAGCAAGATTCTGTGTCGCACACGGGAGGATCATGCGGGGATTGTTCGGCACTAGATTGATTGGGGCGCTCGTTCTGAGCGCGGCCGCGATTGCGAGCGCGCCTGCGGCCGCGCAGGGCAGCTACTCACCCTATGCGGAAAGCTCCGCGGCGGCGCTCGCGCGCTACGTGCGCACCCTCGCTTCCGATCCAAAGGATTTCGACGCGTTGATGGGTGCCGGCCGAGCCGCGCTTAACCTCGGCGATGCGCAAGCGGCAGCGGGCTTCTTCGCCCGCGCCGATGACGTGAACCCACGCAGCCCGCTGCCGCAGGCCGGCATGGGCGCCGTGTCGGTGGCGAACGGCAACGCGCAGGCGGCATTGTCATATTTCAAACGGGCGCAACAGCTTGGCGCCACCCTCCCGATGATTGGTTGCGATCTTGGGCTCGCGTACGACCTGCTCGGCCGCCAGCCCGCGGCCCAGGCTGACTATCGCGCGGCGCTTAGCGGCCCCGACGCCGACGAAGCCCGGCGCCGGCTGGCGCTCAGCCTGGCGATCAGCGGCGACAAGAACGGCGCCTTGGCGGCCCTCGCTCCCCTGATGGCGCGACGCGATGTCGCCGCCGGCCGGACTCGCGCCTTCGTTCTTGCCCTCAGCGGCGATTCCACCGGAGCGATGGTTGCGGCGGACGCGGCGATGCCCGGCAGCTGGGCACGCGCCGCGCCCTTTCTTCAGCGGCTTCCGACGCTTCAGCCGGCCCAGAAAGCGGCGGCCGTCAATCTCGGAATCTTTCCCGATTCCAATGCTTCGGCCTATGCCTACAATAGCGCGCCGACGGCGAATTTCCCGGCATCTTCCACGACCACAGCAAGCGTGACCACTGATCGTCTTGCGGGGGTCGACGAGCTTCTGCGCCAACCCGCGCCAGCGCAACCGAGCTGGCAACCGGCGCAGCAGCCGAGCTGGCAAACGCAGTCGACACAGGTCGCCTTTTCGGCTCCAGTCAACCGGCAGCAGCTGTCGTCGCAAAGCGCGTCGCAATTTCCGCCGCGGAAGATCTGGCTGCAGCTGGCGAGCGGGTCCAGCGCCGACGCGCTCTCTGGCCAATTCGAACGCATCCGATCGAAGGACCGCGACCTGTTCGACGGAATTACCGGCTACGTGGCCAAGAGTCCGGACCGGGCGCGGCTGGTGATCGGGCCGTTCCACAGCGCCAGTGACGCGGACACCTTCGCGGCGGACCTCGACACGATGAAGGTCAATGCGTTCAAGTGGAGCAATTCCCCATCTGACCAGATTGTGCCAATCGCCACGGAATGAAGCTTCCCGAGGCGCTGACGGCGCTTCCATCGCGGTCTCGCGGCCGCCTGCACTCCGAAGGTGATTCCGGCCCGCGCGGCCCGCGCGACATCTTCCAGCGCGACCGCGACCGGATCATTCACTCGGTCGCCTTCCGCCGGCTCCGCCATAAGACGCAGGTGTTCATCGCCCCGGACGGCGACCATTTCCGGGTTCGCCTGACGCACAGCATCGAAGTCGCGCAGATCGGTCGCACGATCGCCCGAGCACTTGGGCTCAACGAGGACCTCACTGAAGCTCTGTGCCTCGCCCACGACCTCGGCCACCCGCCGTTCGGCCACGCGGGCGAGCATGCGCTCGATAGAGGGCTCGCCGACGGTGGCGGGTTCGACCACAATGCGCATACCATTCGCCTCGTCACCAGGCTCGAGACGCCCTACCCGAATTTCGACGGGCTGAACCTCAGCTGGGAAGCGCTCGAAGGGCTTGCCAAGCACAACGGCCCCGTGATCCAGCCGACCTGGGCGATGGCGGAAGCGAACTCCGACTGGGATCTCGAGCTCGGCACGTGGCCGGGCCTCGAAGCGCAGGTCGCGGCCGTCGCGGACGACATCGCCTACGACAATCACGACATCGACGATGGCCTCAGGTCCGGGCTTCTCGATGTCGAAGACCTGACCACGCTGCCGCTGATCGGGCGCCATTGGGCCGCGATCAGTGAGCGGCACCCCGGAGCTTCCGTCGAAATGCGCCAGCGCGCTTTGGTCCGCGACATGATTGGAACGATGGTCGGAGACGTCCTCGCCAACGCTGAGCGGAGCATTTGCGATGCAGGCGTGGAAACGATCGACGAGGTGCGTGCCGCGGGCCGCCCGCTCGTCGGCTTTTCCGAGGCATTCGCGGCCGAGGAGCGCGAGCTCAAACGTTTTCTCTACGCCCGTCTTTACGACGCTCCCGAGCTCAAGCCCGTGCGCGAAGAGGCCGAGCGGGTCGCGTCCAATCTCGCCGCAGTTTACCGCGCCGACCCGTCGCTGCTTCCCGAGGCATGGCGACGCTCGGGTGACGCGGTCGAGCAGCTGCGCGCCATCAGCGATTTTATCGCCGGGATGACCGACCGCTTCGCCATCGCGCGGCACATTGAGCTCTTCGGCCCGGTCCATTTGCCCGCGGACCGTTTCTGACGGGTGACGCACGCCCGCGCCTGCGCTAGAGGCCCACGCTTCCTTCGTTTCGTGGACCGAAATTGAGCATCTACGCCCAATATGCCGCGCTCCTCGACGGAGTGCTCGACGATCTCGTAGCCGAAGGCGCGCTGCCGGACGGTCTGCAGCGCCGTGGCGTCACCGTCGAGCCGCCGCGGGACCCCTCGCACGGGGACTTGGCGACGAATGCGGCCATGGTGCTGGCCAAGAGTGCGAGGACCAACCCGCGCGCGCTCGCCGAGGCGATCAAGTCCAGGCTTGAGGCTATGCCGCCGATCATCGGCGTCGAAATCGCAGGCCCCGGCTTCATCAATCTGAGGCTGAGGCCGGACGCGTGGCGCGACGAACTTCGCACCATCCTCCGCCAAGGCGACGAGTACGGCCTGTCGGACGTCGGACAGAATGAGCGGGTGAACGTCGAATACGTATCGGCCAACCCGACGGGCCCGCTGCACGTCGGCCACTGCCGCGGCGCCGTCGTCGGCGACAGCCTCGCGCGGGTGCTCGAAGCGGCGGGCTTCCGCGTCACCAAGGAATATTATCTCAATGACGCAGGCGCTCAGGTGGATACTCTCGCCCGGTCGCTGCACATGCGATACCGCGAGAATCTCGGCGAGGACGTCGGGGAAATCCCCGAAGGTCTTTACCCCGGCGACTATCTGAAGCCCGTCGGAGCGCTGCTCGCCGCGCGATATGGCGACAAATATGCCGCTGCGCCCGAAGCCGAGTGGCTCGACCTGTTCAAAGACGCGGCGATCAAGGCGATGCTCGACCTCATCCGCCACGATCTCGCATTGCTCGATATCCACCACGACAGGTTCGCGTCGGAGGCCGAGCTTCAGCGCAGCGGCGCGGTCGACGAGGCGATGGAGGTGCTGCGGAAGAAGGGTCTGGTGTACGAAGGGGTGCTCGAGCGGCCCAAGAGCCTCGATCCGCGCGACGAATGGGAGCCGGTCGAGCTGACTTTATTCCGCGCTGGCCAGTTCGGCGACGATCAGGACCGCCCGATGAAGAAATCGGACGGAAGCTGGACCTATTTCGGCTCGGACGCCGCCTATCATTGGCAAAAAGCCCAAGGCGCCGACCATCTCGTGAACATCTGGGGCGCGGATCATGCCGGCACCGTCAAGCGCGTCCAGGCGGCGGTCAAGGCGCTGACCGACGGCCGCGTCGATCTCGACGTCAAGATCGTCCAGATGGTGCGCCTGTTCCGCGCCGGCGAGCCGGTGAAGATGTCGAAGCGGGCGGGGGACTTCGTCACGCTCGCCGACGTCGTGAACGAGGTCGGCAAGGATGTGGTGCGTTTCATGATGCTGACGCGCCGCGCCGACGCTCCGCTCGACTTCGATTTCATGAAGGTCGTCGAGGCGTCGAAGGATAATCCGGTCTTTTACGTCCAGTACGCGCATGCGCGCATCAGTTCGTTGAAGCGCAAGTCTGCCGAAGCGGGAGTCGATCTCTCGACCGAAGCGGACCTCTCGCTGCTCGATGACGAGGAACTGGCGCTGGTGAAGCGTGCTGCCCAATATCGGCGGGTGATCGAAGGCGCGGCGATGGCGCATGAGCCGCACCGCATCGCCTTCTTTCTCTACGATTTCGCGGCCGAGTTCCATGCCTTGTGGAATCGCGGCAACGATGACCCGTCGCGCCGCTTCCTCGTTGAAAACAATCCACAACTTTCTCGAGCCCGGCTGGAACTCGCGCTTGGCATCGGGCAGATCATTCGCAGCGGTCTGGCCCTGATGGGCGTTGCAGCGACCGAGGAGATGCGTTGACCATGAGCGATAGCCGAGCGGCGACGAGCCTCGACCGGCTCCCCTGGCTCGCTGACGAACCTTTGCCCAAGGCTGCGCCGCGGAAACGCGGCGGACACGACGTCACGCCTTGGGCCGTCGCGGTGATGCTGGTCGTCGCCGGAGCGTCCTTCTGGCTCGGCACTCGAAGCGAGACACCTCAGGAGCTTCCGACTGGCCAGCCGAGCGCGACCGTTCCTTTGCCGCAGCCTCGCGGTCCCACGCAGGAGATGCCGACCGCGGCTCAGCCGCAAGTGTCGCCGGCTCCGTCGCCGGAAGTTCGCCCTGCTCCGGCACCCGAAGTGCGCACGATGCCGCAGCGGGCGCTGCGTTTAACGCGCGCGGAAGCCGCCGAAGCGAGACGTCTCGCCGCCGAAAGAAAAACGCGTGAGGTCTCGAAGTCCACTTCGAAACAGGTCGCGAAGGCGGAAAGTCCTTCGACGCCAGCGCCGGCTGCGACTGCTCCGCCGCTGGCCCGGCCTGCACCGCTGAGGGCGTGGCAACCGCGAGTGGTCGCTGGCGCCGCGGGCAGGCTCGTTCAGATCGGATCCTTCGGTTCGGTGTCTCAGGCCAAAAGGGGCTGGTGGTACATGGTCCGCGCGTATCCGGCGGTTGCCCACCTGCCTGCCGTCGTCCGCCCGGACCGCAATTCGAATGGCCGAACCTTCTATCGCTTCCGGGTCGGCACGACCTCCCAGGCCCATTCCGAAGTGCTGTGCCAGCGCATGGAGCGAATCCATCTCAGCTGTGCGGTCGTCGGTCTCCCGTGGAAGGCGAAGGTCGAGCGGTGACCGACCAGCGCGCGGCTTACGACGATGGGCTGCCGTGGCTTCAGGCGGTCGAGGATGAGGACGAGCCGCGCGGCGTTTCGGCGCGCAAGATGCTGGCCGCGCTCGCCGTCGTGTTGCTCGCCGGCTTGGTGGTCGCCGCGACCTTTTTCTGGCTCGGTCGCCGCGACATGGCCGTGAACGCCCCGCCGGAGCTGATCCGCGCTCCGCCCGGGCCATATAAGGTGACACCGCCCACTGCGGGCGGACTCGACATCGCCGGCGAGAGCGAAACCGCGTTTGAGACCAGCGCCGGCGAAGACAAGGACGCACAGCTGGATCTTAGCAAGGTGCCCGAAACGCCCGTCTCGAAGCCGCCTAAAGTGGAACCGACGCCAGGATTATCGGCCCCCGCAAAAGCGCCCGCGAAGCCGGCCCCCGTCGAGGAGAAACCGACCGGCGCGCCCGGAAGCGTGATCCAGCTCGGTGCGTTCGCCAACCAGGCGCAGGCCGAGCGCGCATGGTCGGCGCTGTCGGCGCGATTCGCTTCGATCGCCGCGATGAACAAGCTCGTGATCCCGTTCTCGGGCGGGATCCGGCTGCGCGCCGCCGCGGCTTCTCCTGCCGAAGCGAAGCAGGCGTGCCAGGCGCTGAAGGCGGCGGGCGAGAACTGCTTCGTCGCGCGATAGGGCGGGCTGATGCAGGCCGCCATCTACGCCCCCGCGGGGCTCGAGCTGACCGATGACGAAAGCCGCTTCTTCCGCGAAGCCGATCCCGCGGCCTTCATCCTGTTCAAGCGCAATTGCGGCGATCCGCAGCAGCTGCTGCGCCTGACCGATTCGCTGCGCGACCTCAGCGGCCGGGCGGACCTGCCGATCCTGATCGACCAGGAGGGCGGGCGAGTCGCGCGCATGAAACCTCCCGAATGGCCTGCCTTCCCCGCCGCCGAAAAGTTCGCTCGGCTGTATCAGGCCGCCCCCCTATCGGCGATCGAGGCGGTGCGCTCCAACGCCCGAGCGCTCGCTCTGATGTTGCGCTCATGCGGAATCAACGTGAACTGCCTGCCCTTGCTTGACGTGCGGCAGGAGGGCGCCAGCGATATTATCGGCGACCGCGCGCTCGGCTCCGAGCCGATGCAGGTCGCGGCGCTCGGCCGTGCGGTGCTCGACGGCATGGCGTCGGCGGGCGTGGTGGGAGTCATCAAGCACATTCCCGGACACGGTCGCGCCCTCGTCGACAGTCACAAGGAGCTGCCCGTTGTCGCCGCTAGCGCCGACGTTCTCGAGACCGATCTCGAGCCCTTCGAGCGGCTTGCCTGGGCGCCGATGGGAATGACCGCGCATGTCGTCTACACCGCGTGGGATGCGGAGCGGCCGGCGAGCATGTCGCCGACAGTGATCGGCGAGATCATCCGCGGCCGGATCGGCTTCGACGGCTGGCTGATGAGCGATGATATCGGGATGGAAGCGCTGGCCGGCGATTTCGGCAGCCGTGCTGCCGGAGTGGTCGCTGCCGGCTGCGACGCCGCGTTGCACTGCTCGGGCAACATGGCGGAGATGATCGCGGTCGCTGGCGCAGTGCCGGCGATGGGCGCGGAAAGCGAGGGGCGGCTGGGACGAGCCATGGCTTCAACCATGCTGGAGGACGATGGCCCCAGCTTCGCCGATGCACTCGCTAAGCGCGACGCGCTATTGGCGCTGGTGTAGGCTGGCGTGGTGGATACCGACGCCGAGTTCGAAGGCCCGCCGATCCGGCAGTCGGACGAGTTCACCCTCGCGCTCGACGGCTGGGAAGGGCCGCTCGACCTGCTGCTCAACCTGGCCCGCGCGCAAAAGGTGGATCTCGCCCAGATCTCGATCCTGCAGTTGGTCGAGCAATATCTCACTTATCTGGCCGAAGCGCGTGCGCTGAAGCTCGAGATCGCGGCCGATTATCTGGTGATGGCCGCCTGGCTCGCGTACCTCAAATCCTGCCTGCTGCTTCCCAAGGACCCGGAGGCTGATCCAAGCCCCGAAGAGATCGCGCTCCGGCTGCAAATGCGCCTCCAGCAGCTGGACGCGATGCGCGAGGCCGGCGCGCGGCTACTCGGCCGTGATCGGGTCGGGCGCGACGTGTTCCTGCGCGGCGCTCCGGAAGGCCTTCGCCTCATTCGCAAGGCCGCATGGCAGGTTCGCCATTTCGACCTTTTCGCCGCTTACGGAGCTGTTCGGGCGCGGACCCAGCCGGCAATGCACGTCGTGCATGCGCGCGCCGTGCTGACGCTGGAGGAAGCGCTCGAGCGGCTCGGGCGGATGATCGGGTCTGTGCTCGACTGGGCCTTCCTCGAGAGCTTCCTTCCGCAGACTCAGGATCCGCAGTTTCGGCGTTCCGCGCTCGCTTCGAGCTTCCTTGCGATGCTCGAGCTCGCGCGGCTCGGTCGCGTCGAGTTTGTGCAGGAAGAGGCTTTCGCGCCGATCAAGCTCAAGGCCGCCTGATGGACGAGTTCACCCGGGCCGTCGAAGCGACCCTGTTCGCCTCCGCCGCCCCGCTGTCGGTCGACGAGATCGTCGAGCATGTCGGGGAAGGCGACGTCGAGATCGCGCTTGGGCAGCTCGCCGCGCACTACGAGGGCCGCGGCATCGAGCTCGTCGAGCGCGGCGGCCACTGGCACTTCCAAACAGCCCCTGACCTTGCGCATCTGCTCCGCCGAACGCGCGAGGAGCCGCGGCGGCTCTCGCGCGCGGCGACCGAGACCCTGGCGATCATTGCGTATCACGAGCCCGTCAGCCGCGCCGAGATCGAGGCGATTCGCGGCGTCCAGATCTCCAAGGGCACGCTCGACGTACTCATGGATGCCGGCTGGGTGCGTCCGGCAGGGAGGCGCGAGGGACCGGGCCGCCCGTTGCTTTATGCGACGACGCAGGAGTTCCTGACCTACTTCGGTCTCGCTTCGCGGAGCGACCTTCCCGGCATCGATGATCTCAAGGCCGCGGGCCTGCTCGATCCGCTCGACGAGGCCGTTTTCCAGCTTCAACTGGAAAGCGAGGCAGAGGAGGACTAGATAGCCTTCTCAAAGGAGCTTTTCATGGGCGGTCTCAGCATTTGGCATATCCTGATCCTTGCGGTCATTCTGCTGCTCCTCTTCGGCGGCAATCGCTTCTCCTCGATGATGGGCGATGTCGCCAAAGGCCTCAAAAGCTTCAAG
>JBDTON010000067.1:0-76667 GCA_039933195.1 Sphingomicrobium sp. | reverse complement strand
ACCAGCGCATCGTCGAACGGAAGCACACGGTCGCCGACGATCTGCCCGGTCTCATGGCCTTTTCCGGCGACGAGCACGATGTCGCCCGATCGCGCGATGCGGATCGCTTCAGCGATGGCTTCGCGGCGGCCGGGCACTTCGGCGGCTCCGGATGCCCCGGCGATGATGGCCGAGCGGATGACCGCCGGATCCTCGCTGCGCGGGTTGTCGTCGGTGACGATCACGACGTCGGACAGGCGCGACGCCACCGCGCCCATTTGCGGCCGCTTGCCCCGGTCGCGGTCGCCGCCCGCTCCGAAGACGGTGATCAGGCGCCCTTCGACATGCGGCCGGAGCGCGGCGATCGCAGCTTCGAGCGCGTCGGGGGTGTGGGCGTAATCGATGTAGACCGGAACTCCGGCGCGGCTGATCACCGCACGCTCAAGCCGCCCCCGCACCGGAGCGACCCGCTGCATCGCGGAGAACGTCGATTCCCATTCGCCGCCGGTGGCGAGCACCAGCGCCGACGCGGTCAGGACGTTCGACGCCTGATAGGCGCCGATCAGCGGCAGAGCGAGCCGGTAGCACTTGCCATCATGCTCGATGGCCAGAGTTTGGCCGAGGGCGGTCGGAGTCTGCTCAACGAGGCGGATCGTCTCACCCTCGCGGCCGACCGTCAGCAGCTTGTGCCCGCGCTGCGCGGCCCGCTCCATCACTTCGTCCGACTTCGGATCGTCGGTCCAGATCACCGCCGGTGAGCGCGGTGGAAGGAGTTCCTCGAAGAGCCGCATCTTCGCCTCGAAATAGGCCTTCATCGTACCGTGATAATCGAGATGGTCGCGGCTGAAGTTGGTGAAGGCGGCGGCGGCGAGCGGAACGCCTTCGCAGCGGTGCTGATCGAGCCCGTGGCTCGACGCCTCGTAGGCGACATGGGTTATGCCCATTCGCTTCAGGCCTGTCATGTTTGACAGGAACGTCACGATGTCCGGGGTCGTCAGTCCGGTCTTCACCTGGTCGTCGGACGTCGTGACTCCGAGCGTCCCGATCGACGCCGAGCGATGCCCCGACATGCGCCAGATCTGCCGCGTCATTTCGACAGTCGACGTCTTGCCGTTAGTGCCCGTCACGGCGACAACCGTTTCCGGATACGGGGCGTAAAACTTAGCGGCGAGATCGGCGAACAGACGCCGCGGCTGCCCGTCGGCGAGGTGCGGCACCCGTTGGATCGTCACCTCCGGCCGAGCGACGACCGCGACCGCGCCACGATCGACTGCCTCGCCGATGAAATCCTCGCCGTTGAATACAGTGCCTTTGAAGGCTCCGAACACGCTTCCGCGCGCGACCTTTCGGTGGTCGATCGCAAAGCCGGTCACTTCGGAATCGCTACGGACGTCCGACAGCTCGGAAAGGCGCACGAAGCTACTTTCCGTCAGGCTTGTCGTGGACGAACGGAAGCACCGCTGACATATCCGGCTCGCGAGTCTTGTCGGGACGCACTCCGAGCATCGGTGCGATGCGGCTCACCGCGATCCCGAACGCGGGACCGATGTTCCACGCAGCCGTGTGGAAGCCGTAGGTCTCGGCGGTCGGCTTGGGATCGTCCAGCATCATCACCATTACATAGCGCGGGTCGTCCATCGGGAACACACCCGCGAAGCTCGTGACGACCGCGGATGACGTATAGCGGCCGTTGAGCAGCTTCTCGGCAGTCCCGGTCTTGCCGCCGACGCGATAGCCGGGAGCGTCGGCCTTGCGCCCCGTGCCTTTGGTGACGACCAGCCGGATCAGCGCCCGCATGCGGTAGCTGGTATCCTCGGAAAACACTCGCCGGCCCGGCGGAACGGGATGATTGCGGTCGACCTTGAGCAGCGTCGCCGGGCGGTAGATGCCGCCGTTGAACAAGGTCACGTAGCCGGTCGCGAGGTGCAGCGGAGTGACCGCGATGGCGTGGCCGAACCCGACGGTCATCGTCTCGAACGGCCCCCAGCGCGAGCCCGGAGTCAAAGTCCGCCCGCGCTCGCGCAATTCGATTCCGACGGGGTCGAGAAAGCCCATCTTCCTGAGGAAATATTGCTGCCGACGAGCGCCCACTTGCTCGGCGATCTGGGCGGTGCCGATGTTCGAACTCGCCTTCATGATCTCAGCCACCGAACATTGCCGTCCATAGGGCTCGGTATCGTGGATGACATGGCCGTAGACGTGGAATTCGTTGGGGCAATTGTAGATCTGCCCGAAGCTTCTGATGATCCCGCTGTCCATCGCCATCGCCACCGTGAACGGCTTGAAGGTCGAGCCCATTTCATAGACGCCGAGCGTGGCGCGGTTGAACCGTGCCTCGGGCGTTCCCTCGCCGGCGGCATTGGGATTGAGCTGCGGAAGCGAGGTCAGCGCCAGCACTTCGCTGGAGCGGATGTCCATCACCACGCCCGCTGCGCCGATCGCCGAGAAATGGGTCATCGCGCCGAGCAGCTCATGTTCGAGCGCCTGCTGCACGCGGCTGTCGATCGACAGCGTCAGCGGCTGCCCGCGGGTCGCCGGGTCCGACAGATATTTGTCGAACGCGCGTTCCATTCCGGCGACCCCGTGGCCATCGATGTCGGTGTAGCCGATGACGTGCGCTGCAAGGCTGGTCTGCGGGTAGAGGCGATCGGGTTCGCGTTGAATGGCCAGCCCCGGCTCACCGAGCGCGTTGACCGCTTCGACGACGGCCGGCGAAGCGCGCCGCCGCAGATAGAAGAACGGCTTTCCTGAGCGGAGCATTGCGAAATATTCTTCCGTCGAATGCTCCGGCATGAGTTGCGCGAGGCGGCCGGCGAGCGCGAGCTTGTCGCCGATGACCTTGGTCGGGTGGATCGCGATCGTCCACGCGTCGATCGTTCGCGCGAGCGGCTCCCCGTCGCGGTCGACGATGTCGCCGCGGTCGGGAATCAGGCTGGTCAGCCCTTCCTTGCGCCCGGCATGGTCGCCGAAGGCGGCGAGCCACAGGATCCTGAGAGCGATCAAGGCGATCACGCCCGCGTAGACCAGCATGCCGAACATCAGCCGCTGATGCATGACCGCGAGAATTTGACGGCGCTGGCCGACGAGTCGGAGCCGCTCGGGCCGTGGCGCGACGAGAGCGGGCGACGGGGCGTTCATCGGCCGGGATGCAGGTCCTTGGAAGTTTTCGCCGAACGCTTGTCCGGAAGCGGAGCAAGCGGATCGTTTTTCGCAAGCCGCACCGCCTTTGTCACTGGCTTGGCTGTCGCGAGGACAGGCTTATCCACCGATTTCTTTGCGATCGGTTGGCCGGCCGCGAGGCCCGGTCTATCCGCGGATTTGTTGATCGCCGGCTTGGCCGTCGTCGCCGGCTTAACCGCGGACTTGAGGCTGGCCGCCAGGGGCAATCCGGCGGCAGGCTTTGCCGGGACCTCGCGCGTCTCGGTTTTCAGACTGGCTTGATGAATGAGCGTTTCGGTAGCTCCTCCGGTGGGTGCCCCCGCATCGTCGGTTCCAGCTACGCCAATCGGCGGCTTCTCGGCCTTGGGCGCAGGGGCGGAAGCGAGCACAACGGGCGCCTGGAAATCAACCTGGTGCTGCGGCTGGGTGAGCTTGGCGAGCTCGAAGCTGCCGTTGAGGAACTGGTCGGCCGAAGGTGCCGACATCGCCAGCACGCTGGCGTTCCAACGTTCGAGCTGGGCGAGGCGGCCGCGCGTTCCGATCTCCGTTTGCAGGACTCGAAGATCGCGCTGCGCCAATACGATCTTCGTCTCCACGTTCTCCACTGCGGCGCGTTCGGACGCGACCCGCAGCGACACGAGGTAGCAGCCGAGCGCAGCTCCGGCGCAGCTCGCGACCATGAACAGCGAACGGAAGCTCCTTCCACCGCTCATTGCATTCTTCCCTTCCATGCTGGCGCGGAGGTGCGGATGGCGCCTCTGAGGCGCGCCGACCGGGCTCGGGGATTCGCGGCCATCTCGCGCTCCGTCGGGGAGACCGGCTTGGCGACCCGTTCGAAGGTCGGCTCCTTCGGGTCGACAAGCGCAGGACGGTGACGCGAACCGGCCGGCTTTGCCCCGCTGCGTTCGCGGAAGAAGCGCTTCACGATGCGGTCCTCGAGGCTGTGGAACGTAACCACGGCCAAGCGTCCGCCGGGGCGCAGCGAACGCTCGGCCGCAGCCAACCCTTCTTCGAGCTCATCGAGCTCCGAATTGAGATGGATCCGAATGGCCTGAAAGGTGCGGGTCGCCGGATCGGCTTTTTGGCCGGGCCGGAAGCCGGCGGCGCGACGGACGATGGCTGCGAGCTCGGCGGTGCGCTCGACAGGCCGCGCGGCAACGATGGCGCGGGCGATCGCCCGGGCGCGCGGCTCCTCCCCATAGTCGCGCAACACCCGGGCGATCTCGGCCTCGTCGGCCGCATTCAGATATTCGGCGGCGGTCAGGCCCGACTTACTCATCCGCATGTCGAGTGGACCGTCACCCTGGAAGGAGAAGCCGCGCTCGGCGCGGTCCAGCTGCATTGAGCTGACGCCAATATCGAGCGCGATTGCGTCAACCAGGCCGATTCCGCGCTCAGCGAGGACCCGATCCATCTGGCTGAAATTCTCGTTCACCAGTGTGAGACGCCGGTCCGGGACGAGCGACCGTCCTTCCTCGATCGCATCGGGGTCGCGATCGAAGCCGATCACCCGTCCCGCCCCCGCCTCGAGCAGGGCGCGCGTGTAGCCGCCTGCTCCGAAGGTGCCGTCAACAATTGTTTCGCCGCCATGGATTGCAAGTGCGACGATCACGTCACTGACCAGCACCGGCACGTGTGGGGCCTGTTTTGCGCCGGCGCTGGTCATGACTGGCCTCGTTCTTCGAGGCGGTAACGGGCGATGTCCTTGAGGTCCTCGGGGATTCGGGCCTCGTCGAGCAGGAGCTGCGGGTTCCAGATCTGGAAGGTCTCGCCCGTGCCGAGAAAGAGGGCGACGTCGCCGATCTGCCCCTTGCGGCGCATCATCGGCGGAAAAACGATCCGCCCGGAGCTATCGTAGGGAACCTCCTCCGTGGCGGCGAAGGCCATGAGGTTGCGTTGCTGATATTCGAGCTCGGCCTCGGGGTTGGTCTCTTCTTTCTCGAGCAGCCGCTCGAGCTTGGCATGCTTCAGCGCCGCGTAGGCGGGGTCGTAAGCGCTCAGGCAGGGGAAGGCTTCATGCTTGGCGAGCGTGATGGTGCGGGCATCGCCGCGGCGCTCGATGACGCTGCGCAGGAATGCGGGAATCGAGACGCGGCCCTTCGCATCGACCGCGTTCAGTGCGCTGCCCTGAAACAGATGCTCTAGCGCCACGTCCACTCCCCGTTCGCAGCGCGCAGACCGTCCTTCGCGAACGCGCCTTTTCACGCGCGCACCGCGTTCGGGTTCGAATCAAAGGGTTAGTCCCCCGCGCTACAGCCCGTGTTGGTAACTCAACCATTCGCGGGATACAATGGGATTTTATGGGATTTTATGGGCCACCAGGGGGAAATCCCGGTTTTCCGCGGCTTTCGCTGGGGTGGGCGAACCAGATGTTCACTTCCTGTTCTGGCCCGTGCCCCTGTGGATAAGTCTGTGAATCGACTCGGGCGCGAATCATGTCCGCTCGAGTCTCGCAAGCTCGCCGAGCAAAGCATCGAGATTGTGTCCGGTGCTTCCGCCGAGGTCCTGCACGTTGAGCAGGTCGGCGTCGGCAACGATCGTCGCAGCACCTTTGCCGATGCGGCAGCGAGCGACAAGCCGGTCGGCGCTGATGCCGCACGCGCCTGACAGCCGGCCAGGTGAGACTGTCACGACGTCGTAGCCGCCGAGCTTCGCGGCCCTGGGTCCGCGATCATCCGGCGCATCAAGGCGCAACCCCCAATGCGCAAGCAGCCCCGTGTCCATGAACGTGGGCGGGGGACGCAGCGGATCACCGAGCAGGCGCGAGCTTGGCCATTCTAGCATGGGGTCGGCGAGGAGCAGGAGGCGTCCGCCGCCGCGCACCCATCGGTCCAGAATGACCAGGTCCTCGGCCCGCTGGGTGAGCGGATGCGCCATCAAGAGCAGGCGACCCTTGTTCAGCTCGGCAGCGTCGGTGACGCTGATCGGGACCACGCGATAGCGCGTGGCGAGCGCCTTCAACGCCGGCGACCCGCCACCCTGCAGAGAAAAGTCTTCGCCGAACACGAGCGGCAGACTGGTCAAGAGGAGCAACGTCGGGCGCTGGGCCGCCAGTTGCGGCGCCATCGCCTGGGGCCGACGCAGTTGGTGAGCGAATGCGAGCGCGGCGACTGCAGCAAATGCGGCGGCAATCCAAATCAGCACGCGCAGCCGCGCGCCGGTCATTTCTTGTTCGCGGTCACGCTGTTGTTGGCTTGTTCGCCGGATGCACCGGGGGCGACGCCAAGCTCGGCGAGCGACTCGCTCGGCTCGTTGGCCACCGCCTGCTGCGCGTTGTTGGTGTCGTTCTTGCTCGACCGGGTGATGACCGAGCCCAGCAGCACCAGAAGGAAGGCGAAAGCCAGGCCGGTCAACCCAATGCGGATGCGCTGTGCGCTGCTTCCGGGCTGGTAGGGCATCGCAATCGACGAAGCTATGTCCCAGTTCGACAATATGCAAGCACGCGCCCTTGACGGTGGCCGCTCTGCCCGCGAAGGGGCCGAGATATGACTCGCATCTCTCTCACCATCACGCTCGTTGCGGCCGCCGCGCTAGCCGGCTGCAAGAACAGCGACCACACGATTGTCCAAAGCCAACCCGGCGACGACAGCAACGCTGTCGCGAACGCCAATGTGCAGTTGCCGCCACCGATTGCGGCCAGCAAGATCTACCGCTGCGCCGACAACAAGGTCGTCTATGTCGATTGGCTGGCTGATAATAAGACTGCCAACATCCGCACTGATCCGAGCGGCACTCCGACACAGGTGACGACGGCCGAGCCGGGCAAACCGATGACTGGCCCGAATGGGTATCAGCTATCCGGCGGCCCGACCGACGCCACTGCCAAGATCGCCATCCCGGGCCATCCGTCGCAGAGCTGCAAGGCCTGAGCTTAGCTTGACTCTCCCTCCGCGGCTGCGGAACAGCTGTCGCCGCGGAGGAGCTTTTTGATGCACATCAGCAGGCGCGGATTTACGGGCGGAGCGCTCAGCGTCGCTCTGGGCAGCCAGCTGGGCGCAACCGCTTTCGCTCAGCAGCCGCGCGCCGACCTCGCACCCGCGCTGGCAGCAATCCGCGCCTACGGCGAGGCGCACCGCAACCGTTTCGGGCTTCCCGGACTGACGCTGGGCCTCACCACTCCGGACGGATTCTCGACCGTCCTCGACTTCGGCTACGCCAATGCCGACGGGCAGACTTCGATCACGCCGGACACGCTTTTCCAGATCGGCTCGATCAGCAAGTCGATGACGTCGACCTTGCTCCACCAGTTCGCGGCTGAGGGGCGGCTGAGCCTCACCGATCGCATCAGCGCGATCATGCCCGATTTTCCGCTCCCGAGCGGGAACCTAATCACCGTCCAGCACATGCTCGACCACGTCGCGGGGCTCCCCGGCGACGCCCCTTTATTCCCGGACGGCGGCTTGTGGACAGCTTACGAACCCGGCGCACACTGGCATTACTCGAATACCGCCTACGACATGCTTGGCAAGGTCGCAGAGCATCTCGGGGGAAAGCCGCTCAACCGCCTGCTTGCAGAGCGGATCTTCGTTCCGCTCGGAATGCGCCGCACTCACGGCGCGATCATCGGCGCCGACCGCACGATGTACGCGCAGGGCTATGAGTCGGCGGATCCGACGGCCCCCTTCGCGTGGGGTCTCCCGCTGGCGCCAACCGCTTGGGTCGATGTGACGTTCGCCGCCGGAAGTGTCGCCTCGACCGCTGAGGACATGAACCGCTACCTGCGCTTCCTTGCCAGTGCTGCCCAAGGCCGCGGCGGCCTCGGGCTTCCGCCGCAGCTCGCCAGGACCTACGCGACGCACGCTGTCTCCAGCGACACACCGGGGATGAGCTACGGCAACGGCCTGATGCACGTCGGCAACGCGGGCCGATTGTATCTTCACCACACCGGCGGAATGGTGAGCTTCTCCTCTTCTTTCCATGTGGACGTGGCGAGCGGCGTCGGAGCGTTCGCGAGCTCGACCATCAGCGCTTTCGTCGAGTACCGTCCGCGCCTGCTGACGCGCTTCGCCGTCGATACGCTCACCGACGCGTTGGCCGGGAAGCCCTTGCCGGCACCGCCCCTTTTGGACGCGCGACTGACGAACGCCGCGGCCTATGTCGGACGTTATACGGGCCCCAGCGGCGCAATCGAGATTCGACCGGGCAGTCCGCTAACCCTGGTCGCGAACGGACAATCGGCTCCGCTCCAGCTCTGGGGCGCGGATTTCTTCCGCACGACGCATCCGGCGTTCCGCCAATTCTCGCTGCTGTTCGAGCGCAGCAAGGGCGCGATCACAGCCGTCAGCTGGGGACCGCTGAGCTTCGTGCGGCAGGGCGCCGTGGGAATGGTCGCCCCATCCGATGCGAACCTGGCGCCGCTCGCCGGCCGCTACGTCAACGACAGTCCGTGGATCGGAACCGCAATCGTCGTCGAGCGCGGCGGCAAATTGTGGATTGGGACGGAGACGCCGATGACTCGTGTCGGGAACAATCTCTGGCGCGTCGGCGACGAGCGCTGGTCGCCCGAGCGCGCAAGCTTCGCGAACTTCATCGACGGACGCCCGCAGACCTTCATCTTCTCTGGCGAGAAGTTCCTCCGTCACGACATCTAGGCTTGCGTCGGTGGGGCGGCTAGGAGCGCCGCCATGGACGTCCTCGAAGCACCGTGCATCACTCCGGAAATGATCGCCGAGCACGGGCTCAGTGAGGAGGAATACCAGCGCATCCTGAAAGCTCTCGGCCGCGAGCCAAATGTCGTTGAGCTCGGCATCTTCTCGGTCATGTGGTCGGAGCATTGCAGCTACAAAAGCTCGCGCATCCACCTGAAGAAGCTGCCGACCGAGGCGCCGTGGGTGATCTGCGGCCCGGGCGAAAATGCCGGCATCATCGACATCGGCGACGGCGACGCGGCGATCTTCAAGATGGAGAGCCACAACCACCCGTCCTACATCGAGCCCTATCAGGGCGCGGCGACAGGCGTTGGCGGGATCCTGCGCGACGTCTTCACAATGGGCGCGCGACCGGTCGCCAATCTCAATGCGCTCCGTTTCGGCCGCCCGGATCACCCAAAAACGCGGCACCTGGTCGCCGGCGTGGTCGCGGGGATCGGGGGCTACGGCAATTGCGTCGGAGTCCCGACCGTCGGCGGCGAGGTCAATTTCGACGCCGCTTACGACGGCAACATCCTAGTCAATGCGATGACGGTCGGAGTCGCGAAAACCGACAAGATTTTCTACTCGGCAGCGGCCGGCATTGGCAATTCCGTCGTCTATGTCGGCTCGAAAACCGGCCGCGACGGAATCCACGGCGCGACCATGGCCAGCGCGGACTTCTCCGAGGACAGCGAGGAGAAAAGACCCACCGTCCAGGTCGGCGACCCGTTCACCGAGAAGCTGCTGATCGAAGCCTGCCTCGAGCTGATGGCCTCGGACGCGATCGTCGCAATCCAGGACATGGGCGCGGCCGGCCTCACCTCCTCCTCGGTCGAAATGGCGAGCAAGGGCGGCGTCGGAATCCGCCTCGACATGAACAAGGTGCCGTGCCGCGAGGAAGGCATGACTCCCTACGAAATGATGCTCTCCGAAAGCCAGGAACGCATGCTGATGGTCCTGAAGCCCGGCCGGGAAGGCGAGGCCGAGGCCATCTTCAAGAAATGGGAGCTCGACTTCGCGGTGATCGGCGAGGTGACCGACACGGGACGAATGGAGCTGGTGTGGAACGGCGAGACCGTCGCCGACATCCCGCTGGACCCGCTGGCCGACGAGGCGCCGCTGTACGAGCGGCCGTACGCGATCCCGAAGCCGCCCGAGCCGCTGACGGACATTCCCGAGAGCACGGACATCGCCGCGGATCTGCTCAACCTCATGGCCTCCCCGGCGCTCGCCAGCCGCCGCTGGGTGTGGGAGCAGTACGACCAGTCCGTTGGCGCCGACACCGTCCAGCCCCCTGGCGGCGACGCGGCAGTGGTGCGCGTGCATGGATCGAAAAAGGCGCTGGCGATCACCACCGACTGCACGCCGCGCTATTGCTACGCCGATCCGGTCGAGGGCGGGAAGCAGGCCGTCGCGGAGGCCTATCGCAACCTCTGCGCGGTCGGCGCAAAGCCTCTGGCGATCACCAACTGCCTCAACTTCGGCAACCCGCAGCGGCCTGAGATCATGGGCCAGTTCGTGGGCTGCATCGAAGGCATCGCCGAAGCGTGCCGCGCCCTCGACTTCCCCGTCGTGAGCGGCAACGTCAGCCTCTACAACGAGACCAAGGGCGAGGACGGCACCAGCCTCGCGATCCTCCCCACGCCGGCGATCGGCGGCGTCGGTCTGCTCGCTGACTGGGAGACGAGTAGCTCGATCGCATTCAAGGCTGAAGCAGAGCGAATTTTGCTCATCGGCGCCGATCCACGCAGCCGCCCCGAGATGGGCCAATCGATGTGGCTCGACATCTGCCATGGACGACGCGACGGCCCGCCGCCCCGCGTGAATTTGCCCGCCGAACGGCGCAACGGCGACTTCGTCCGTCAGCTCGTTTGCGAAGGGCTGGCCACCGCAGTCCATGACGTCTCCGACGGCGGAATCCTGGTTGCCGTCGCGGAGATGGCGCTTGCCGGAAGCATCGGCGCCCGGCTCGTGGTGGAAACCTTCGAAAACCAGGTCGACCGCGAGAAAATCCAGCACGCATGGTCGATGTTCGGGGAGACTCAGTCGCGCTTCATCGTGACGGAGCCGCATAGCCAACATGTGATCGAGAAAATGGCCGTCGAACAGGGCGTTGGCTGCTGTTTCATCGGCTGGACCGGTGGCGACGCCATCGCGGTGGATTCGCATCAAACCCGCTCCCTTTGTGAAGTCCCACTCACCGAGCTCCGCGCCCGGCACGAGGGCTTCTTCCCCAAGCTGATGGGCAGCGAACTGACGCCGGAATTCTGATGACTGGACTCGCTCCTCCCTATTGCGCAGCAATGGGGAGCGGGACCGCGCAAAGAAGATTGCGTGGTGGAGCAGCTGTGCTGAGCGGTCCCCCTCCCCACGAGCTTCGCTCGCAGGGAGGAGCGAAGACGTGATGTCCGGCTACTCCGGGACGCCGTTGGCGAAGAAGCTGTCGCTCAAAGACGGCATGCGCGTGTGGTGGGACGGAATGCCCGAGAGCGTGCGTCAAGAGGTCGCAGCCGAAGGACCGCATCTGCAGCTCCTCGACAGGCCTAAGCCGCTGATGGATGCCGCGCATGTTTTCGTGACCGAGCGCGCTGACCTCGAGGCCAAGCTCAAGCAACTCCTGCCGCGGCTGCAGCCGGGGGGCATGATCTGGGTCAGCTGGCCGAAGAAAGCGTCGAGGGTCCCGACCGACATCACCGAGGACGTGATCCGCGACGTCGCGCTGCCGATGCATTTGGTCGACGTGAAGGTCTGCTCGGTCGACGACATCTGGTCAGGGCTGAAGCTGGTGATCAGGAAAGAACATCGCTGAAGGGGGAAGCGAACATGACCGGACATTCGATTGCCAAGCCGATCGCTCTCGCGACCCTGGTTTCGGGCACGCTCGACATTCTGTTCGCGATGATCCTCACCGTCTCCTTCGGCCGGCAGATTCCGAACATGCTGCGCTTCGTCGCCTCGGGGCCCTTCCCGGCGGCCACGGACATGGGCGCCGCCGGTGCAATCCTCGGTCTGGTGGTCCACTTCACATTGATGGCCGTCATGGTGACCGGGTTCGTATTGCTTTCTCGCTGGAGGCCGCAGCTGCTCGACACGCCGGTACGTTCGGCGATGGCCTATGGCGTCCTCACGTATTTCGCGATGAACTGGCTGGTGGTCCCGCTGCGCTTCGGAACGCCGCTTCCGCCGAAAACGCTGTCGATCGTGACCCAGCTGTTCGCCCACATCGTGCTCGTCGGACTGCCCACCGCCTTCATCGCCAGACAAGCGCTCCGCAAGCGCTAGAACAAAGTAGTTGCGAATAGTTCGCATTATCGTTTATAACCTCCCCATGATCGTGTGCAACTGCAACGCCATCACTGAGCACGAGCTGCGCGAAGTGGCGGGGCGCGACGCGCGAACGCCGGAAGCGGCTTATGCCAAGCTCGGGTGCGAACCGCAGTGCGGCTGCTGCCTCGACTACGCGCAGGAGATCCTCGACGAGGAGCTCGGCAAGGCTCCGCGCCTGCGCGTGGTTGCCTGACTTGACCGGCGCCTAGTCCCGGCGCAATCGCGGCCCCGCGACGCGACGGAGGCCTGCACATGAAGGGCGACCCCAAGGTCATCGAGCTGCTCAATGAAGCTCTGAAGAACGAGCTCACCGCGACCAACCAATATTGGCTGCACTACCGACTGCTCGACAATTGGGGGGTGCACAAGCTCGCCCAGTTCGAGCGCTCGGAATCGATCGACGAGATGAAGCATGCCGACCGCCTCGCCGAACGGATCCTGTTCCTCGACGGCCTCCCCAACTTCCAGCTGCTGGGGCGGCTGCACATCGGCGAGAACGTCGAGGAGATCCTCAAGGCCGACCTCGAACTCGAAATGGAAGCGCTGGGCCAGCTCAAGGGCGCGATCGCGCATTGCGAGAAGGTGCACGATTACGTGAGCCGCGACCTCTTCTCTGGGATCCTCGACAACGAGGAAGAGCATGTCGACACGCTCGAGCAGCAGTTCGAGATGATCGGCCGGATGGGAATCCAGAATTACGTCCAGCTCCAGTCGGAGCCGGCCAAGGACTAGATCCGCCCGAAGCCCTGGTTGTTGACCTTGCGTCCGAACGCGCCGGGGCTCGACGGAGAGCGAGTCATCAGCGGATTGGTGGCCTTTTCGAATTGCTCGACCGTCTCGCTGAACAGGCGGCGAAGCTCGACCACTTCGGGCACCAGCTCGTCCGGGAAGCGGTGGCTTTCGATGCAGAAGCGCGCAGTGGTCTCGATGAGCTCGGCGATCTTGGCTACCGGTTCGGCGCCGAGCTGGCGCGATTCGCCCTTGAGCGTGTGTGCCGGAAGGACGAGCCCGGTCGTGTTCTGCTCGCGCATCGCCTGTTCGATCTGCGCGATCGACTTGACTCCATCTTCCTTGAAATAGGCCAGAATCCGGATGAAGCCCGGCCCAAGCTCGGTCCGGCTCTTCTCGAAATGCGCCCAATCGACGATGTCTCGAGCCTCGTCGGTCACAGGCTGCTCCTTAAGCGCCGGGTGCTTCCGGCATGGTCCCACTGGCTGAGGCGATAGCCGCAAAAGGGTAAACGTCTCCTTAGCGCCTGGCCCGGTCGAAGGGGTTTGCCCGCCCGCGAAAGTCGAGCCGCAGCGGGACCGGGCCAAGCTTGAGATCGCGGCGCAAGGCGTTGATGAGATAGCGGCGGTAGCTCTCCGGCAGCTCGTCGGTTCGGTTGCCGAAGACGACGAAGGTTGGCGGCCGGCTCTTCACCTGAGTGACGTAGCGCAGCTTGATGCGCTGCCCGCGCGGGGCAGGCGGCGGATTCGCCTCTACCGCCGCCTCGAACCAGCGATTGAGCTCGCCCGTGGAGATCCGCCGCGCCCACGCGTCGCGCAGGTCGAACGCCACTTGGAGAAGGGTGTCGATGCCCTTGCCCGTCTTCCCCGAGACAGTCAGCAAAGGCACGTCCTTCAGCTGCGCCAGCCCCTCGGTCAGCGCGGACTTCACGCCATTGAACAGCGACGACGCATGTTCCGCGACGTCCCACTTGTTGAGCGCGATGATCAGGGCGCGGCCCTCCTCGATCACCTGATTGGCGATCCTCAGGTCCTGAGATTCGAGGCCCCGCGTGGCGTCGAGGAGAAGGACCACGACTTCGGCAAAATCGATTGCGCGTTTGGTGTCGGCGGCCGACAGCCGCTCGAGTTTATCCTCGACCTTCGCCCGTTTGCGCAGACCCGCGGTATCGACCAGCTGGACCGGTTGGCCCTTCCATTCCCATTGCAGGCTGATCGAGTCTCGCGTGATCCCGGCTTCGGGGCCGGTGATCATTCGCTCTTCGCCGAGCATTGCGTTGACCAGCGTCGACTTGCCGGCGTTGGGCCGCCCGACGATCGCGAGCTTGAGTGGCGCGCCTTCGGATTCTTCATCCGCAGCTGCGAAATGCTCATGCTCGACGTGCGGACGCAGCGCTTCGAAAAGGTCGACGATGCCCTCGCCGTGCTCGGCGCTGAGGCCGATCGGCTCGCCAAGCCCAAGGCGATAGGCGTCGAGAATTCCGGACTCGCCGGATCTTGCTTCGGCCTTGTTGGCGACGAGGATCACCGGCGTCGCCTCGGCGCGCAGCCAGCGGCCAATCTCCTCGTCGAGCGGAGTGACGCCCTCGCGGGCATCAACCATGAACAATGCGGCGTCAGCTTCGCGAACCGCGGCTTCGGTCTGTTGCCGCATTCTGCCCGGAAGCGTGTGCGGGTTCTCGTCCTCAAATCCCGCAGTGTCGATCAGCCGGAAATCCAGCCCGAGCAGCTTCGCCTCGCCCTCGCGGCGGTCGCGGGTCACGCCCGGCCGGTCGTCGACCAGCGCCAGACGCTTGCCCACCAGCCGGTTGAACAGGGTCGATTTCCCGACGTTGGGCCGGCCGATGATCGCGACGGTGGGCAAAGGCATGGCGGTCCGACTAGTCGATGCACGGCGTCATTGCGAGGAGCCGCAAGCGACGCGGCGACCCAGACTGGATTGCTTCGCTGCGCTCGCGATGACCTTTAGCGAAAAGCCGTCAGCCGGCCGTTGTCGTCGAGCACGTAGAGCATGGAATTGGCGACGATGGGCGGCAGGCTGATCGGAGCGCCAACGTTGGTCTGGCTCTGGAACGATCCCGTCATCGGATCGACGTTGACGATGACGCCGGTCGAACCGGTGACGATCAGCCGCCTGCCGGCGAGCACCGGGCCGGAATATTCGATCTCGCCTTTCTTCGACTTGGCGTGCACAAACTCGGGAAGCTGGTTGATCCAGCGGATGTGCCCGTTCTGCCGCGAAATGCAGAGCAGCTTGGCATCGTCGGTGATGACGAAAATCCAGTCGCCGGCGACCCATGGGGTGTCGATCCCGCCGATGTTGAGCTCCCACATCCGCTGCCCGGTGGTGATCTCGAGTGCGACCATGCGGCCGCCCTGGCCGACGGCGAACACCTGGCCGTTGTCGATCACCGGGTCGGCATCGATGTCCGAGAGCGATGAGACGCTGGTGCGAATGCTGGTGCGCTGCAGCGCATCCTGCCAGACTTGGCGCCCGTTCTCATAGCGGTAGGCGTTGAGCTCGCCCGACGAGAAGCCGGCGACGACCGTGCCCTGGCCCACGGCGGGAGACGCCGACCCGAAGATGCCGGCGATCTCGACCGAAGCGGCCGCCGACCAATTGCTTGCCCCGTCCGCCTCATTCAGCGCGTAGATCTGGTTGTCCTGGCTGATTACGTAGATCGCGCCGCTGGCGATCGTCGGCGCCCCGCGCAGCGAGCCGCCGGGGCGAACTTTCCACACGATTCCGCCGTTGCGCTCATCCATCGCCGCGACGTAGCCGAGCCCGTTCGTCGCGTAGATTCGGCCGTTGTCGTAGGCGATCCCGCCGCCATAGAGCGATGCTTCATTGCCCCTGTCGTCGGGCGTCTGACTCGCCCAGATCGGAGCGCCCGTCCGCGCATCGAACGCGCGCACGGCGCCCAATGTGTCGATCGTGTACACTCGGCCGTTGGCGGCGATCGGCGCCGCCGCCAGCCTTGCGGTCAGGCTGCTTCCGCGGCCGGCCTGCACAGTGAACGCCCGCGCGAGCGCGGTTCCCAGCGCCACCTGACCCAGCGACTTCGACGCGCTCCCCCCGGATTGTGTCCACTCTGTGTTGGCCACCGGCTCGGGCAAGCTCATCGGCAGGGCGGCAGTCGCCGGATCGACCTGGACGTCGCCCTCGCTTGTGAGCACCGCGATGCGCTGCCCGAGGACCGGAGTCGCCGCCTTCTTCCCCTTCTTCAACACGCCGCAGCCACTCGCAGCCAGCGCCGCGGCAATCAGCACGGCAACGCGGAAATGTTTCTTGCTAATCATGGTTGGTCCTACTGGGCCGGTGCGGCGATTGCGCCGCTGGCGTCGACGCCGAGACTTCCGGAGATCTGGACGGAACGGGAGCGGAGCGAGCCGGGGACGCTCGCGTCTTTGGCGATCGCGGCGAAAAGGTGCGCCGCTTCATTTTTCTTGCCCTGCTTGATCAGCGCCATGGCGGTCATCTCGCCGGCCGTGCCGAACCAAGGATTGCCCGGGGTTGTCAGCGGCTGAAGACGCGCGATGATTTCCTGCGGCTGAAGAGAATCGAATTCGAGCGCCGTTTGGCGGATCAGCGCGGCGTCGCGGTACGGCTTCGGTAATCCGGAGTCGCCCGCGATCTCGCGATATTTCGCCGTTGCGAGCTTGAGATCGTTCTGCTCGAGCGCAATCGCCGCGCGAGTGAACAAGGCCGTGGCGCGCACTGCCTTGCTGCCGTTTTTTGAGAGATCGTCGATCTGCTTTGTCGCCGACGCTTTGTCGCCGCTGCCGAAGGCCTTGAAGGCTTCGGCAAGCTGTTCCACCTGTTTCCCGGAGCGTTGTTGCTGATAGTATTGCCAGTAGATGTAACCGCCGCTCGCGGCGAGAAACAGGATCAGTGCGGCGATCAGCCAGCCGCCATATTTCTTGGCAAAATCACGAGCACGGTCGCGACGCAGATTCTCATCCACCTCGCGGACGAACGTTTCGGTGATATCAGGGGGTTGCGCCAAAGACGTGCCTCAGTCCGCTCGATCGGGATTCCACTTGCCGGGTCGCTTCCTTTCCCACCCACGATGAATGGAAGCTGGCGGCGCCTCGTCTAGCGGCTGCGCCGGAAAAGGCAAAGGCCGTTTAGGGTTTCGGCCGGTAGGTCTGGTCGGCCGTCGGGAAGCTGCGCGATCGGACCTCCTCGGCATAGGTCCGCGCCGCCTCGCCGATGCGAGCGGCCAGATCGTCGTAGCGCTTCACGAACCGCGGCGTGCGCTCGAACAGCCCGAGCATGTCTTCGGTGACCAGCACCTGGCCGTCGCACTCGGCCGATGCGCCGATTCCGATTACCGGCGCAACGACTGCGCCGGCGACTTGGGTCGCGATATTCTCAACGACTCCTTCCACGACGATGCAGAAGGCCCCGGCATCGGCCACCGCCTTCGCATCGGCGAGGATCTTCTGCGCCTCGATCTCCTCGCGGCCGCGGGCGCCGTAGCCGCCGAGCACATTTACCGCTTGCGGCGTAAGCCCGACGTGGCCGATCACCGGCACACCCCGGTGCGTCAGGAAATCGATCGTCGGCGCCATTGCCTCGCCGCCTTCGAGCTTTACCGCCGCGCAGCCGGTTTCCTTCATGATCCGCGACGCTGAGGCGAAAGCCTGCTCGGGCGATGCCTCATACGAGCCGAACGGCATGTCCACACTAACAAGGGCGTGCCAGCTGCCGCGGACGACGGCCGCGCCATGCGCGCACATCATCTCCATCGTAACAGGAATGGTGGACGACAGTCCGTAGATCACCTGCCCCAGGCTGTCGCCGACCAGCAGCATGTCGCAATGCGGATCCAGCAGCTGCGCCATCCGCATGGTGTAGGCGGTGAGCATCACGATCGGATGTTCGGTTGTTCCATCAACCTTGCGCGCGCGAATGGACGGCGCGGTCATCCGCTTGCCGGGAACGGGCACCGGAGTGGCACGGCTCGTGCTCGTGTCCATGGTGAAGGTCGACATGGCCGCGGCTTCTAGCGGCGGTGCACTGCAACAGCCAGTCCTGCCTTACCAACGGTCTATCGACAACAGCCGCAACATTAACCGGGGCTCTTCGTCAAACATTCAGGTGCGGACGATTTGTTCGCGGATGGATCGGAGTTGAAGATGGTAAACCGGAAATGGCTGGGGGACGTCGGCCTTGCGGTCCTGCTCGCTCTCCCCACGGCTGCTCTGACTAGTCCCGCAGGGTCCAGCTCAACTCACTCGCCAGCCACCGCAGCGGCCACTGTCCATCTCGCGGTTGCTGATCGTTCGCTCCTGCAGCAGCGCTTCAGCGTCCCCGGCTGAAATCCGCTCCGCTGCAGGCGGGCCAGCGCTACCTGATCAGCGCAGCCACCCACGCTGCCGGGAATGCCGAGCGAACCAGTAGATCGTCCAGCTGAGCACGGTGGCGACCACCGCAACGGCAATATCGTTGGTGGACAGCGCTTCGCGCACCGGCGAAGCGAAGAGGCCCGCCAGCCACACCAACGTGGCGATCAGGGACAGCAGCAACAGCGGCTGGGCAGACGTCCGTCTCAGCACCAGCAGGAGCGCGCCGGCGAAGCCCGTCAAAACACCTGCACCCGCTGCAATGCTCACCCATTGCGGCTCCGCCTGCAGCGCCACTCGTTGATCGAGCGGCAAACGCGCGACGTCGACGAAGAGATGATGCGTCGCGTAGATTGCGACGGCCGCTGCCATGAGCACCAGCGATCCGATCGCCGCTGCCATGTACCAGCCGGCGACCGGCCGCGGGTTGAAACGTTCATCCATGCCCGTCCCCTGTCTGCGCATCCCCCAGCGGTTCATTCGCCGCCGCCGAGGCGTTCCTCCCACTCCGCTCCCTGGGCAAGCGAGATCGAATCGAGCACCGCCGTGCTTTGATCGCGCAGCACCGCAAAGGCGCGGCGGATCGCGCAGGTCGCTTCGTCATGGCAATCGCCGCAGGGCGCGTAGAAATTGACGCTCGCGCAGGAAACCAGCGCGATCGGCCCTTCCATCGAGCGCACGATCTCGCCGAACGAAATCTGCTCGGCGGGCCGGGTGAGCTTATAACCGCCCTTGGGCCCGCGCGCGCTTTTGACCAGGCCCGCCTTCTTCAAGTCGAGCATGATCAGCTCGAGATACTTGGGCGGGACCCGCTGAGTCTCGGCGATGCGGCTGAGCTGCACGGGGGCGCCGCCCTGATCCTCTGCAAGGAACAGCAACGAACGCAATGCGTAGCGGGTCTTCTGGGCGATCATGCGTGTCCGCGAGCGTAGCGCCGCTAGTCCGCTGCGCAAAGGGCATAGCTCGCGGCGGCGATGAACAACACGTAATCGGCGCGACACATGACTGAGAGGCGAGCCGCTCTAGAGCGCCGCGCGGCTCAATCCGAGCTTTGACTTCACGGAGAACTCAAAATGAAACGTGTCATCGCTTCTCTTGTCGCCCTCAGCGTTATTGCCGCCCCGGCCGTCGCAGCAACGACTACCGCGTCGACGGCCAAGGTCACCAAGCCGGTCAAGAAGTCCAAGGTTGCTTCCGCCAAGGACTCGAAGGCCCCGGTAAAGAAGGCCAAGTCCGCCAAGAAGAACGGCTAAGCACAGCTCGGCCATCCGCTCGGCCGAGGTCCTTCCTCGAGCCGTGCGGATCCGCTCGTGCTCATCCGCATGAACAGCAAGTAACCTTGCAGCCACGGGATTGAGAGCCCCGGCCGCCTATGCCCCGGGCGCCCCGCCACTTCGACGGGTAATAAGGAGGAACGACCGATGAAAGCGTTGATTGCGTCTCTTGCAGCGCTCGGTTTGATTGCGGCCCCGGCGAACGCCGCGGCACCGGCGAAGACCACGAAGACTACGACCACCAAAGTCCCGGCCAGGACGTCGATCGCCAAGGGGGCGAAGGCGGAGGGCGAAACCGCGGCGACAGAAGCCAAGGAGCGCAAGGCGGCCGCCCGTCATCATACTCGGCATCATGCCCGCCACCATGCGAAGCATAAAACCATGCACAAGGCTGCTAAGAAGACTGCAGCGGCAAAGAAGACCAGCTAAAGCGGATTCGTTTCCGTGCGGCGCCGTGTCCCCGGACAGTCGCCGCACGGAAACCTTTTGCTTGAGAGGGGGACGTTAGCTTCACCCCGCTTCCGGAGAGACCATGGGACGCAAGATCCTTCTTGTTGAAGACGACCGCGAAACGGCCGCGTATCTCGCAAAGGGTCTCGCTCAGGAGGGCCACAGCGTGGAGCAGGCGACGAACGGCCAGGATGGGCTGTTCCGCGCCACCGACGGCAGCTTCGACCTCATCATCCTCGACCGCATGCTTCCGGCCCTCGACGGGGTTTCGGTGCTGAAAGCGCTGCGGGCGGCGCGGATCGAGACTCCGGTCTTGATCCTTTCCGCGCTGGCCTCGGTGGGAGATCGAATCGAGGGGCTCGAAAGCGGCTCCGACGATTATCTCGTCAAGCCCTTCTCATTCGCCGAGCTGCTAGCGCGGGTGAACGCTTTGCTTCGCCGCCGCGAGGCGCGGGTCAACCCTGCCGATCATCGCCTGACCGTCGGCGACCTCGAGATCGATCCCCTGTCGCGGACCGTCAAACGCGGGGGAAGGAAGCTCGACCTCAAGCCGCGCGAATATCTTCTGCTCGAATATTTCGCGCGAAATGAAGGCCGAGTCGTCACCCGCACCATGCTTCTCGAGCAAGTCTGGGACTATCATTTCGACCCTGGGACCAACGTCATCGACGTCCATGTGAGCCGGCTTCGCCGAAAGCTCGAGGACGGATTCGAAAAGCCGCTTCTGCACACCGTGAGAGGCGCGGGCTACATGCTCGCCGCCTAGCGGCTATAAGGTCCTGGATGCCCACGACTCTGCGCATTGCGTTGCTCGCGGGGGTGCTCGCCCTGCTGTCGAACCTCGCGGTCATCGGCTTCATCCACTGGCGCACGAACGATGAGGCGGCGAGTGAAGTGCACCAGCAGGTCCTCGAGCAGGGCAAGGTCCTGTCCGACGTCTACCGCTCCGGCGGCAAGGCGGCGCTGTACGACGCCATCGAGGACACGATCGCCTACGCCGACCCGGAAACGGCCGTGGCGCTGCTCGACTCTCGGGGCGGCCAGCAAATGGGCAACCTCGCCACGGTGCCGGCGCAGCCGCTGCATGAAGGGTATCGCAACACCCTGCTCCGCTTGCGAGGCCAGACCACGCCGCGCGAAGGGGCGATCGTCATACACCGCCTGCCGACGGGCCAATGGATCGTCAGCGGGCGCATTGTCGGTGAAGGGCTCGCGCTTCGCGAGACACTGGAGCGGTCGCTCCTGATCGCACTGGTGGTCGCCGGGCTTCTCGGACTCGCCTGCGGAGCCATTCTCGCCAACTATGTCGGACGCCGGATCGGCGACATCGCGGCCGTCGCCGACCGGATCGGTGCGCGCGACCTTAGTCAGCGCGTGCCTCTGTCGGGCGCCGGCGATGCGTTCGACCGGCTCGGGCAGCAGATCAACGCCATGCTCGACCGGATCGGCGGTTTGATGGAAGAGCTGAGGATGCTCACCGACGCGCTTGCGCACGACCTTCGCTCGCCCGTCAGCCGGCTCCGATCGGCGGCCCATGCCGCGGCGGAGACCAACGATCCCCAGGAACAGGAGGAGCTGCTCGGAAGCGTGATCCGCCAGGCCGACTCGCTGATTCGAATCCTGACTGCCGCGCTGGAGATCAGCCGGTCGGAAGCACAGACCGGCCGCAACCAGTTCGCCTGGTTCGACCCTGGCGAACTCGTTGCGGAACTCGCTGAAATGTACGAGCCGCTCGCCGAGGAAGCCGGCGCGGAGATCGAATATGATCCGCCAGTTCGTCGAACGCCCCTGTTCGGTCATCGCCAGCTCCTCGCGCAAGCGGTCAGCAATTTGATCGAGAATGCGGTCCGCTACGGCTCAGCGGGCGGAAACATCCGACTCGCCGTTCATGGCGACGGCAAGCAGATCCGCATCGAGGTTGCAGACCATGGTCCGGGCATTCCGAGCGAGCTCCGCAGCGAAGCGCGGCGCCGCTTCGGCCGGCTCGATTCGAGCCGCTCGGCGGAAGGCGCAGGCCTTGGTCTGGCGCTTGCCGAGGCCATTGCCCACCTGCACGACGGCGAGCTGCTCCTCGAGGACAATGAGCCAGGACTGAGGACCGCGCTGGAGCTACCGCTGCGACCGGGAGAGCCGGAAGACGCGTGGGCCGCATAAGGGCTGCGGGAGCCCTTCGAACGTCAGCCTTCGATGACGACCTTCGAGCCGAGCTTGGTCAGGCCGTAGAGCTTCTCGGCGAACTTCATTGGCAGGCGGATGCAACCGTGGCTCGCCGGATAGCCGGGGTTGTTGCCACCGTGAAAGGCGATCCCGTAGGAGTCGATTCGCTGCATCCAAGGCATCGGCGCGTTGTCGTATTTTTTCGAGCGGTAAAAGGGCCGTTTCTCGAGGATCGACCAGAATCCCAGCGGAGTGACCATGCCCCGCTTGGCACTGGAAATGGTCGTCGCTCCGACGAGCTTGTCGGCGCGATAGACGTAGGCCATCTGCGTCAGCAGATCGACGACGATGCGAGTGTCACCCTGTTGGGGTATCGATTGGCCCAGCACGAACTCGCCGGGCTTCAGGCCCGCCCGTCCAAACGTCGCGACCATATCCTTGTGCGCCTGCGGGGCATTGCCCTGCGTCCAGCGATACGGAATCTCGTTAGCTAGCGGCTTTGGCGGAGACGACGCGACGACTTGCGGCTGCGGCGCCGTCGCGCATCCCGCCAGCATGGCCGCGGCCACAGCGACGACCGTCCCAATCCTGATTTTATGCACGAGCAAGCCCCAAGTTTTTCCGTGAATGTGCGTTTGACAGCGCAAGCCGCCGCGTCCGTCAATACAGCGGTAAACCCAAAGTTGCTGTTAACCGTTGGAAACGATGGCGCAGATAGTCACTCCCACTCGATCGTGCCGGGCGGCTTCGAGGTGTAGTCGTAGACGACGCGATTGATTCCCTGCACTTCGTTGACGATGCGCGTCGCGACGCGGCTGAGGAATGCGGGGTCGAACGGATAGACGTCGGCGGTCATTCCATCGACGCTGGTCACCGCACGCAGCCCACAGACAAAATCGTAGGTGCGATAGTCCCCCATCACTCCGACGGTGCGCACGGGAAGAAGCACCGCGAACGCCTGCCAAATCGAGTCGTACAGCCCCGCGTTGCGGATCTCCTCGAGATAGATCGCGTCGGCCTTGCGCAAAATGTCGCATTTCTCGCGCGTGATCTCGCCGGGGATTCGGATGGCGAGACCCGGGCCGGGGAACGGATGGCGCTCGACGAAGGCTTCGGGGAGGCCAAGCTCGCGCCCAAGCTCGCGCACTTCGTCCTTGAACAGCTCACGCAACGGCTCGACCAGCTTCATGTTCATTCGCTCGGGAAGCCCGCCGACATTGTGGTGGCTCTTGATCGTCACCGACGGGCCGCCGGTGAAGCTCACGCTTTCGATCACGTCAGGATAAAGCGTGCCCTGGGCAAGGAAATCGGCGCCGCCGATCTTCTTCGCTTCGGCCTCGAACACGTTGATGAACTCGGAGCCGATGAACTTGCGCTTGGCCTCGGGGTCGCTGACTCCGGCAAGACCGCCGAGGAAGTCGGCGCTCGCGTCGACGTGAACGAGCGGGATGTTGTAGCTATTCCGAAAGAGCGAAACGACCTGCTCCGCCTCGCCCAGGCGCATCAGCCCATGATCAACGAAGACGCAGGTGAGCTGCTCGCCGATCGCCTCGTGGATCAGCACTGCAGCGACGGCGCTGTCGACACCGCCCGAAAGACCGCAAATCACGCGTCCACTGCCCACCTGGTCTCGGATGTCGGCGATCTTCGCGTCCTTGAAGCTCGCCATGGTCCAGTCGCCAGCGCAGCCGCAGACATGACGCACGAAATTGGCCAGCAGCTTGCCGCCGTCCGGCGTGTGCACGACCTCCGGATGGAACATGAGGCTGTAGCGCCTGGCCGCTTCGTTCGTCGCGATTGCGAAGGGTGCACCCTCCGACCGCGCGACCACCTCAAAGCCCGGCGCCAAAGTTTCGACGCGGTCGCCGTGGCTCATCCACACCTGGTGCTTCTCACCGACCGCCCAGAGGCCGTCGAAAAGTTGCGACGGAGCGACGATATTGATGAACGCGCGCCCGAACTCGCGTTGGTCGGAGCTGACAACCTTGCCGCCCAGCTGTTGGTGCAGGGTCTGCTGGCCGTAGCAGATGCCGAGCAAAGGCACGCCGCTGTCGAACAGCACTTGCGGAGCACGCGGGCTCTCCGTCTCGGTCACCGACGCCGGTCCACCGGAGAAAATCACACCCTTCGGTTCGAGCCGCTCGAACGCCTCTTCGGCCGCATTGAACGGAGCGATCTCGCAATAGACTCCGGCCTCGCGGACGCGGCGCGCGATCAGCTGAGTCACCTGGCTGCCGAAGTCGACGATGAGGATGGATTGAGTGGGCTCGACCGTCATGGCGGGCGGATAGAGAGCATCCACGCGGGAGTAAAGTTGAGCGGCTGCTCAGGTCACCAACGAAATGCGCCGGAGTCCTTCGACCCCGGCGCATCCTTCGTGACGAAGTTGTCGAGCCCCTAGTAGCGGCGGTAGCCGTACTGCGAATAATCGTAGTTGTTGTACGGCGTGTTGTTGTAGCCGTTGTAACCGCTGTAGCCGTAGTTGCTCCGTGCAAGACTGACGTCGATGCCCGTGACGAACCCGCGATAGTCCATCTTGCACTTCCACGTCAGATCGGGCTGCGCCTGGCCGCCGTAGCCGTAGCCGGCGTATCGGCCGCTGCTGGCGACTCCGCGGATGGTGAATCCACCGCCCGAGCGAGGCTCGACGCGGCTGATTCCGAGCACCCGGCCGCCGCCGTATCCGCCGGCATATCCATAACCGCCGTAGCCGCCGTTAAGCCGCTGCTGGACCGCAGCAGCGCACTGATTGGTCAGAGCCTGCTGGTTGTAGCCATAACCGCCATAGCCGCCGCCCAGCACCTGGTTGATGACTTGGCCGACGACATTGCCGCCGCCGTAGCCAGGATAATATTGCGCCGCGGCGGGCGCCGCCGTCACAAGCGCGGCAGCAGCAACGCCGCCCGCCAAAATCTTACTCACAGCCATCATGGCCCGTCTCCTCAAACGCTGCGCCGACACGTCGCAAGAACGCACGGCGGCGCCATGTTCTCCTGCTATCGTTCCGGGGATGCACCGCTCGTGAACCGGGCGTTGGCCGAAGTTCATCAAAGCAACAAAAGGACGTTCCAAAACAAAGGCTTACTTGCCGAGGTCAAGCTCCGTGAAGCGCGCGAGAAAGGCATGGACGTCGGCGGCTTCCTCGATGATCTTGGCTCCGGCGCATAAAATCCCCTCCCCAAAACAAAAGGCGCGGCAGTTGCTTAACCGCCGCGCCCTGAATCTCAACTGACGATCCAGCGACTCAGGCCGCTTCGAACTCTTCTTCGGTCATCACCGGGCCAGAGTCCTGTCCCTTGGCGGTGACGTCGCGGTCGACGAATTCAATCACCGCGATCGGCGCCGCGTCGGAAATGCGGATTCCGGCCTTGATCACCCGCGTGTAGCCGCCGTTGCGGTCGGCGTAGCGCGGGGCGATGACGTCGAAAAGCTTGGCCAGCTGCGCGTCGTCCATCAGCCGCGACTGGGCCAGACGGCGGTTCGACAGCCCGCCGCGCTTGGCGAGCGTAACCAGCTTCTCGACATAGGGGCGAAGCTCCTTCGCCTTGGCGGTCGTGGTGGTGATCTGCTCGTGCTTGATCAGCGCCGCCGCCATGTTGCGGAACAAGGCCGTGCGGTGGCTCGAGGTGCGCTGAAGTTTCCGATGGCCGACGCGATGTCGCATGTGTTTTCTCCGTTCGTCAGGGGACCGTGTCAGGTATCCCCGGCCAGGCGATGTCTTTGGGGGACCGCCCTCACCCCAAAATGGAAGCGGCGAGCGCAAGGCCCGCCGGACGTGTGGGCCTCAAGCGGAAATAGAGCGGTTAGTCAAGGTTCTGGCCGCGAGCCGCCTCACCAACGGCGACAGGCCCCGATGGCTCGATGCGTTATAGATGGAGTTTGCCTCCAGCGCTTTGCACAACCGCCGGTGGGCCTCGCCCAACGCATGATAGGGTAGCCCCGGCAGCAAATGGTGCAGCGCGTGATAGCGCAGGCCGACCGGCGCCCAGAGCGCCGGCAGCGTCGCCGGCGGCGGCACGTTGACGCTGTCGAGGAATTGCGCGGTCACGCTCATCGGCTCACCGTCATTCTCCCACAGATGCGCGACCAGCGTACGGACCTGATTGAGAAACATCACGCCCGCTGAGATCGCGAGGAAGATGCCGAAGTCCCGCAGCGCAATGACACCGGTCGCGACCATCGCAATCAGGGCGACCGCCCAGACGCTCGCCGCGCATTCCTGCCACGCCCAGTCGCGCGCGAACTTGCCTTCGGGCCGCGCGCGGACGAACTTGGGATTGATCTGCAACCCCGAGTACCGCCCCACTACGATGCTCCGCAGCTTGGGCGACAGCAGCGAGAGCGGCGCGAGGATCGCAAACCGGATCAGCATTCCGACCGGCGCCAGCGCGGCCGCGACAAGGAACACCGGCAGGGTCCACGGATGCATCAGCGCAAGCGGCAGATATTCGGGGTCGTTGGCAGTGCCGTAATAGGACTTGGCGTGATGCTGGTTGTGCACGCCCTCGTACATGAAGCTCGGGATGAGCAGCGGCACTCCTACCATTGCGTTCCACGCGAGGCGGAAGCCCTTCACCGCCCCCTTCTTGATGTGCGTCAGCTCATGGATGAACGAGCCGGCGCGGTAGAGCGCGAGGATCGCCACGAGGCCGGCGAGCAGCGCGACCGGCGTCGAGCGCACCAGCATCGCAGCGAACAGCCCGGCATAACCGAGCAGGGCCGAGCCGAGCATGTCCGCCCAGTAAATGCTCGATCTCGGCTGGTTGAGGTCGCGCGTCAGCTTCGCCGCGGCCTTGAGCATCGCCGCATCGTCCTTGCGCAGCGGTGCGCGCTGCCCAGTGACATTGGGCGCGGCAGCGTCGGTCGTGCGCTCGAGAATCGCGGTGTCGGTCATAAGTCCTTGCAAGTGCTGGCCTCTGGACGAAGATAGTGGCCGCATCGTGGCCTCGCAATGAACGTAACTGGCGCGTGCGGCGAACAGCCGCTAGCCAACTGCGATGAACAGCACCCCCGTCACGGTCCGCCCGGTTGTCACCAAGAAGGACAAAAAGGCGTTCGTTGACCTCGCGTGGGAAGTCTATCGCGACGATCCCGCTTGGGTCCCGCCGCTGAAGGACGAGGTGCACGGCCTCATCACTCCGGGCAAGAACCCGTGGTTCGAGCATGCGCGCGCGCAGCTGTGGCTCGCCGAGCGCGGCGGCAAAATCGTTGGCCGCATCAGCGCGCAGGTCGACGATCTGGTGCAGGAGCATATGGGCGCCGGAATCGGCCAGTGGGGCATGTTCGAGGCGCTCGACGGCGAGGCCGCAGCTGCGCTGATCGTGACGGCGGAGGATTGGCTACGCAAGGAGGGCATGACCAGCGCGCTGGGCCCGATCAGCCTTTCGATTTGGGACGAGCCCGGACTCGAGATCGAGGGCTTTGCCGAGCCTCCGACGGCGATGATGGGCCATCACAAGCCGGAATACCGCGCGTGGATCGAGGCGGCGGGCTATTCGAAAGCCAAGGACCTGCTGACCTACGAAGTCGACATCGCCCACTGGGAAGACCCCAAGATCAACCGCCTGATCGCGATGGGCGAGCGCAACCCGCACATCCGCATCCGAATGGTCGACAAATCGCGCTTCAAGGAGGAGGCGCGGGTCATCCTCAACCTCTTGAACGACGCCTGGTCGGACAACTGGGGCTACGTCCCGCTGACGGAGGCGGAGATCGCCTACGCCGGCAAAAAGCTCAAACCGATCATTTACAACGAGCTGGTGCGCGTCGCGGAGCTGGACGGCGAGCCGGTGGCGTTCATGATCACGCTCCCCGACATCAACGAGCTCATCAAGGACCTGAACGGGGAGCTGTTTCCGTTCGGCTGGGCGAAACTGCTGTGGCGGCTGCGCAAGCCGCGCACGCACCGGGCGCGCGTTCCCCTGATGGGCGTGGCGAAGAAGCTCCACCAATCGCGCCTCGCGAGCCAGCTCGCCTTCATGCTGATCGAATACACCCGCCGCGACTGCGTCGGAAAGTTCGGCATCGAAATTGGCGAGTTCGGCTGGATCCTGGAGGACAATAAAGGAATGCTGTCGATCGCGGAGCTGCCCGGCGCCCGCGTCAATCACCGCTATCGGATATACAGCAAAGACCTTTGACCGTCGTTGCGAGGGCAGCGAAGCAATTAGCGCCCTGAATTGTCGCCAGCTCGGTCAGCGCTCGGCACCCGGGTTCGATGGGGCCGCGCCAAAAGTCCGCTTTCGACTCATTGCGGACTTGCCGTTCACACTCTGGCAGCACCCTCGGTGCTACGCCGTCCCGACAAGCGAGATATGATGACAAGCTCCGTTCCCTCCCCTCAAGACCGTGATCCCTATGCGGACCGCCGCGTCTATTCGCGGGTCCCGGTGGCGTTACCGGCGTTCCTGCAAGCCAATGGAGAGCGTCATGCCGTCCAGATCCTCGACCTGTCTCCCGGCGGCGCGAAGCTGGATTGCCCGGCTAGTCTGTCGGTTGGAACGGCCGTGATCCTGGATTGCGGAACGCTCGGTCGTGCGGCGATAATCAGGTGGCAAAACGCCGGGGTCATGGGTCTTTGCTTTGACAGCGAGCTCGATAAACGCGAGGCTTCCGCCCTGATCGATCGCTCGAACGCCATGGCGGCCCGGATGAAGACGCGGGAATAGCGCCTCGTGTGGGCGCGGTATCATCACCGGTCCGATTGGCTCTAACGTCAGATTTCGACCCGTTGCGGACCTTCGGCGCCTTATCTGACCGATGCTAATAGAGCACTTAGGAAGAGCAGGGTGGCCAGCAGCAGAACGACCAGGCTGATTATCAGCACCAAGAGAGCGCTATTGTCGGTTTCGGTCTCATAGGGGTCGCCACTTTCCAACAGACCGTCTGGCGGCGACAGGTCAGCGACTCCGTCGATCGAGCGCTCACTCGGTGCCCGCAACAGCGTCGCGCTTACAATTTTCTTTGTCAGTGGAACCTGGAACTCGCATCCAAAAAGATTTCCGCGACTCCACACCACAACCGCGGCCCGAATCCCGGCTTCGGGAAGCTCGACATACAAGCGTTCCCCGAGCGCTAGACCAACCGCGGTTTCAAGGAGGAGGCCGTATTCGGAAAGATCGCGAATCACGGCTTCCAATGCGCCATTCGACAATTGACTATCTACACTCAGCTGGAGTGTTCGACGGACCGCGCCGCGCCGGTCGGCACTCTGCGTCTCTCGTATCTCAGCAGGTAACGGCACTACATCGTCCCTCGGGGGACGCAGTGCGCTCTTTATGGTTAAAATTTCATTTCTGTTCAGAAGTTAATAGCGGCCCGGGAGTCCCCCAGCTGAGGACGTGGTGAACGGCGTACATGAACCGCGCCGCGGTGAACGGCTTCTCCAGGACAGCAGCCTCGCGGATAGCGTTACCTGCCTGCTCCGGCTCCGCATGTTCACGCATTTCCCTGTCTGCACGGCTCCGGCTATCTACCTACTGCGGCTCGCACCCTAAGCCCGTAATTGCCGGTAAACTTTAAGCAGAAGGATGCACGCTCATGACAATCGAGGACATCGGCCCGCAACCCCAGTCATTCGATCTCGAGAAGTCCACTCGTGAAAACAGCCACTATCGCTCCGTCGCGTGGAGCGGGCGCTATTTGCAAGTGACGCTCATGTCGATCCCGGTTGGCTGCGACATCGGATTGGAAATGCATCCTGAAACCGACCAGTTTCTTCGTTTGGATGCTGGTCGGGGCCGAGTTCAGATTGGGACCGCGAAAGATCAGCTCACCTTCGAGAAGGAGGTTTCCGACGGTTGGTGCATCTTGGTACCGGCCGGTTCCTGGCACAACGTCACCAACATCGGCAAAGAACCAATGCAGATTTACGCGATCTATGCACCCGCTCACCACAAGCCGGGCAAAATACACAAGACGGCGTCCGACGCTGCGGCGGATATGGATGACGAACCAGCAGAGTGGTCGGTTCAACCGAGCATCACGCGTGAGGACCAGGAAGGCTAACGTCCGCTTTCCACCCAAACAGACAATCCGCAAAGCTGGCGAGCCTAACTAAGCTCCAACCAAGTCGGCGCGTGGTCGCTCGCCTTCTCCTGCCCCCGCGCCCACTTGTCGACGCCGGCGCCTTGCAGCCGGTCGGCCGCCTCGGGCGAGCACAGCAGGTGATCGAGGCGGAAGCCGAGGTCGCGCTGCCAGCAGCCGGCGGTGTAGTCCCAGAAGGTGTAGAGCTTGTCCTCATTGGGGTGCAGCGCGCGCAGCGCGTCGGTCCAGCCCTGGTGCAGGATCTGGCGCCACGCGCGCCGCGTTTCTGGCTGCATCACGGCGTCGTTGGCCGTGGCGCGCGCGGAGAAGACGTCGCGGTCTTCCGGAACGACGTTCCAGTCGCCGCAGAGAACCACCGGGCGCTCGTCCTCGAGCAGCTCTCGGGCGTGCGCTCCGAGGCGCTGCATCCACTTGAGCTTGTAGTCGAACTTCTCGGTCCCAACCGGATTGCCGTTGGGCAGATAGAGCGAGCCGACAACCACCCCCTGGACCTCGGCCTCGATGTAGCGGCTGTGGGTGTCGTCGGGGTCGCCGGGAAGCCCGACGCGTCGCAGCTCGGGCGCATCGCCGCGGGCGAGGATCGCCACCCCGTTGAACCCTTTCTGCCCGTGCCACACCGCGCCGTAACCCGCCGCCTCAATATCGGCGATGGGCAGCGCCTCGTCGGCGCATTTCAGCTCCTGCAGGCAGGCGATGTCAGGCTTTTCGCGCTCGAGCCATTCGAGCAGTCGCGGCATGCGCGCGCGGATGCCGTTGATGTTGAACGTGGCGAGCTTCATCGCTTGCCGCTTAGCGGCGGCGGGTCAAGCGGGGAAGCGTGCGTACCCCTCGCCGGCCGCAAGCGTGAGCAGGACGCCGCTGAGCCTGCCCGCCGACGAACGGTCGCTAAATTATACGCTGAAGCTGGACCCGCAGCCGCAGCCCGACTGGGCGTTGGGGTTGGTGACCTTGAAAGCCGCGCCACCGAGGTCCTCGACGAAATCTACCGCCGACCCTTTGACCAGCTCGAGGCTCATCGGATCGACCACCAGCTTTACTCCGTCGGTCTCGGCGACCGTGTCCTTCGCCTCGGGACCGTCTGCCAGCTCAAACTTGTAGGTGAATCCCGCACAGCCGCCGCCGTCGACCGCCAGCCTCAGGACAGCCGGCTTCGACTGGCGCTCGGCGATCCAGGCGACGCGCTTCGCCGCGTTGTGCGTCAGGATGATGTCGGCTTCGATCACTCGAGCGAGATAGGAAGCGAGGAAGCTCGGAACAACCGCGTAGCGATTAGTGTCCGCCGCCCGGTCCGCCGATTCCCACCGCATCCATCGATGCTGAGCCGGAGCGGCGCTGCATCGCGAGCACGTAGTCGGTGGACTTCATGAACGGGATCGGGTTCACCGCGCGGCCGTCGATGCGCACTTCGTAGTGCAGGTGGTTCCCCGTCGAGCGCCCGGTCGAGCCCATGCGCCCGATCTGCTCGCCGCGGGTGACGTGCTGGCCGGCGCTGACGAGGATTGCCGACATGTGGCCGTAGCGGGTCGTAATGCCGCGGCCGTGGTCGACTTCGACCAAGTTACCGTAGCCGCCGCTATTCCAGCCGGCGCGAATCACGGTTCCGTCGGCGGTAGCGTATATCGGAGTGCCGTAGGAGCCGGACAGATCAATGCCGGGGTGCATTGCAGCCCCGGCATGGAATGGATCAGAGCGGACACCAAAGCCGCTGGTAAAGGTCACCGCGGCCTTGATCGGCTTGTCGGACGGCACCGCAATGACGCCGTCCTGCAGCTGGTCGAGCTTCTTCCAGCTGTCGAACAAAGCCTTGAAGCTGGCATTGCCGACGCTCTCGAACGGACCGCCCACGCCGCCGTTAGAACCGGCAGGCGCCGGACTGATCCCGAGCCGCTTCAGCTCGACGGCGGTAACCTGATAGCGGACGTCGAGCGCGTGAGCGACGAGCGCCGCTTGCTGCAGCTGCTGCTGCTCGACCCGGGCCAGCGGTCCGTCTTTGGCGACGCGGCCACCAGCTGCGGCGGCGATCAGCTGCGGATCGATCTTTTGGCCGCTCAGCGCGGCCTCGATCAAAGCCTGGCGCTGCTCGATCATCCGGGCGCGCGCTTCGGTCGCGGCGGGAAGGCTGGAAATGGCGTGCGGACGGCTGACGAGGCGAGCGGTTGCGTAGCTCGCCCAGGCGACGAGGCCGAGCAGGACGACGAAGAGAACCGCCTGGAAGGGAGCGGAAACGCGGAAGCGGCGAAGCTTCGAACCATCGTGAATGAAAAGGTCCCGGTCGCGGAACAGTGTCGTTGTCGCCGCCAAAACTTGCGCCATTATGTCCCCGCTCCAAAGCTCCAACGCCGCGCAAAAATGCACGCGGCGCCTGATTCATCAGCCTGTCAGGAGCTCCCCAGCCCCCATTACCAACGTCCAGTTGCCCATTGGCGCCGGTGGAGAGGGAGACTGCGCGGAGATGGTTAAGAAATTCAACCTTCGGTTCCCGTTCGCGGGATGAAACACCCGCGCAGCGCGATGAGCCGTTCAACTCAGCTCGTTTCGACAGCGATTTGAACAATTTCAAGCTGTTGTGCAGTGCAGCACGCGAATCTTTCACCAGGGCCGTTGCCTTCCGGACTCCAGCCGTTAGACGCGGCGCCGGGCCACGCCGTCCCAACGCGGCGCGAGCTCTCTGGAAGGAGAGTTGAATTGACCGAGACTGCCGAAGCAGGCGCGGCATTGCGCCCGCCCAAACCGCAAACCCGTCCCGCAAGACCGTATTTCTCATCAGGCCCGTGCGCCAAGCCGCCGGGCTGGAGTCCGTCGTTGCTGCACACAGAGGCGCTTGGCCGCTCGCATCGCGGGACGCTGGGCAAGGCGCGCCTCGCCGATGCGATCGAGCGGACGCATGCGCTTCTCGAGCTGCCTGCGGACTACCACCTCGGCATCGTCCCCGCCTCCGACACCGGCGCGATGGAGATGGCGATCTGGTCGCTGCTCGGCAGTCGGCCTGTCACCATGCTCGCGTGGGAAAGCTTCGGCGCCGGCTGGGTGACCGATGTCGCCAAGCAGCTGAAGCTCGACGCCGAGATCCGCACCGCCGATTACGGCCAGCTTCCGGACCTTGGCGGAATCGATCCGGCGAGCGACGTCGTCTTTGCCTGGAACGGCACGACGAGCGGCGTGCGTGTGCCGAACGCCGCCTGGATCGCCCAGGACCGCGCCGGACTCACGATCTGCGACGCAACGTCCGGCGCCTTCGCGCAGGAGATCGACTGGACGAAGATCGACGTCGGCACCTTCAGCTGGCAGAAGGCGCTTGGCGGAGAAGCTGCGCACGGAATGCTCGCGCTTTCGCCGCGCGCCGTCGAGCGGCTTGAGCGCGAACCCGCGCCGCGGCCGCTTCCCAAGATCTTTCGGCTGACCAAGGGCGGCAAGCTGATCGACGGTATCTTCAAGGGTGAGACGATCAACACGCCATCAATGCTGTGCGTCGAGGATTGGCTGTTCGCGCTCGATTGGGCGGAGCGGATCGGCGGGCTCGAAGCGCTGATCGCGCGCGCAGACGCCAACGCCGCCGCGCTCGACCGATGGGCGCAAGAAGCGGACTGGATCGGGCACCTGGCGACCGATTCGGCGATCCGCTCGAATACATCGGTGTGCCTGCAGTTCACGGACCGCACCGACATCGAGGCCAACAGGGCGCGGCAGAAAGCGATCGCCAAGCTGCTCGAGCAGGAAGACGCCGCCTACGACATCGGCGCCTACCGCGACGCTCCGCCCGGGCTTCGAATCTGGTGCGGGGCAACGGTCGACACCAGCGACATCGAAGCGCTCGGGCCGTGGCTCAATTGGGCATGGGAGGCGACCCAGTGAGCGATCCAGTGCGAGTCCTCATCGCCGACAAGATGGACCCGAAAGCAGCCGCGATCTTCCGCGAGCGCGGGATCAAAGTGGACGAGAAGCCCGGCCTCTCGGCCGATGACCTCGAAGGCATTATCGGCGGCTACGACGGCCTCGCGGTGCGCAGTTCGACCCGCGTCACCGTTCCCATCATGGATGCCGCCCTGCCGCGCCTCAAAGTCATTGGCCGCGCCGGGATCGGCGTCGACACGATCGACGTGCCCGCCGCCAGCGCGCGCGGGATCGTCGTCATGAACACCCCGTTCGGCAATTCGATCACCACCGCTGAGCATGCGATCGCGATGCTGTTCGCGCTTGCCCGCGAAATTCCTCAGGCGGACCAGTCCACGCAATCGGGCAAGTGGGAGAAGAACCGCTTCATGGGCGTCGAGCTTGCCGGCAAGACGCTGGGCCTGATCGGCTGTGGCAACATAGGCTCGATCGTCGCCGACCGCGCGCACGGCCTGAAGATGAAGGTCGTCGCCTACGATCCGTTCCTGTCCCCCGAACGCGCCGTGGAGCTCGGAGTCGAGAAGGTCGAGCTCGACGAATTGCTCGCCCGCGGCGACTTCATCACTTTGCACACGCCGCTCACCGACCAAACCCGGGGGATCCTTTCGCGCGAAGCCCTCGCCAGGACCAAGCCCGGTGTGCGCATCGTCAATTGCGCTCGCGGCGGGCTGATCGACGAAGCCGCGTTGAAGGATGCGCTCGACAGCGGCCATGTCGCCGGCGCTGCGCTCGATGTGTTCCAGGAGGAACCGGCGAAGGCCAATCCCTTGTTCGGGACGCGTGGGCTCATCTGCACGCCGCACCTCGGCGCTTCGACCAATGAGGCGCAGGTCAATGTCGCGATTCAGATCGCCGAGCAGATGAGTGATTTCCTATTGCTCGGCGGAATCACAAATGCGGTCAACGTGCCATCGCTTTCGGCCGAGGAAGCGCCGCGCCTCAGGCCCTATATGGCCCTTGCCGAGAAGCTCGGGCGCCTCGTTGGGCAGATCGCGGGCACCGAGATCCGTTCGATCGATATCGAGGTCGAGGGCGCGGCCGCCGAGCTCAACATCAAGCCGGTCACGGGCGCCGTCCTCGCCGGTCTGATGCGCACCTGGTCGGATACTGTGAACATGGTCAACGCACCCTATTTGGCGCGCGAGCGCGGTCTCGCCGTGCGCGAGATCCGCAATGAGGGCGAAAGCGATTATCACACGCTGGTCGCTGTGACCGTGGGCACGGAACACGGCCCCAGGCGGGTCGAGGGCACGCTTTTCGGCAACCGCGCGCCGCGGCTGGTGAAGATCTTCGGCATTCCAGTGGAGGCCGAGCTCGCCGGACAGATGATCTACATCGTCAACACCGACGCCCCCGGCTTCATTGGTGCGCTCGGCACGAAGCTGGGCGAAAACAAGATCAACATCGCGACCTTCAACCTCGGTCGACGTGAGGAAAAGGGCGAAGCGGTTGCGCTCGTCGCCGTCGACGACCCGATCACATCGGTCGTCGCTCAGCAGCTACACGAACTGCCCGGAGTTCGCGAAGTCGTTCCACTGAGTTTCTGAAGGTGTCTTCGGCGCGGGATGCCTTCGCCGAACACTTCCGGAGTTCACCCTAAAGGTGTGATTCCTCTTTCTCCCGCCGCATGGCTTCGGTGCGCGCGACCCGGTCGGCCATTCGATTCCACGCGTCCTCGGCGCGGAGACAGCGCTCGCGCACATTGTCTAGCACTGCGGCGTCGGCCTCGGCGCGGCATTGCTCCGCCCGCGCCCGGTAAAATTCAAGCTGGGTGGTAAGCGCCATGCGTCTCTTAAAGAACCCCTTCCCACCTGTGGGTGGTCCTCCTCCCCCGGCAATCCGGGGGAGGAGTATAAGAATTAGCCTTCGACGGCCTGGATGTTCACGGCCTTGGTCTTGCCGCGCTGGTCCTGCTCGAGATCGAAGCTGACCTTCTGGTTCTGCGAGAGAGTGCGCAGTCCGGCGCGCTCCACGGCGGTAATGTGAACGAAGGCGTCCTGGCCCCCGTCATCCGGTGCAATGAACCCGTAACCCTTGGAATCGTTAAAAAATTTGACTGTGCCGATGGGCATCTCGTCATTCCTTCTTTGCTTTGGCGGTCCGCCAATCGGCCCGCCTGTGCTAGGAGAGGCGAAAGATGGAATGAGGAGCCGCAAAGCGCCTGAAGTCCGTCCGTTTGCGACTAGTAGCGAGGCTTACATAGGCGTTTGACCGACAAAATGTAACCCTGCGGCAGAACTGGACGCCGGCGCCCCTTCCCCCTAGAGCCGCCCGGGCCGCTCACGACAAGGAAACACTGTGGGAAACGTCACCGTCATCGGCGCCCAGTGGGGCGACGAAGGCAAGGGCAAGATCGTCGACTGGCTGGCGAGCCGCGCCGACATGGTCGTGCGCTTCCAGGGTGGCCATAATGCCGGGCACACGCTCGTCGTGGGGGAGCAGACCTACAAGCTCTCGCTGCTGCCCTCGGGAATTGTTCGCGGAACGCCGTCTGTGATCGGCAACGGCGTGGTGCTCGATCCGTGGGCGCTGAAGGCCGAGGTCGAGCGAATGCGCGAGATGGGCGTCGAGGTGACTCCGGACGTGCTCATGGTCGCCGAGACGTGTCCCTTGATCCTGCCGATCCACCGCGACCTTGACGCTTTGCGCGAGGATGCGTCCGGGGCGGGCAAGATCGGGACCACGCGGCGCGGCATTGGTCCGGCTTACGAGGACAAGGTCGGCCGCCGAGCGATCCGCGTCTGCGATCTTGCGCGGCTGGACGACCTCGGACCTTTGCTCGACCGCCTGTGCGCGCATCACGACGCGCTGCGCGCGGGTTTCGGCGAGCCGTCGGTCGACCGCAAGCGGCTGCATAACGACCTCGCCGAAATCGCCGAGTTTGTGCTGCCCTTCGCCAAGCCGGTGTGGCGCGACCTCGACGTCGCGTTACGCAAGGGCAAGCGCGTGCTGTTCGAAGGCGCCCAGGGCGTCCTGCTCGACGTGGATCACGGCACTTATCCTTTCGTCACTTCGTCCAACACGGTGGCGGGGACCACGGGTCCCGGCAGCGGTATCGGACCTTCCGGAGCGGGCTTCGTGCTGGGCATCGTGAAGGCTTACACGACGCGCGTCGGCTCCGGCCCCTTTCCGACCGAGCAGGACAACGACATCGGCCAGAAGTTGGGCGAGCGTGGCCACGAGTTCGGCACGGTCACGGGACGCAAGCGCCGCTGCGGCTGGTTCGACGCCGTGCTCGTGCGCCAGGCGGTCGCGGTCTCCGGCGTGACTGGGGTCGCGCTCACCAAGCTCGACGTGCTCGACGGCTTCGAACGCGTAAAAATCTGCACCGGCTACACCATCGACGGGGAGAAATTCGATTACCTCCCGCCGCACGCTGCTGACCAGATGCGCGTCAAGCCGGTGTTCGAAGAGATCGAGGGCTGGCCGGGATCGACGCGGGGCGCTCGCAGCTGGGCCGACCTGCCGGCGCGCGCGATCAAATATGTCCGCCGGATCGAGGAGCTAATCCGCTGCCCGGTGGCGCTGGTGAGCACCTCGCCAGAGCGCGACGATACGATTTTGGTGCGGGATCCGTTCGCGGGCTAGCGCCGCACCTGGAACCGGCCGAGCTCTTCCGCGTCCGCATCCTCGATCGCAAAATCGTCGATCCGCGCGTTCGAGGGTCCCTGCCGCATCCGCTCGACCATCCGGGCGACGGCAGTCTCCTCTCCGCCGAGGTGCGCCTCGACCGAGCCGTCGGGGCAATTGCGGATCCAGCCGCTGACTCCCAGCTCGCGGGCGTGGCCCTGGGCCCATGCGCGAAAAAACACGCCTTGCACGCGCCCGGTGAGGCGAACATGCCTGGCGACCTCGGCCATCAGACCGTCGAGATGTCCGGAGCGTCTTCGGCCTTCATCCCGACGACATTATAGCCGGCGTCGACATGGTGCACTTCGCCGGTGACTCCGCTGGCGAGATCGGAGACGAGATAGAGGCCCGCTCCTCCGACGTCCTCGATCGTCACGTTGCGCCTCAGGGGCGAATTATATTCGTTCCACTTCAGGATGTAGCGGAAGTCCCCAATACCGCTGGCCGCCAATGTTTTGATCGGCCCTGCGGAAATCGCGTTGACGCGGATTCCTTCGGGGCCAAGGTCCATCGCGAGATATTTGACGCTGCTTTCGAGGGCGGACTTGGCGAGGCCCATGACGTTGTAATGCGGAATGACCTTCTCGGCGCCGTAATAGGTCAGCGTGAGCAGCGATCCGCCGCTGCTCATCAGCGTCCGGGCGCGCTGGGCGACGGCGACGAAGCTGTAGACCGAGACGTTCATCGTCATCAGAAAATTATCCATCGACGTATCGACGAACTTTCCGCGCAGCTCGTTCTTGTCCGAATAGCCGATCGCGTGGACAACGAAGTCGAGATTGCCCCAGCGTTCCTTCAGCGCAGCGAAGGTCTTGTCGAGCGCCTTCATGTCCGAGACATCGCAGTCGACGAGCACGTCCGACCCGAGTTCGGCCGCCAGCGGTCGAACCCGCTTTTCGAGCGCTTCGCCCTGGTAGGAGAAAGCGAGCTCGGCGCCTTGGCCGGCCACCGCCCGGGCGATCCCCCAGGCCAGGGAGCGCTCGTTGGCGAGGCCCATGATCAGTCCGCGCTTGCCCTGCATCAATGCGGTCAAATCCCCGGTCCCCCTGTCTCCAGCTCCACTTTCACGTCTTCGCCGGGCTGCGGCTCTTCGACTTCGAGCTCATCGGTGTACGGCCCGGTGTAGATCTCGCCCTTTAGCGCGGTGGCGCCGCCTTCCGCCAGCGCGGCGTTGAGTTCCGCCCCCATCACCACGCCAAGCCCAACCACGAAGAAGAAGATCAGCGAGATCATCACTCCGGCGAGGCTTCCGTAGGTGAGGCTGTAGCCTCCAAGCAGCCCGAGCGCCCACGGCAGGATCTCGGCGGTGGCGAGCCACCAGGCCGTGACCAATAGAGCGCCAGGCCATTTCCGGCAGTCGCGCTTGCGATAGCGCGCGGGCGTCAGCACGAAAAAGAGCACGTAGAAGGTGAAGAACAATGTCGCCGCCGGCACCAGTCGGTAGATGCCGAGCGTCGTTCCGATCCCCTGCGCAAACGGAAACCATTCGAGCAGCACATGCTGAATCGAGCTCAATGCGACACTGGCCGCGAAGGCAATCATCAGCAGTAACACGGCGCCGAGGATGATTAGGATCGAACCGACGCGATATTCCCAGAACGGCGCGCAGAACTTCACTCCAAACGCCCGGCGGAGGATGTCGCGGATGGTCTCGACGAAGCTCGCCGCGGTCCACAGGCCGACGATCGCGCCGAGCCACAGCAGACTGCCGGTGCGCACCGTGAGCACCTCCTGAACTGGCTTCTGCAGGGTCGACGCGACGTCGGGCGGAAGCCGCCGGAGGACATTGGCGACCGTCAGCTGCGCGTCCTGGCTCTGCCCCAGCAAATGCGCGACGGCTGCCGCGAGGATGAAGAACGGGAAAAGCGCGAGGATCGAAAGGTAGGCGAGGTTGCCGGCGTGGATGAAGCCATCGTTATAGACTCCGACGGCAACGCGCTTGACCACTTCCCACGCGGTGACCTTGGGCTTGAGCTTCTCCTCGACCTCGGTGCCGAAGGCCGCTCGCATGCTCGCCAGGCGCTTGCGCCTCGCTTCGGGCGATTGGGGGGAGATGTCGCGCATGAACCGGTAGGATTAAACCCCAAGGTCCGCGCGCGGGTTGCCCGGCGCGTTCCAACTTTCGGCGAACTTCTGGAGTTCGGGGTCGTGCGCCGGAACGTCGATCTCGACGCTCACCAGCTGGTCGGCGCGCTTGCCGTCCCTGGCGGTGAATCCGCGGGCCTTGAGGCGCAGCACCTTGCCCGACGTAGTTCCCTTGGGAATCGTCAGCATCACCGCACCTTCGGGCGTCGGCACCTTCACCTTCGCGCCGAGCACCGCCTCCTTCAGCGTGACCGGTAGGTTCAGGCGAATGTTGTTGCCTTCGCGCGTGAAGAAGCGGTGCGGAGCGATCTCGAGGGTGACGATTGCGTCGCCACGCCCGCCGGGCCCCTCCTCCCCCTTGCCCGAGAGCCGGATCTTCGTTCCGTCCTCGAGCCCTTGAGGGAGCTTGAGGTCGATGGTCTTGCCGTCAGCGAGCGTGATCCGCTGCGCCTTCAGAGCGACCGCGTCGACGAAGGGGATCTTGAGCCGGTAGGCGACATCCGCTCCCTTTTGTGGGCCCCGAGCGCGCTGCCGAAAGCCGCCGAACGGTCCACCCGCGCGCCCGCGAGCACCCGCGGAGCCACCGAACAGGCCTTCGAACAGGTCGCTCAAATCGCCCGCGTCCGCGCCTCCAAAATTGAAATTCTCGAAGCCTTCACCGGCGCCGGCCCGCGGTCCGCCGGCCCCCCTCGAATAGCCCCCGAAACCCGATCCGAACGGCATCTTGGGATTGCCATCTTCGTCGATCTCGCCGCGGTCGTATCTGGCGCGTTTGTCCTTGTCCGACAGCAAGTCATACGCCTGCGTGATCTCCCCGAACCGCTTGGCCGCATTTGGATTGTCTTTGTTGCGGTCCGGGTGAAGCTGCTTGGCGAGGCTTCGATACGCCTTCTTGATTTCGGCTTCACTGGCGCCGCGCTTCACACCCAGCCGTTGGTAGAGGTCCAGAGCCATGCCGCTCCCATGCCGCAGAGATAGCCGCCTGACCAGATGGGTTGCCGTTCGCGCCGGGCCAAGCCTAAGGCCGAAGCACGATGGCCACCGACCCATTCACCCTGTTCGATGAGTGGTTCGCGGAAGCGCGCGAAGTCGAAATCAACGACCCGGAAGCGATGGCACTGGCGACCGCGAACGCGAACGGCAGGCCTTCCGTGCGGATGGTGCTCCTCAAAGGCCACGGCTCCGCGGGTTTCGTCTTCTACACCCACGAGCTGAGCGCCAAGGGCACGCAGCTCGCAGAGAACCCGCGCGCGGCTCTACTCTTCCACTGGAAGTCGCTGCGTCGGCAGGTGCGGATCGAAGGCGCGGTCGAGCGCGTGCCGAAGGGTGCCGCGGATGCCTATTTCGCGACCCGGGCGCGGGATTCGCAGCTCGGCGCCTGGGCCTCGGACCAGTCGCGCCCGCTCGACAGCCGCGAGACGTTCGAGCACCGCTTCGATGACGCGAAGCACCGGTTCGATGGCCAGGACGTGCCACGCCCGCCAAGCTGGGGCGGCTACCGTGTCCTCCCCCAGCAGATCGAATTCTGGACGGCGCGTCTGCACCGGTTGCACGAACGGCGGCTGTTCACGCTCGCCGACGGATGCTGGTCCGAAGGGCTGCTCTACCCGTGACCACCGCATCGACCGCCGCCGGTCACTCCCGCCTCTCGACGCGCGCGGCGCTGGCCAGTGTTGCCCTCGCCTCGGTGCTGCTCATCGCGAAGGCCTGGGCCGCTTATGTCACCGATTCCACGGCGATGCTCGGCTCGCTTGCCGACACGACGCTCGACGTCATCGCCAGCTTGACGACCCTGATGGGCGTGCGCATCGCCGCACAGCCAGCCGACCTCGACCATCGCTTCGGTCACGGCAAAGCCGAAGCTCTGGTGTCGCTGGCGCAAGTGGCGCTGATCAGCGTTTCCGCGGTCGGCATCCTCTGGCGGGCGATCGATCGCCTCATCAACCGCGCTCAAACCGAAGCGATGGGCACGGGCATTGCCGTTTCCGTCCTTGCGCTTGTGCTCACTTTTGTCCTGCTCTGGTATCAACGCCAGGTGATTGCGCGCACCGGATCGGTCGCGATCAAGACCGACAACGTCCATTACAAATCGGACCTGGTGCTCAACGGGTCGGTGATCGTCGCGCTGGTGCTCGACCAGGCGCTGCACGTTTCCGGCGCCGATGCGGTCTTCGGCATCGCCATTGCGCTGTGGCTCGCCTGGGGCGCTTACCGGGCGTCGAGCGAAGCGGTACAGCAGCTGATGGACCGAGAATGGCCAGAAGAGGAGCGGCAGACGTTCCTCGCCGCAACCAATGGCTATCCTGAGCTGCGCGGCCTCCATGATCTGCGCACCCGGAAGAGCGGCACGCTGCGTTTCGTCCAATTCCACGTCTGGGTGCCGGCCGACTGGACCGTTCAGGAAGCGCACGACCGCCTCGACCACGTCGAGGAGCAGCTTCAGCAGCGCTTTCCCGACACCGAGATCCTGATCCACGTCGATCCCGAAGGGCAGACCGACCGCGAGACCCTGCTTTCGTCGGAAATCACGGAGAAAGCGCAATGACCTCGCTTCCTTTCTTTCAGGTTGATGCGTTCGCGTCACGCCCGCTGACCGGCAACCCGGCTGCGGTCATTCCGCTCGAGCGCTGGATCGACGACGCGCTGATGCAGGCGATCGCTGGCGAGAATAACCTCAGCGAAACCGCGTTCACGGTGCCCAGCGAGCACGACGATGCGGACTACGACCTGCGCTGGTTCACTCCAGCGGCGGAAGTCGAGCTGTGCGGCCATGCGACTCTGGCCGCCGGGCACGTGCTGATCCATTCCAACCCGGTACGGTTTTCGACCAAATCCGGGATCCTGACGGTCAGCCGCCGCGAAAATCAACTCGAGCTCGATCTGCCAGCCGCTCCGCTAAGCGAAACGCATGAGCCTGAGCTTTGCCGTGCGCTGGGCGTGCCGGATTCGCCGGTGTGGCTCGCGGAAGGGTGCAACGACGCGGCTATTATCGAAGTCGTGGACGAATCTGCGGTACGCGCCATCGAGCCGGATTTCGCGGCGCTTCGAGCCATTCCGCGGATGGCTGTGGTGACGGCGCGCGGAAGGGAGTTCGACATCACCAGCCGCGTGTTTGTGCCCTACCTCGGAATCGACGAGGACCCGGTGACCGGCTCGGCGCACGCGGCACTCGCGCCATATTGGGCGAAGCGTCTCGGCCGCACGGACTTCACCGCGCTTCAGGCGAGCAAACGCACCGGTGTCCTGCGCTGCCGATTGGAAGGCGATCGCGTGCTCCTCGGCGGCGGCTGCCAAACAGTGATCGTGGGGCAGTTCCAGTTGTGAAGGCGCTCGCGGCGGGGCTCGCTTTGCTGCTGATCGCCGCACCCGCTTCGGCCGCAAGCCCGGCGAAGGAACGCGCGGCCATCCTGTCGGTGATCGATCGAATGGAGTCGGCGTGGAATCGCGGCGACTTTGCCGGATACATGGCGGGGTTCAAGAAGCCCGACGTGGTCTTCGTCTCGGGCGGCAGGTTCCAGGAGGGCTGGCAAGGTACGCTCGACCATTACGTCCGCGACTATGGCGGCTCACCCGAGCGGCGCGGCAAGCTCCATTTCTACAATATGAAGGTGGATATTCTCGCGCCGGACGCGGCGATGCTGATCGGCCAATACCAGCTCCAGCGCGGCACCCGGGTTACCGAGGGCGTGAACACGCGCCTCTTCAGGAAAATCCATGGCAAGTGGCTCATCACAATGAACCACGTCTCGGCCTACGACCTGCCTACGACCGCGCCAGAAGCGCAATAAGGTCGGCCTTCCAGAATTTCGCCCAGGTGTGGGTGCCGTGGCCGCGCGTCTCTGCAGACTCCGGGATTAGCCGGAATTGCGCCTTCTTCATTCGCTTCAGGGCCTCTGCGGGAAACCGCAGGTTGCGCGCGTTGATGAAGTCATCGGCCGAGTTGATCCAGGTGACGGGCGCGGTGATCGCCTCCAGCCGCGGCCACGGATTGTAATTCCGCGACGCGTCGAGCTGGTGAATGAGGTCGTTGGCGTCGAGCTCCTTCATCGCCGAGTTCACGCGGTCCTCGGCATAAGCGCTCGCCGCGGCTCGCCTCGGATATTGGGCCTGATAATACAGGGGTGCGGAGCCGGCGATGAACAGCAGCGACTCCGCGGTCCTCAGTCCCTGCGTCGGTTCGGCTTCATAATTGCCGTTCTGCCACGCCGGGTCGGCCTGGATTCCGCTGATCGCGAGCTGGCGCCACATGCGGTTGAGGCCCGCGATCTCGATCGGCTCGCACGCCAGCGGCATCAGCGCCCGGGCGAACTTCGGGTGCGTCTCGCCCCAGACGAACGCGTGCATACAGCCCATCGACGTGCCCATGATGAGACGCAGCTGCGTAACTCCGAGACCCTGGAGCATCCGGTACTGCGCCTCGACCATGTCGTCGTAGTCGTACTTGGGGAATCGCATCCGAAGCCCATCCGACGGCTTCGACGACTTCCCATGACCGACATTGTCGGGAAGGATGATCCAGTATTTGCGGATGTCGAGCGGCTGGCCGGGCCCGTACACCTCGTCGGCGAATTGCGGCCGCAGGAACTGCTTGCCGTCGCCGCCAGTGCCATGGAGCACCATAACCGCATTAACGATTTTGCCGGATGCGTCGCGGCGCGGCTGCCCGAGTGTTGTGTAGTGCATCCGCAGCTCTGGCAGCACTTCGCCGTCGCGGAAACGGAAGCCCTTCAGAATTATCTCGCCCTCGCAAGTGGACCAGACCTGCGTTGCAGGCGCGGCGGGCATTCCTCCCCATCCTGACGGCGGCGGGACTGCTGTCGCTTGCGCGGCCTGCAGTGATAGAGCGGCGAGGAACGCAAGCATTGTTCACCTCATTCCTTCAGTTTCGCTTCAAGAGCATCAATCAGCGGCAGCTGGCTCGGAAGCATCAACGCGCGCGCTTCGGCGAGGCTCATCCACCGCGCTTCGGCGACTTCGGGGAAGCTTTGACGGCGTCCGCTGCGCGGCGGCCATTCGACTTCGAAGGTATTCGAGCGGATCGCGGCGGGGTCAAGGTCGCCCTCTACTGCGAAAGCTTCCACTCTCTTTCCGCCCGCCTGTCGCACCGTGGCAAGCGGAAACGGCACCGCGTCAAGGCGAGTCCCGGTCTCTTCCTCGAACTCGCGCAGCGCCGCTTCGGCAGGAACTTCACCAGACTCAACCATGCCCTTCGGGATCATCCACGCGCCCGCGTCCTTGTTCTTCCAGAAGGGTCCGCCGGGCTTGATCAGCAGGACTTGCGTCGCGCCTTCGCGCTGACGGAACAGGAGAATGCCGGCGCTATGCGGCCGCGGCATCCAGGCAGCTCTGCTCAGCCGAGACCGTCGCCGCGATCGACCCGCCGCCGAGGAGGCGCGTGCCGTCATAGACGACCGCCGCCTGTCCTGGAGCGACGCCATACTCGGGCTGGGTGAAGCGCACCCATTCATCGTCGCGCGTGGCCGGCACCGCTGACGCTAGCGAACGCACTTTAACACCGACCTCGCGCTGGTCCTCGCCAATCCAGTTCCAACCGCCAACGCGCATGGCTTCGACGGCGAGCGCTCGGCGCGGCCCGACGACGATCCGCCGCTGCTCGGGTTCAATCCGAATAACGTACAGCGGCTCGGCCATTCCGCCGATCTCGATCCCGCGGCGCTGGCCGACGGTAAAATGCACGACTCCACGGTGCCGGCCGAGCACCCCCCCATTGAGATCGACGATCTCGCCCGGCGCTTCAGTCTCGGGCCGCACGCGCTTCACCAGCCCGGCATAATCGCCGTCGGGGACGAAGCAGATGTCCTGGCTGTCCGGCTTAGCCGCGACTTCGAGCCCGAGCTCCGTTGCGATGCGGCGCACTTCGTCCTTCGGCAGGTCGCCCAGAGGAAAGCGCACGAAATCGAGCTGCTCGCGCGTCGTGCCGTAGAGGAAGTAGCTCTGGTCGCGCCGCGGGTCGGCGCCCTTGTGCAGCTCAATACGGCCATCATTGACCACCCGCCGCACATAATGACCGGTAGCGAGGCAGTCGGCCCCGAGCTCGCGCGCGAAGGCGACCAGGTCGACGAACTTCACCCCCTGGTTGCACGACGCGCACGGCACCGGTGTGCGCCCGCGCGCATATTCATCGACAAAGCGGTCGATCACGCCCTCACGGAATCGGCTCTCGTAATCGAGTACGTAATGCGCGATCCCGAGCCGCTCGGCGACCTGCCTGGCGTCGTAAATGTCCTGCCCCGCGCAGCAGGCGCCCGACCTCCGAACCGCTTCGCCATGATCGTAGAGCTGGAGGGTGACCCCAATGACCTCCGCGCCAGTCGCAGCAGCGATCGCGGCCGTGACCGAACTGTCGACGCCGCCCGACATGGCGACGACGATTCGGGCATCGCCGGAGGGGCGGCCGAGCTGAAAATCTGTCCGCATCGGAGGTCTCTTGCACCGGTCTTTACCCGAATTTCACTCCTCGCGACTAGACCGGGATCAAGTTCATTGAGCGAGGGGGGCATTCTTGGCGCGTCACGAGGCGGACTTTCGCTCGACTGCGGAAGCATCGCTCAACCTTGACGAGCTGCTCGCTCTGCTCGGCGCGGACGGGAAGGATGCGCAATCGCGCGATGACATCATCGCCTGCGCGCTTTCGGCGAGCGACGGGTGGCAGGAAGCAGTGAAACGGCTCGGCGGAGCGTTCGCCGAGGAAGCGGCGAGGTTAAAGGAGCGTAAGGGCGAATAACCAGGCGATTAACCACCGCGTTTCACAATATTTTCAACGCAACGGCCTTAAGCAACAGCCAGTGTCAATGATTAAGCAGGTGTGACGGAATGCTCGAGAACCAGAAGATTCGTCCGGCCCAGGTTATCGGACCGCTCGGCGAGCCGCTGACGCTCGACTCGTTGCCGGCGCCGAGCACGACCCGCTGGGTCGTCCGCCGCAAGGCCGAGGTCGTCGCCGCTGTCGCGGGTGGCCTGATGAGCGTCGACGAAGCCTGCAAGCGCTATTCGCTGAGCCTCGAGGAATTCACCAGCTGGCAGCGAGCGGTGGACCGCAGCGGCATGCCGGGCCTGCGCGTCACTCGGATCAAGCAGTACCGCGACCAGTACGAGCGCCAGGCGCGCTACTAAGGAGCTCTCGTTTCGGGCCCTTACCGATCCAGCTTTTCCGCCGCTTGGAAGCCCGCGGATTAACTCAAAAACTGGACAGACCCTCACAAATGCGGAACAACCGCGGCGCGTCGCGCGTCGTGATGCCGCACCGGCCTCGCTTGCCATGTGGGCCGGAAGAAACAGGAGGGAACACGCTCATGGGAATTATCATCTGGCTCATCGTCGGCGGAGTCGTCGGGTGGCTTGCGAGCCTGATCATGCGGACTGACGCTCAGCAGGGCATTATCCTCAACGTCGTCGTCGGCATTGTCGGCGCCGTCCTTGCCGGTCTGCTGCTCGGCAAGGGCAACATCAACCAGGGCTTTTCGATCGAAATGTTCTTGTGGTCGCTCGTCGGCGCAGTCATCCTGCTGGCCGTCGTCAACCTGATCCGCAGGGGAACAGTGCGCTAGCTACCGCGCGAATTTCTGTTTTCGGGGGCCGCGCGGCACAAGCTGCGCGGCCCTTTTCTTTTCACTGCAGCTCGAAAGTCATCGCCAGCGTGACCTGGAGCTTCTGCTCGCCGGGCACGATGCTGGTGTCGGCGGCGCGAGCCATTTGCATCGTGGCCATCGGCGGAGCGGGCGGGGGCACCGCATAGCCGCCGCTCTCACTGACCGACACGACCCGAGCGACGCGCAAGCCCAGGGACCGGGCATAGAGCTCGGCGCGCGCGCGGCCCGTCGCAATGGCCCTTGCGCGAGCTTCATCCAGCGCCGCCTCGGGTTTATCGATCGTTAGATTGGGCCCGCTGATCTGATTGGCGCCCTGGCCGACCAAAGCGTCGAGGATCTTTCCCGAGTTGCGGATATCGCGAAAGCGGATCGTCAGCTGATTCGACGCCGTATAGCCGGTGAGCTGGGGCGGCTGGTTCTCGACATAACGGTATTCGGGATTGAGGCTGATGCTGCTGGTCTGGATGTCGCGATCCTCGACGCTTGCACGCTTGAGCGCCGCGAGCACGCGCTGCATCCGGTCGGCGGCATCCTGGATCGCGCCGGTCGCGGTCGCGGATCGGGTCACCACGCCCGCGGAGATGATCGCGACATCGGGGACCCGAGTGACCTCTCCGGTCGCGCTGATGTCGAGCCGGGCGCCGGCGATCGTCTGCGTGATGTTCGGCGTCTGCTGCGCCTCGGCCGCCGTCGGCAATAGGGCCGCGCCGAGTAGCAGCACTGCAAGGAATGTCTTTTTCATGTCTCGTCCCCGGGCCAATATGACCATGGCACATGCGTTCGCCCGAGCGCGATGGATTCTTCCTGAACGAGGCTTCCTGCCAGATCGGCGCTTATGCTCGGCGCCGCGCGATTAATCGGTAGATGAGGAGAAGGATGAACGCGCCGACGACCGCGCCGACGAAGCTCGCCCCTTCTCCAGGCTCGTACCAGTGCACGAGATGGCCGACCCAGCCGGCAATGACAGCGCCTGCAATTCCGAGCAAAATGGTGATCAGGCACCCTCCGGGGTCGCGCCCTGGCATCAGCAGCTTGGCGATCCCGCCGGCGATTCCTCCGATGACGATCCACCAAAGCCAGCTGTGGTTTGGATCGAGCAGTGGCATCAGCATCGCGTTTCCCCTCGTTGTCTACTGTCGTTCAACCGACCTTTAGTATGAACGCGGCAACGCGCGCTCGCGGGACAAGTGCCACCGTTAGTCGAAAAGCAGTAGCCAATGTTAACCTGCTCGCGTCCTGTTGCACCCGGTGCCTTATTTGGGTAATACAGTCGTCCAGGACACAGATTCGCGAAATTGGGCAGGGAATGATGAACAGGGAAACCTCGATACGCACCTCCGACACCCTGGTGGTGACCGACCGTTCCCGCCGGCGCCGCTGGGTGATCATTGGCGCGGTTATCGTCCTTGCCCTGGTGGCAGCGTTGCTGATCTTCGGGCTCGGCCGAAGCAAGCCGGATGCGCAGACCGCGGCAGCAGGCGGCAAGGGTGCCGGGCAGGCCCCAACCGTGACCGTGATCGTCCCCGGACGTACCTTGGTGAGCCGTGTGGTCAGCGCGAGCGGGGCGCTCGCCGCCAAGCGCGACCAGCCGGTTGGAATCGCCGGCCAAGGCGGACGCGTGATCCGCGTCCTGGTCGACGCCGGGAGCTGGGTCCATGCCGGCCAGGCGCTCGCCGTCGTCGACCGGTCGGTGCAGGCTCAGCAGGCGGCTCAGCTCGCCGCTCAGGTCGAAGCGGCCCGGGCCAACGCAGCGCTTGCCCAGTCCAATTACCAGCGCGCCATCGCGCTTCAGGGCCGAGGCTTTGTGTCCAAGGCCGAGATCGACGCCAAGAAGGCCGCCCGCGACGCGGCCTATGCCCAGGTCCGGGTAGCGCAGGCGACGCTCGCCGAAACCCGCGCCCAGATCGGACAGCTTAACGTCACCGCGCCCGCCGCCGGCCTCATCCTCGCCCGCAACGTCGAGGTTGGGCAGATCGTGAGCCCGGCTTCCGGTGCTCTGTTCCGTCTCGCCGAGGGCGGCCAGATGGAGATGCGCGCTCAGCTCGCGCAGCAGGACCTTGCCTTCGTGCACGTCGGGATGCCGGCGAGCGTCACTCCGGTGGGTGCGCAAACGAATATTGCCGGCTCGGTGTGGCAGATCGCGCCTGTGATCGATGCGCAGTCCCGCCTGGGACAGGTGCGGATCGCCATCCCCTACACGCCGGACGTAAAGCCGGGCGGTTTCGCCGAGGCGCGGATCACCGCCGGCGCCACCACTGCGCCGCTGCTTCCGCAGAGCGCCGTGCTCAGCGACGACAAGGGCAATTACGTCTACATCGTCAACGGCAAGAACGAGGTGGAGCGGCGCAACATCACAATCGGCAGCGTTAGCGACAGCGGCGTGACGATCGGCGCCGGTCTCTCAGGCAATGAAGCGGTCGTGCTCTCGGCCGGGCCATTCCTCAATCCGGGGCAGAAAATCAATCCGCGGCGTGAGGCGGCACGCTGAAGCGTTCCAGGAAAGCAGTTGAATCATGAACTTCCGTAACATCTCCTCCTGGTGCATTCGTAACCCGGTCTTTCCGATCGTGTTGTTCGTCGGGCTGATGCTTGCCGGACTGATCGCGTTCGCACGGATGCAGGTCAACAACGCTCCGGACATCGACTTCCCGGCCGCCCTGGTGTCGGTCTCGCAGCCCGGCGCGGCCCCGAACGAGATGGAAACTCAGGTCACCCAGCGCGTCGAATCGGCGATCCGCGGAGTGAACGGCGTCGACGAGATGAGCAGCACCGTCGTCGAGGGCAACAGCACGACCTTCGTGCAGTTCCAGCTCGGCACTCCGCCCGATCGTGCTGTGAACGATGTGCGCAACGCGATTTCGCAAATCCGCAGCAATCTTCCCGATGGAATTCTCGAACCGCAGATCACCCGCATCGATGCGGAGGACGATCCAATCATGGTCATGTCGGCCGAGACCACCGACATGACGCTCGAGCAATTGAGCTGGTACATCGACAATACCGTGGCCAAGCGCCTGTTGGGCGTATCGGGGATTGCCGCCGTTTCACGCGGCGGCGGAGTCGACCGAACGATCCGCGTGATCCTCGATCCGGCCGCGCTCCAGGCGCAGGGAATCACCGCGGCGCAAGTCAATCAGCAGCTTCGTCAGAGCAACATGAACGGCGCCGGCGGCCGCGCCGAAATCGCCGGTTCCGAACAGTCGGTGCGGGTGCTCGGCAATGCGCAGGACGCTTATCAGCTGTCGCAAACGCAGATCGCCCTTCCCGGCGGCCGCTTCGTCAAGCTCGCCGATCTTGGCGAGGTCAAGGATTCGTCGTCCGAGCAGCGCACGCTCACCAAGATGGATGGCCGCCAGGTCGTCTCATTCTATGTGCAGCGGGCCAAGGGTTCGTCCGAGGTTTCGGCCTATGCCGCGGGGCTGGCCGAGCTGAAGAAGGTCGAGCAGGAAAACCCGAAGGTCCACTTCTCCGAAATCGTCAACAGAGTCGATTACACCAAGGCGCAATACCGCTCGGCGATGGAAGGATTGATTGAAGGCGCCGTGCTCGCGGTCCTCGTCGTCCTTCTCTTCCTCCGCGATATTCGAGCGACAGCGATTTCCGCGATCGCCATCCCGCTGTCAGCGATCCCGGCCTTCGCCTTCATGAGCATGATGGGCATCACCATGAACTTCATGTCGACCATGGCGATGGGCCTGGTCGCCGGAGTCCTGGTCGACGACGCGATCGTCGAGATCGAGAACATCGTGCGCCACATGCGGATGGGCAAATCGGGATATCAGGCCTCGCTCGACGCTGCGGACGAGATCGGTCTCGCGGTGCTTGCCACGACGATGGCGATCGTTGCCGTTTTCCTGCCGGTCGCGCTCATGCCGGGAATCGCGGGCCAATATTTCAAAGCGTTCGGCTTCACCGTCGTTCTGTCGGTGCTGATGAGCCTGCTCGTCGCCCGCATGATCACACCGCTCGTCGCCGCTTATTTCCTGCGCTCGCACGGCGTCCAACCGCACGCGGCGTGGAAGTGGATGGATTCGTACCTCAAGGTCCTCAACTGGAGCCTCGACACGAGGAAGGCGCACGCAATCCGCGAGCGGCTAACGCGCGGGCTGGGCCGCGCCCTCTACTATCTTTTGGGCGGACTGCTCCTGCTGATCGTCGTGGCCGCTTTCCTCGCCGGGACGGGCGCAGCCATGAAAGCGCTCGGTCCTGTCGGCATGCCTGGCGCGATCAATTTCGTGATCGCGTTCCACGTTGGCGTCGCGGCCGGTTATGGCGTGGGCAAGGGGATCGCATTCCTCATGCGTCGGTCCGATAGCCGATTCGCGCGCTGGTACGACGGAATGTTGCTCGGGCAGTGGAGAGCCCTGCTCGCCGATCACCGCATCATCATGGTCGGGGCCGGTATCGAGACATTGTTGATGAGCGTCATGCTCTTCGGCACTCTGCCGCTGTCATTCTTCCCGCCGGAGAACGACGACTTTGCCAGAGTCAACGTCACCCTCGCGCCAGGCACGACTCTGAAGCAGACCGAAGCAGTGGTCGACCAGGTCGCGGCAATCGTCGCCAAGGATCCCAGCGTCCTGCGCGTGTTCGAGCGCATCAATGTCGGCAACGGGCGGGTCAGCATCGTCCTCAAGAAAGACCGCAAGGTCACCAGCACCGAGTTCCAACGGGCGCTGTCGCCGACGCTCGCGACGATCGCCGATGCGCGCGTGAGCTTCCAGAGCCAGAATGGCGGCGGGCCCGATCCGGATCAGCGCGACATCATGCTCTATCTTGGCGGAGACGATCCCGAGCAGCTAACCAAGGTCGCCAACCAGATCGCCAAGGAGATGGAAGGCGTTCCGGGGCTGCGCGCTCCGCGGGTCGGAAGCAATCTCGCGCAACCGGAGATCACCATCAAGCCGCGCCTGGATTTGGCGGCGAACCTAGGCGTGACCACCGCGTCGCTAAGCCAGACGATCAGAATCGCAACACTTGGCGACATCGAGCAGAACAGCGCGAAATTCTCTCTGTCGGATCGTCAGGTGCCGATCACCGTGTCTCTCTCGGAAGAATCCCGGCGCGACATCGAGACACTCAAGAACCTGCCGGTCCCGACGTCGAGCGGCGGCTCCGTTCCGTTGCGGGCCGTCGCCGAGATCGGTTTCGGTTCTGGGCCGACAACGATCAACCGTTCGAACCAACTTCGCCGGATGGCCGTTGGCGCCGATCTCGCTTCCGGAGTTGTGGAAGGGGATGTCTGGGCCAAGGTGAATGAGCTTCCGACCGTGAAGAACTTGCCCCAAGGTGTTCAAAAGATGAACCTCGGGAACCAGAAGTGGCAGGCCGAGCTGCTGTTCAATTTCGCGATCGCTTTGATGGCCGGTGTGCTGCTGGTGTTCGCAGTGCTCGTCCTGCTCTACCGCAGGTTCCTCGCGCCATTCGTCAACATGGGATCGTTGCTGCTCGCGCCATTGGGCGCGGCGGCGGCGCTGCACGTCGCCCGGCAACCGGTTTCGCTGTTCGTGCTCATCGGCATCCTGATGCTGTTCGGAATCGTCGCCAAGAACTCGATCCTTCTGGTCGATTTCGCGGTTGAGATGATGAACCAGGGAATGAAGAAGGACGAGGCGATCTGGGAAGCCGGCCACAAGCGCGCGCAGCCGATCGTGATGACGACCGTGGCGATGGTCGCGGGCATGCTCCCGACCGCCATATCGATCAGCGGCGACAACAGCTGGCGCGCGCCAATGGGCATCACGGTGATCGGCGGCCTCATCTTTTCGACGATCCTGACGCTGCTGCTGGTGCCCGCCTATTTCTCGATCGCAATCTCGATCGAGTCCCGGATCGGCAAGCTGTTCCATCGCTTCGTCGGCGCCGATGCGCACCGCGCAGGTCACGCCGTTCCAGCGGAGTGAACTTCGGCCGCCCTCCCGCTATTGAGAGGGCATGAACCGAGCTTCGAGCCAACCGGTCCTGAACCGATTCAACCCCGCTCAGCCGGGGACCCAGGGCATGAAGGTCCTCGCGACGGGCTTGCTTGTCGTGATGGCCGTGGTCTTCGCCGTCGCTCGGGCATTCGAGCCGCTTCATACCGGAGTGGGGTACATCAAGGCGTTCGCCGAAGCGGCCATGGTCGGCGGGCTTGCCGACTGGTTCGCGGTCACCGCTCTCTTCCGCCATCCGCTCGGACTGCCGATTCCCCACACGGCCATCATCCCGCGCAACAAGGACCGCATCGGCGAGGCCCTCGCGACCTTCCTCAAGGAAAATTTCCTGATTCCTTCCGTGGTCGCGCGGCGGATGCGCAATATCGATATCGCGGGCGCCGCTGGCCGGTTCCTCCAGACTCCCGCGGGTGAAGGGACACGAATCCGGGCCGGCGCGTCGCGCCTGATCGCCGACATTTTCGAAAGCCTCGACGACGAGCGCCTCGGCGGAATCGTCAAGGGCGCGATCGCCGCGCGAATCCGCACCAGTGAAATCTCGCCTTTGCTCGGACACGCGCTCGCCTCGGCGATCAACGACGACCGCCACGTGCCGATGCTCGAGGCGGCAATCCGCTGGATGGCGCGTGCGCTCGACGCCAACGAGCCGTTGATCCGCGAGATGGTGCACAAGAAAGCGAACTGGGTGCTCAAGCTCGCCGGACTGGACGCCAAGCTCGCCGACGCGATCATCGATGGCCTCAGGAAGCTCACCATCGAGATGTCGACCGACCCGGCGCATCCGGTGCGGGTGAAGGTCGAGGAGGCCCTCGCGCAGCTCGCCAACGACCTGCAGACCCGCCCCGAAACGCGCGAGCGAGTCGAGGCGATGAAGGAGCAATTGCTCGACAATCAATCGGTCGGCCTGTGGCTCGATGCACTGTGGCAGAAAGGCCGCGAAGCGGTGATCCGGGCGGCCCGCAACCCGGACGCGGTGCTCGCCGGAAAGCTCGGCGAGATCCTGAAATCGATGGGCGGCACGCTCGAGAGCGACCCGCGAATCCGCGCCGCGCTCAACCAGTTCGCCCGCCGCGCGGTCGTTGGCACCGCTGCGAGCTACGGCAGCGCGATCGTACGCCTCGTCTCCGACACGGTACGCGGCTGGGATGCGCGCACGGTCACTGCGCGCCTCGAGGCCGCGGTCGGGCGTGACCTCCAGTATATCCGAATCAACGGCACACTCGTCGGCGGCCTGGTCGGCGTTCTGCTTCACCTTGTGGATTCACTGTGAGCGATGCGCGCCTCGACGAGCTCGCTGAGAGCGCGCGCAACCGCGGGCTAAAGCTCGTCCGCTCGCGCGTGCGCACTCCGGGCAAGCGCCGCTTCGGCAAGGTCGGGCTGACCGATTCGAAAGGCAAAGCGGTTTTCGGGATGGACGCCAAAGGCCCGACCGCAAAGCCGGAGGACGTCGAGCATTATCTGCGCAACCTCGGAGCAAAGGATTGGGGCGCGTCGCTCGACGTCGCGGTGCTTCCAAGGAAACGCAAAACGAAGAAGTCGGAGCGGCCGCCGCCTGCCCCGGCGAACGATCAGGACCCGTCACCGCGGAGAGCCCCGCGACCTCCGTCCCCTCCTCCGCCGCCCAAGTCGGAACCGAAGCCCGAGGTCCGCGAGGCCAGGCCCGCAGACGCGCGGAGGCTGGTCGCGCTGATCGACGAGCTGGGCCATGAGATCGACGAGAAGGCGTTGCGCAAGAACTTAGCGGCGCTCAAGAAAAGCGGCGAGACTCCGCTCGTCGCGACCTTGAACAAAATGATCGTCGGCTTGTGCGGAGTCGGCCGCCGCACCGTGGTCCACCGCCCTGCCCCGCTTGGCCGAATCACAGCCCTGGTCGTCGCCAGGGAGGCTCGGGGCCAGGGCATAGGGCGGATGCTGGTCGAAACGGCCGAGGCGCAACTGAAGAAGGCCGGCTGCCAAATCCTCGAAGTGACCAGCAACGACCGCCGCGCTGCGGCCCACGCCTTCTATCGGCACATGGGATACGAACGGACCAGCATGCGCTTCATGAAGACGCTTTAACCCGAGCTCCGCCGCTCGATCGTCGCTCCGACGGCGGAGAGCTTCTCTTCGAGCCGCTCGTAGCCTCGGTCGAGGTGGTAGACTCGGAGCACTTCGGTCTCGCCCTCCGCGGCGAGGCCCGCGAGCACAAGGCTCATTGACGCGCGAAGATCGGTTGCCATGACATTGGCGCCAGTTAGCTTCTCGACTCCGTGAACGATCGCCGAGCGGCCATGGATATCGACCTCCGCGCCCATGCGCCTCAGCTCCGGCACGTGCATGTAGCGGTTCTCGAAGATCGTCTCCTCGAGAAAGCTGTCGCCCTCGGCGAGCGCGAGCATCGCCATGAACTGCGCCTGCATGTCCGTGGCGAAGCCGGGGAACGGCGAGGTCGACAGTGCCAGCGGCTTCAGTTTCCCATCCGCGCTGACCCTGATCCCGCGGTTGTGGAACTCGATTACCAACCCTGTCTGGGCCAGCGCGTTCAGGGTCGCCCGCATGTCGTCGGGGCGGGCGCCGATGAGGTCGATCGAGCCTCCGGTGATCCCCGCCGCGCAGGCGTAGCTGCCGGCTTCGATGCGGTCCGGCATCACTTCGTAGGTACCGCCGTGAAGTTTCTCGACCCCGTCGATGATCAGGTGTGCCGATCCGATTCCGCGGATCTTCGCGCCCATCGCGACCAGCAGGTTGCAGAGGTCGACGATCTCTGGCTCTCGAGCGGCGTTGAACAGCTGAGTTTTGCCCTTCGCCAGCACCGCCGCCATGACGGCGTTCTCGGTCGCTCCGACGGAAACCAGCGGGAAGCTGAAGTCGCCGCCCGCCAGCCGGCCCTTGGGCGCGCTCGCCTTCACATATCCGGCAGTGAGCTCGATCTCGGCGCCCATGCATTCGAGCGCCTTCAGGTGCAGGTCGATCGGCCGGTCGCCGATCGCGCAGCCGCCAGGCAGCGACACCGTCGCTTCGCCCAAGCGCGCGAGCATCGGGCCGAGCACGAGCACCGACGCGCGCATCTTGCGCACCATGTCATAGGGAGCGACGGTCGAGACGATCTCGTCCGCCTGAAGGGTCATCTTCCGCCCGTATTCGCCCTTCTTCACGCCCGCGACGGAAGTCGAAACGCCGAGCTGGTTGAGCAGGTGGCTGAAGGTGTCGACGTCGGCCAGCCGCGGCAGGTTGGTGAGCGTGAGCTTCTCTTGTGTGAGCAGCGCGCAGGGCATCAGAGTCAGCGCCGCGTTCTTCGCGCCGCTGATCGGGATTTCGCCGTTGAGCTGGTTCCCGCCCCTGATCCAGATGCTGTCCACGGCGGAGGTTTAGCGTCTGGTTTCCCACTGACAAGAAGCCGTCCTTGCGCGGAGCCGAAGGCGACGCGGCAATCCAGAGATCCTGGATTACTTTGCTACGCTCGCGATAACGAAATCAGGCTTTCTCCAGCGTGCATTGCAGCGGGTGCTGGTTCTCGCGGGCGAAGTCGATCACTTGCGTGACCTTCGTCTCCGCCACCTCGTAGGTGAAGACGCCGCACACCGCTAAGCCCTGCTGATGAACCTGGAGCATGACTCGTGTCGCATCCTCGATGCTCATGCTGAAGAATTGCTGGAGCACCAGGACGACGAACTCCATCGGCGTGTAATCGTCGTTGAGCATCAGCACTTTGTAGTTTGACGGCTTCTTGGTCTTGGGCCGAGTGCGCGTGGCGACGCCGGTCTCGATCTCCTCGATCCCGTCGCCGTTGCCCGGTCCCGCCGCCATCATGCTCCAGTCTGTGCTCATCGCCTCTTAAAATATGGCAACCTTCGAGAGCCCCGCAAGGCGGCTCTTGGCGCTGCAACGCAAAAAAACGGCGGCCGCTCCTGAAACTGGGAGCGGCCGCCCGACGCCGTTGCCTTGACTTAGGAGGGGAGAGGGTCAGGCAACGAGGGTGTTGAAGCGCTCGGCATTGGCCGTGGCGCGGTTCGAAAGCGGCTGGAACGCCTCGCCGGCGAGCTTCACCAGCGATTCGGTCAGGCGCGAGCTCTCGGCGACCGCACGGTCAAACGAGGCACGCGCGAATTCGCCCTGCAGCTGCAGATATTCGGTCGGGGACTTCGCCTCGGCGAGCGAGCGGATCGCGTCCGCCGCCTGCTCGACGCCATTGCGGCTGGTGGCCGCGACGTCCTGACCGATCGTACGGGCGCCCTCGGACGCAACGCGGCTCGCTTCGACTAGCGCCTCGACATTGGCACGCGCGAGATCGGCGAGCTCCTCGGCGACCTTCTGGCTACGCTTGGCAAGTTCCTGGCTGCGTTCGCCGGCTTCGGCGAAAATCGTCTGGAAGGGCGCGAATGCCGGGACGGCTTCGAAGCCGTTGAAGAAATTGTTGTTGGTCACGGTCTCAATCCTTTTCTGGGCCGCCGTGGCGGTCTTGCGCTGAGCGGTACGAACTTTGCGGCGAGTCGCCTTGGTGCGGCGAGCCACGGTCTTTTTGGCAACAGCCTGACGCTTCGCCCGGCGCGCCGTCTTCGCACGCTCGCGCTTGGCAACAACGGCCGTCTCTTTCACAACCTTCTTCGCTGTATCGGCGACAGCCTCGGCAACCTTGGCGGGAGCCGCCGCAGCGGCCTCGGCCTGAATTTTGGTTTCGTCTGCCATAATCAATTCCTCTAAATTTGCTGCATTGCACAATATGCATTGCGCCGCAGCATTTCAAGAGCAATTTTGTGCACTGCGGCAATTACTGCGATTTGGTCGCGGCTTGACGGCTGCGGCTCGCCCGAAGCAAGAGCGGCCATGGACCCCGCCTCCCCGGCCGATCACTTCGCCAAGCACCGCCGCGGCCTCCTGATCGTCCTCTCCTCGCCGTCGGGTGCAGGCAAGACGACGATCTCGCGCATGTTGCTCGAGGCCGACCGCGGCATCACAATGTCGGTGTCGGCGACCACGCGTCCCAAGCGGCCCGGCGAAGCCGACAACGTGGATTATCATTTCGTCGACGACGCCGAGTTCGACCGGCTCGTCGCCGCCGGCGAGTTCGTCGAATGGGCGCCGGTGTTCGGCTACCGCTACGGGACCCCGAAGGCTCCCGTGAAGGACGCGTTGAGGGAAGGCCGCGACATCTTGTTCGATATCGACTGGCAGGGCACCCAGCAGCTTCATTCAGCGATGGGCGAGGACCTGGTGCGGATCTTTATCCTGCCGCCGTCGATGACCGAGCTTGAGCGGCGGCTGCGCGAGCGTGCTACGGACCATACCGAAGTCATCGCCGACCGGATGCTGCGTGCGGCCAGCGAGATCAGCCATTGGGCCGAATATGATTATGTGCTGATCAACGCGGACATGGTCCTGTGCCTCGCCGACGTTCGCACGATCGTCGACGCGGAGCGATTGAAGCGCTCGCGCCAGGTGGGTCTGGTCACCTTCGTCCGCGACCTCGTTGGGCCCCAGCACTAGGCGTCGAGCAGCACCAGAAAGCGTGCTGCCGCGAGGAAATCCCGCCGCCGGTTTTCGAGCGCTTCCTCCGCCTCTTTGTCCGCGCCCCATTGTTCGAGCTGCCACCGCTCGTCGATGCTCACCGCCTCCCACGCCTGCTCGGGCATAATGGCTTTCTCCAGCACCGCCAGAGCGGCGACCAGCGACCCGCCTATCGTCACCAGCGGCGACAGTCCGGCCAATTGAAAGCGATCGAGCTCCGCTACCGCATGCCCCAATCGCTCCACCGTCGCCTGGGGCTGAGCGACGTGCATCAGCCCCGAGGTGGTCACGAAATCGACATCGTAGCGCCGCCGGGCCCAGCCCAGGAGCGAGTCGCAGCTCTGCTCCTCCCGCTCGATCAGCTTGCGCGGGCCTTCGGCGCGGTAGCAGGCAAGGTCCGCCTCGGCATAGCGCGCGAGCCCGGCCGCGAACGTGTCTTTTTCGGGTGCAACCCGGTCGATCGCGGCATTGGCCATCCCGGTCAATGGCATGGCGCGCGGATCGACGTCTTTGCCCGTTGCGCGCCATTCCTCGGCGATAGCTTCGGCGAGCAATTCGCTCGGGACCGTCAGCGCCGTTCGGGCGGGAGTCCGCACCGGGCGGCCGTCGAGCCGAATCTGCCAGCCGCCGTCTTCACGGACCGCATCGACCGTCTTCCAGAAGCGCTTCATTCCTGTCCGGGCTCTTGCCGGTCCCAGGCTTTCTTGAGGAGACGAGGGGCAAGCACCGCGTCGATCACGCCGAGAATGGCGACAATCGCCCCGCCCTGCGGCCAGCCGCCCGTGCGGAGAAGATCGGTGTACATGACCGCAATGCCGAAGAAAAAGATTCCCAGCCCCGCCAATCGCACCGCGGTGTAGGCGAGCAGCCGGTTGCGGGCTCGAGCGTCGTCATCCATGCACATGCTCCCGAACGAGTTCGAGAACGTCGAGCGGTCGCTCGGCGACGGCCACGGCGCCCCCTGCGGTCAACTCCCCCGCGTCATGATAGCCCCAGCCCGCGCCGATCGCGGTCGCGCCGGCCGCCGCGGCCATTGCCATGTCGAAGCTCGTGTCACCGACGACGAACGTCGTTGCCGGCGTCGCGCCCGCATCGGCAATGGCCTCCAGCACCATGGAGGGATGCGGCTTGGATGGGTGCCGATCCGCGGTCTGCAGCGACACGAACCGTGCATGGATATCGTGCTGTTCGAGGCAATGCTTGAGCCCCCGGTCCGACTTGCCGGTCGCGACCGCCAGTAGCCAGCCGTCGTCCTCGAGCCTGTCGAGCAGCTCGAGCACGCCGCCGAACAGAGGCTCCTCGACCTGTCCGGCGGCACGCAGCTGCCAGAAGGCGCGCTTGTAGTCCTCGGCCAATCGGAGGTGCTGCTCGGGTGGGGCATCGGGAAGGAGCTTGGCCATCGCCTCGATCAGGCTGAGGCCGATGACTCGCCGGCTGACTTCCGGCGGCGGAAGGGCAACGGCGTTCTGCCGGAATGTCTCGGCAAGCGCCGCGTAGATTGTCGCTCCGCTGTCGACGAGCGTGCCGTCGCAGTCGAAGATTGCCAGCTGGTTCACCGCCGCTTCGCTTTCGGCTGCGATCCGCGCGAGCGCCGCTCGCCCCGCCGTTCGCGGCGCCGTGCCTTGGCCGCCGCCGCCACCCGCCGGCCCGGCGAAGCGGTCGTCCTTACCGGCTCGACGTCGCCCGCGGCCGCATCGAAGCCGAGGGTCGTGAGGCTCTCGGCCAAATGTGCCGGCAGCTCCGCCGTCACGTCGATCTTGCCGCCGCCGGGCGAGTCGATCCGGATCCGCCGCGCGTGGAGGTGCAGCTTGCGGCTGATGCCGCCGGTCAGAAACGCTTCCGACCCGCCATATTTCGCATCGCCCACGATCGGATGGCCGATCGCAGCCATGTGCGCGCGCAGCTGGTGCGTGCGGCCAGTGAGCGGTTGAAGCTCGACCCAGGCGGCGCGATTTCCCGCCCGGTCGATCGTCCGCCAGCGGGTCTTGGCGGTGAGCCCATGCTCCTCATCGATGTGCATCTTCTCGCCGCCCGTGCCGGGCTGCTTGGCAAGCGGAGCATCGATCTGCCCTTCGCCCGCGTCGGGCACACCTACGACCAAAGCCCAATAGACCTTCCGCGCGGTCCGTCCCGAAAAAGCCTTCGCAAAATGCCCGGCCGCCCGTGCGCTCCGAGCCACCAGCAGCGCGCCCGACGTATCCTTGTCCAGCCTGTGGACGAGTTTCGGTCGCCCAGCCTCCCCCGCAAGTCCGTCGAGCAGACGGTCGAGGTGGTGCGTCGTCTTCGTGCCGCCCTGCGTGGCGAGGCCTGGCGGCTTGTTCAGGACGAACGCATTCGAATCTTCGTAAACGACCATGTCGCGTACCAGCTGGACTTCGTCTTCGGTGAGCCGCTCGCGCTTCGGCTGCGCCCGGCTTGACCGAATTGGCGCCGCCTCCACGGGAGGCATGCGGATCTCCTGCCCGGCCTCGACCCGATCGCCGGGTGCTGCCCGCTTTCCCGCGACGCGAAGCTGCCCGGTTCGCGCCCAACGCGAGACGACGTTGAAGCTGACCTCGGGCATGTTCCGCTTGAACCAGCGGTCCAGGCGGATTCCGTCGTCATCGTCGGATACGGTGAAAGTACGCGCTTCGCTCACGGCGCGCCGATTAGCGAAAGCTACGCCTCGCGTCCCGCCCAAAAGTCGAACGCCTGCCGTTGGAGCTTTCTGATCAGCTTCGCCGCCCTCGGACCCTCCCACAAACCGGTGTGGGCGTGCTTCTTCGCGCCGCCGACCCACCAGCCCTGCCCCGGAAGGCCGTCAAACTGGCGCACAACCAGCACCGCGAGCTCGGGCTCGCCGCGTTCGGCCGCTTCGTCATCGACAAAGCCGAGCACCTTGCACAGCGCCCGCATCTTGGGACGCGTGAAATCATGCCCGAGCAATGCCAGCACTTCGGAATAGCTGATCGCTTCGCCGGCGCGGGCGGACGCGACCAGGATAGCGCGGACCTCGGCCGGATCGGCGAGCAGCCCCGCTTGGCTCATCGAATCCGGGTCACCCTTGCGGCTGCTGCGCGACCGGGGTGAGCTCGAACACGTCGAGCTTGGAGGTGCTTTGCGGCCACGGGATCACCAGCCGCCAGCGGAAGGGCCCGATCCGCTGGAACACTCCAGCCATGTTGCGCTTGGGATCATCGCCATACGCGAGCGGCTGGTCCTCGTTGCCAAGCGCGAGGCTGCCGAGAAAGATCAGGCGGTTGGGGTCGTCGTCCTCCCACAGCCGTCCGGCCGGCCGTTGGCTGCCGGTCTGCTTCACGATGGTCAGAAGGTTGTCCTCGACCTCGACGTAGCAGAAGAACGGTTTGAAGCTCTCGTAGGCGCGGGTCTTCGGAGTCGCCTGGCCGAGCTTGATCAGCCGGCAATTGTAGCTTCCCGGAGTCGGCGCCGGCCGCGGCAGAGCCGCTCGCGGCTTCAGCAGGTCGCCTTCCTTGCGGATTTCGCCCGAGAAACTCTTTCCGGCTTCGGTGAGCGCCTGTTGCCAGGCAGAGTCGAGGCGAGCGATCCGGTCCCTGTCGGCGTCGGTTGCGACGGACCTCCACGCATCCGACTTGAGCGGCGGCGGAACCACGACCATCGGATGGGCTCCGGCGGGCACCGGGGGCTTGGTCGCGCAGCCGCCGCCGATCAGCGCAAGGCCGGTGAGCGCCGCGCTCAAAGCGCGCCTCGGGGCAGTCTGAACGGCAACGAGCACGGGTGTCACTCCCTTGCCCGAACAGTGGCAGGGCCAAGCTTAAGGATCAACTAACAGGATATTAACCACGGTCTTTATCCACGAGTTTCCCGCCGCTACGGCGCGCTCAGATGAACGCACCCGACCAACCCGACTCCGCCGGCTCGCGTTCGCTGAATCATCGCTCCAGGCGCGGATTGCTGTTCGGGGTCGCCGCCTACGGGCTGTGGGGAGTCCTACCGCTCTATTTCAAGGCGCTGGCCGCAGTCGCGGCGGTCGACATCGTTGCCCACCGCGTGCTCTGGTCGCTTCCTTTCCTGGCGGTCCTAACCACCGTCGCCCGAGCTTGGGCCAAGGTGCGGCGAGTCTTCTCCCAGCCCAAAACGCTCGGCATACTCGCGCTCACTGCTCTTCTCATCGGCACCAACTGGCTGCTGTACGTCTACGCGGTAACCAGCGGCCACATCCTCGCCTCTAGCTTTGGATATTATCTGAACCCGCTGGCGAACGTGCTGCTTGGCCGTTTCGTGCTGCACGAGCGCCTCAATCGCGTCCAATGGACTGCCGTGGCGATCGCCGCCGCCGGCATTTGTGTGCTCGCCGCGGGCGCGCTCGGCCAGCTGTGGATCAGCCTTACTCTGTGCGCCACGTTCGCGCTCTACGGCTTGCTGCGAAAGATTGTGTCCGCCGACGCGGTGACCGGCCTCGCCGTCGAAACCGGACTTCTGTTCCCGCTGGCGGCCCTGTGGCTCGCCTGGCGCACGGCTGCGGGAGCGCCGAGCTTCGGTTCGACGCACGTCGAATCCGGACTGCTCGTGCTCGCCGGTATCGTGTCCACGACGCCGCTGCTCCTGTTCACGGCCGCCGCCCGCAAGCTGGCATATTCGACGCTCGGAATGCTCCAGTTCATCGCTCCGACGCTGCAGTTTCTGATCGGCGTCTATTACGGCGAGCCGTTCACTACGGCCCACGCGATCGCCTTCCCTGCGATCTGGATCGCGCTTGCGCTCTATGTGACCGCGATGCTCCGCGCCCCGCGCCTCCCCCAGGCGCCCGAATGATGTTAGGCAAGCCTCATGTTTAATCTCGTCTCGCTGATCATCGGCTTCGTGGCGCTCATCTTCGCCGTAATTGCCTTTCTTCCGTTGCTCGGCTGGGCCAACTGGCTGATCATCCCGCTGGCGATCATCGGCGCTGCGGTCGGAATGATCTCGCGCGGCAGCGCCGGCCGCAATTTGAACCTTCTGGTAATCGTGATCGGAATCGTCCGCCTAATGATGGGCGGAGGCCTGTTTTGAGCTTCGATCCCCGCATCGACGCGTACATCGCCAAGGCGCAACCGTTCGCGCGCCCAATCCTCGAGAAGATGCGTGATCGCGTGCACGCCGTCCTTCCCGAGGCGGAAGAGACGATCAAATGGAGCATGCCGGCGTACACGCTTGGCGGAAAGATCGTCCTCATCACCGCGGCGTTCAAAGCGCACACGGCTCTGAACTTCTGGCGTGGACAGGAACTTCGCGGCGATTCGGCCAACGCCGACGCGATGGGCCAATTCGGTAAGATCGCTTCGGTCGACGAGCTTCCCACCGACGCCGAGGTCGATCGCCTGATCCGCGAAGCGGCGGAGCTGGCGAAAAGCGCGGCGGCGCCGCGCAAGGCCAAGAATGCGCCCAGGCCAGCGCCTGAACTGCACCCGCTATTCGCCGCCGCCCTCGCCAAAGCGCCCAAAGCGAAGGCCACGCTCGACGGCTTCCCGCCATCCGCTCAGCGCGACTATTTCGAATGGATCGCCGAAGCGAAGCAAGACGCGACCAGAGCCAAGCGCATCGCTATCGCCATCGAATGGCTGAGCGAGGGCAAGCGCCGGCACTGGAAGTACCAGAATTGCTAGCGTGACATCCTGAGCGCAGGACCGAAGCGCGTCTGCACTTCGCCCTCGACCGAAAATCCGCAATGCTCATAGAAGCGCCGCGCGCCCGGGTTCGCGATCACATTTAGAGCCAATCCGCGCTGCCGCGCCTCGTGCGTTGCCGCGTCGGCTAAAGCTCGGCCGATCCCTTGGCCCCACAGCTCCGGCTCCACGAACAGGCCGTCGAGCTCTCCGCCGACGACAGCCGCAAAACCGGCGGTTGCGCGATTGAGTTCGGCCACGATCACCTGCCCGTTTGCAATCTGGCCCGGCGGCAGGTGGATCGCGTCGGGGTTTGCCAGCAGCTGATCGCGATATTCGGGCAGTTCCAAGGAAGCCCGGCGTTGGAGCTCCTCGAGCTCCTCATGCTCCTCGGGCCGCGCGAGCCGAAGCGTCAGGCCTTCAACGAGCTTTGACATAGCTGCCGGGAGCGTCCTCGACCGGCTTCAACTTGCCCTTCCCCGGCACGCGCCCGCCTTGCGCCTTCACCGTCTCCGGATCCTGTTTCTTCAGCCATTCGAGCCAGTCCGGCCACCAGCTCCCCTTGTGCTCCGCGGCGCCGTCGATGAACGACTTCAGAGTGCCGCACGGCTGATCGTTGACCCAATACTGATACTTCTGCGCGGCGGGCGGATTGACCACTCCGGCGATGTGGCCGGACCCTGCGAGCACAAATCGCTTCGCACCTTTGAAATGGTCCATGATCTTCCACACGCTTTGCGGCGGCGCGATATGGTCCTCGCGCCCGGCCTGGACGTAGATTGGAGTCGCCACTGCATCGATGTCGATCGGGGTTCCGGCGATCGTGATCCCGCCCTTCTCGGCGAGCCTGTTCTCCTCGTACAGCGTCTTCAGATAATCGCGGTGCCAGCCGGCCGGGAGGTTGGTCGTGTCGCTGTTCCAGTAGAGCAGGTCGAACGGCGGCGGCTCGTCGCCCAGCAAATAGTTGTTCACGACATAATTCCAGATGAGGTCGCGGCCCCGCAGCAGGTTGAACGTGGCCGCCATGTAGCGGCCGTCAAGGAAGCCCTTGTCCTTGGTCAGCTCTTCGATCAGCCCGATCACCTCGGGCCCGCTGAAGAGCTTGAGGTCGCCTGCTTCGCTGAAATCGACCTGCGCCGTGAGGAACGTCGCCGATTTGACTTTGTCCTGCTCGCCCCTGGCGTGGAGGTAAGCGAGCGCCGCGGCCAGGGTGGTGCCCGCAACGCAGTATCCGATCGCGTGCACGCTCGGCGTACCGAGCAGGTCGCGGATGGTGTCGATGGCGTCGATCTGACCGTCGAGCACATAATCGTCGAGCATTACGTCGGCGATGCTCTCGTCCGCGGATTTCCAGCTGACCATGAACAGCGAGATCCCGTTGTCCACGCACCATTTGACGAAGCTTTTTTCAGGGCTGAGGTCGAGGATATAATAGCGGTTGATCCACGGCGGGAAGATCACGACTGGCGTCCTCAGCACCTGGTCCGTCGCCGGCGTGTATTGGATCAACTGATAAAGCGGCGTTTGCTTGATCACCTTGCCCGGCGTCGTCGCGAGATTCCTGCCGACCTCGAACACGCCGGGCTTGGTCTGCGTCAGCTGCCCATGAGCGATGTCGCGCAACATGTTCGACAGGCCCTTCAGCAAATTCTCGCCGCGCGTGTCGATAGTACGCTTCAGCACCTGCGGATTGGTCAGCGCGAAGTTCGACGGGCTCATCGCGTCGACGAAGCTGCGCGTCGCAAAGCGCATTTTCTCGCGCGTCGACGGGTCGACTCCCTCGATTTCGTCGACAGTCCCGAGCATCTGGTCGGAGATCCGCAAATAGGTCTGGCGGATCGTATCGAAGATGGGGTTCTCGCGCCATTCGGGCGCGGCAAAGCGGCGGTCCTTTTTCTCTGTTTCCGGCGAGGGCGCCGCGGTCACTCCGCCGAGCATCTTGCCCCACGCCTCGAGCCCCTTGGCCCACGCCTGCGCGCCCGCGCTCATCAGCGCCAGCGGATCGCTTGCCGCGCCACTCGCTTCAACGAACCCGAACGCGGGCGGCGACCAGCTCGGAAACGCCTGGTCCTTCTTCAGGCTCTCGGCCCAGAATTCCATCAGCATCTGCTGCGCTCGGCCCATGACCAGCGTCCAGTGCTGCCAATCCTCGAGCGTGGGCATTGCCGCTGCGGCAGCGGGTTTCGAGTCTTCAGCCATCGCGGCTATGTAGGCCATGATGCGGGGCCTTACACTAGCGCTGAGTCTGGTCCTCGTCGGCTGTGCGACCGTGTCGCCGCGCGATCCCCCGGTGCACGTGGAGGTCGGCGTCGCCTTCGACGCGAACGGCGAGCTCGCCAGCTTCGCCGACGGAATCGCGGATCCGCAGTCGGGTCGCCGCGTTACCGCGGACGATCCGGTCCGCGTCGCTTCGGTCAGCAAGATGGTCGTCGCCATCGGCGTGATGAAACTCGTGGAACAGGGCAAGCTCGACCTGACCAGCGACGTCTCACGCTGGCTCGGATGGCCTTTGCGCAACCCGGCCTTCCCCGACCGGCCGATCACTCTTCGAATGCTGCTCTCGCACACGTCTTCGGTGCGCGAGCATGACGACGATTACGTAATCGCCCTCGGCGACTCGCTGCAACAGGTCATGCAGGATCCGAAGAACTGGGATCCGCAGCACGGCGCAGGCGACAATTACTTCAGTTACGCCAACCTCAATTTCCCGATCGTCGGGTCGATCATCGAACGCGTCACGGGTGAGCGGTTTGACATCTGGATGCGCCGGAACGTGCTCGAGCCGATGCAGCTCGACGCCTGCTTCAACTGGCCGACCTGCAGCGACGCCAAGGTCGCGCGGGCCGTCGAGCTCGATAGTCCGGAAGGGAAGCCGCAGAAGGACGATCTGCACGGAGTCCGCCCCGCCTGCCCGGTGTTCGTCAACGCGGGCCAGCCATGCGACCTCTCGCTCTGGCGCCTCGGCGAAAATGGATCGCTGTTCGCTCCGCAGGGCGGGTTGAGAATTTCGGCGCGCGGTCTCGCCCGCATCGGGCGCATGCTATTGAACGACGGGACGCTGGACGGCGTCCGCATCCTCTCGCCGCAGTCGGTGGACACCCTCGTCACGCAAGTCTGGCGTTACGACGGCGCCAACGGCAACATCGAGAAGGGCTTCTACTGCAGTTACGGCCTCGCCACGCAGCAGATCCCCACCCCCGTTCCAGGCTGCGCCGACGACATCGGGACCGGGGGCGCCACGCTCGTCGGGCACGCCGGCGACGCTTACGGAATGAAGAGCGGCATCTGGATCGACCGATCACGCCATCGCGGGATCGCGTATTTCGTCACAGGGGTGCCCGACAATGCCCAGCGCGACGACCGCAGCGCCTTCACCGCCGCCGAAGCGCGCGCCTTTCGCCGCACTTATGCTCTGCTGCCTCGCTAGTAGGAGATCGAAGCCGTGCGATTGAATTACGCCATCAAGTTCGTGGCGGACATGGACAAGGCGGTCGCTTTCCATCGCGATACGCTCGGTCTCGAGCTCAAGTTCGCCTCGCCGTTCTGGAGCGAGTTCGCCACCGGCGAAACGACGCTCGCGCTGCACCCTGCATCGGCCGAAAATCCCGCCGGCGCAGCCCAGCTCGGGTTCACCGTCGATAGCTTGCGCGAGTTCTACGATCGCCGCGAGGAGCTCGGCCTCAGCTTCACGCAGGAGCCGACCGAAATGCACGGAGTCCACGTCGCCCGCTTCCGCGATGTCGACGGAGCGGAGGTCTCGGTGAGCGGACCCGTCTAAACGCCTAAAAGCGCTTCGACACTCCAACGTAAAGCTCAACGTCGGGCGTCTGACTGTTCAACCCGAAGTTGCCGCCGGCATCGAGCTGGACGCTATTGCTCAGCAAATAAGCGATCGATCCGTCGGCCGACGCCTGCCGCGTCGTCCCCCCCGGATCCCAGTCCCACTGGCCCCAGATCTCCACCGACAGGTTGAGCGTGTCGGTCGCCGCCCAGCCGAGGCTCGCCACCTGCGCCATCTCCGCATGATGGCCGTGCCCCTCGGCGTCGGCGGCCCAGTCGAGCTCGGGAGTAAGTGCGATGCTGAGCGGCGACTTGGGGATCGCGTAGCCGATCGGGAGCTTCAGCCCGCCTTCCCATTTGCCGTTGCCGAGGGGGCGCTTGGCAGTGGGAATCTTCACGAACGGATAGAGCGTCACCTGCAGCGCCGCGTCGGGCGACGTGAGCCCCTGCTTGTAAATGACATTGACGTCGCCGATCCCGCTTGAGCTGTCGCGGAAGCCCGGTCCGCGGCTGGTCGCGTGTTGCCAGGGCGTCACATCGACCTCGATGTCGGAGCGGTCGGTCAGGCCATATTTGACGGTCGTCTCGCCGATGACCAGCGACATGTCACGCTCGCCTGCGCTCTTGTCGAGCGTCCAGTCGGCCAGCCCCGTCTCGACCTGCCAGTGCCCCGCCGGGACCGTGCACGCGCTGGTCGCCTTGCCCGGGCGGTCGGCGCAGATCGACTGCTCGTCCGCCGCCGCGGCCGCCGTGCCTGCGCACAGGGCCAGCGAGGCCAACAGCAGTGGTTTGATCGCCCCCATCGCCCGCTTACTGGCCCCGCGTGCCTGACGCGTCCATGGGGGCACCGCAAAGTTCACGAAGAACCCCTACCCGGTGCCGGAAATTCCCACAGCTTCTTTATGGGCGGCGGCAGCTTCAGGCTTCAGAAGTCGCTTTTCCCAAACCGCGCAACGCCTTGGTTTGCGCCCGGCGGATCGAGCACGCTGACGTCGAGCTCCAGCGGCTCGCCGATCCATTGCGCCAGGCTCGTGTGGTCGGCAACATCGTCATCGGTCAAGGGGTGGACCAGCGCGCGCAGTCCGGACGCTTCAATTGCGGCGACGATGGTCGCCAGCGACCGTTCGACGAAATGCACTTCGAACTGCGGCAGCGGATGCGGACCGACCGGCCCGCCGGTTAACACGCCGACGAACAATACTTCGGGCGAATGGCTGAACCTGTACCGCAACGCCTCCGCCGCGCCGCGATCCTCAACCGAACAATAAATGTGCGCGTGATAGGGTACGTCGCCGTCCATGAACCCTTTTTCCCGCACCCGGGTAATGCCCGCAAGGGTGGAGAGCGGACGAGGAAGCGATCCTGTTGCCGTGTCCTTCGGAGACGCGCAGCCTGCAACGAACCGTGGTTCCAGCCGTTAAAGACCTATCACCAGTCACTCCGTTGGGCCTTGGTGCTGGAGAGACGTGGCGCTCCCCGCTCAAGGAGCGCATGATGCATGCACTCATTATTGAAGATGAATCTCTGATTGCCATGGCGATAGAGGACGCCCTGCGCGGTTGCGGCTTCACTTCCTTCGACCATGCTGTATCGGCCGAGCAGGCAGGCGCGGCCGCCGCACTTAAGTGTCCCGACCTGATTACCGCCGATGTCGAGCTAAGGCCGGGCTGCGGAATCACAGCCGTTCAGTCAATCTGTTCTGGGCAGCCGATACCTGTGCTCTTCATTACCGGGAGCCCCGGTCAAGTCAGGATAAGGATGCCCGGCCATCCGTTGGTTGAGAAGCCATTCAGCGCCCACCATATAACGGATGCCACAAAGCTAGTTTTGGGGGACTAAGATGCTTGAGACCATGCCGCTCCCGGACGAGACGGTGACGAGTCTCGCCATGGCCCTCGTCGAGTCGTCCAAGGCGCCGCTCCTCCTGCTTGATGATGACGCGGTCGTCATTGGTGCAAGCGGCTCGTTCTGCAACACGTTCAATCTCGATCCTTCGACGATCGCCAACCGCAAGCTGGCCGATTTGGGTGGCGGTGAATGGGACATTCCACAACTGAACTCACTCCTCACAGCGACTATTGCCGGCGCGGACGAGATTGACGCCTACGAGATGGACCTTGTCCGCAAAGGCAAGGCGACCTGTCGTCTCATTCTAAGCGCTCACAAACTCGATTATTTCGACACCGAGAAGGTGCGCGTCGTGTTGGCCGCGACCGACGTCACGGCAACCCGCCTAGCTGAGAAGCAAAAAGATGAGCTCGTTCGCGAGAAGCAGGTCCTGCTGCAGGAACTGCAGCATCGCGTCGCCAACAGCCTGCAGATCATAGCAAGTGTTTTGATGCAAAGCGCGCGGCGCGTTCAGTCCGAGGAAACACGTCTGCATCTTCACGACGCCCACAGCCGCGTCATGTCGATCGCCATGCTCCAGAAGCAGCTGGCGGTCAGTCAGCTGAAGTCGGCCGAATTACGGACTTATTTCGCAGCCCTGTGCACCAGCATCGCTGCTTCCATGATCGGCGATCCACGACGGATAACGCTGGAAACGATCGTGGATGACACCACCACAAACTCGGACGTCTCGGTGAGCATGGGCCTGATCGTTACGGAATTAGTGATCAACGCGATCAAGCATGCGTTCCCCGATCAAAAGGCTGGCGGCAAAATCACGGTGTCTTTTGCGGCGGACGATGGAGCATGGCTGCTGTCCGTGTCGGATAATGGAGCGGGCATGCCGGTTGGCAAGAACCGCGGCAAGCCGGGGCTCGGCACCGGGATCGTCGAGGCCTTGTCGACGCAGCTCGAGGCGACCGTGACCGTGGTTGACGCGAGCCCGGGGACTCGCGTCGAGGTTCGGCACGCCCGAACGTAATCCGGAACAATCCACGTTCGCCAACGTCTGTTTTGGTCGAAAACGGACGCTCGCTCAGGCCGCTGCCTTCGCCGCCGGTTTCAGCCCTCGATTGTCAGCCGCTCCATCAGATAGCAGAGACAGTCCTGCCTCACGATGGCCGCGTCCGTCGTGAACATCGCGGGCACAACTTGCTTGCGCAGCCTCAACTTGCCGCCGCTGGTTTCGAAGTAGTCGTCTGCCACGTCGCGTCCGTCCTCGTCGATCATCCGTAGCGGCATGTGGTGAGCGGTTTCTCCCAGCACCGTTCCCGGATTCAGCTCTCGGAAATTGTGCTCGTCGAGCCCCGGGTCAAAGTGAAGTTCGGCTTCGCCAGCCCCGAACCCGAAGCTCACGTCCTTCCGTACCCGGACAACGCCAAGCGTGTGGTACAGCTCGAGCTCGGCGGCCTCGTCCCCGCTACCCGGCAACTCATCGAGGTTGAGCGCTGCGTCGACGAGGCGGGCTGCCGCTTCCGCGTTGGCGGCTTCGCCCGGCAGTCCGCATTCGGCGGTGATGGCCGGGATCAAGCCGGCAAACGACGCGGTCTGGGTACCCGGGATGCCGCGAAAGCACACCGCGCGGCGCGAGAATAAGGCGGCGAGGGCGAGCGTACGCGGATCAAGGGTGCAGACGACCGCATAATGAGGGTTGCGGCCGGTATTGTTGTGGAGATCGATGGCGGCCAGGGCGCGCCGCTCCACCGCTCGCGCATGAACCTTGGCCATGATCCGGGCCTCGGTCGAATCTTCATTGGGCGTTCCCGGCCAGATGCGGTTATAGTCCGGCTGGCCGCGCAGTCGTCGCAACCCGCGCCGCGCCGCCACGACGTTGCCGACCAGCACCATCAGCGAGCGCGGGAGCGGACGGTCCTGGTAGGCGCTGACAACCCGCTGAACGGCGCCGAGGCCTGAGTCTTCATTGCCATGAAGCAGGATGGAGATGAACAACGGTGGTTCGCGCTCGCCGGCCAATTCGATGAGCGTTGGGCGGTCCAACACCCGATGCAGATCGCGCGCGCCGCATTCGAGGAAGCCGTCGGGTATCGCGTCGACAATGGCGAGGCCGGTTGTTCGCGCCATGTCCCTAAAGCGCCCATTCGTGAACCGGCCTTCCGGTCCTCTGGTTCTCGACGTAAGCCGCGGTCAGCTTGTGCAGGTCGCCGTGCCGATTGAAATGGGCGAGCTGCCATTCCGCGCCATTCCGACCCGACGTCAGCCGGCACGAGATGATGTCGAGATAGTGACTGATCAGGTCGTCATCCATGCCTTGCGCGGCCAGCCCCTCGGCGGCCAGCGGGATGAGCTCGCTGAGGACATCGCGGACGGGGCGCTTGCCGGCTCCCTTTAGCCAGTGGATTTCGGCATCGAGACCGTGTCGCGCCGCTTGATAGAAGTTCTGCCGCGCCAAGGCGAAGGGCAGTTCGGCTTCCGCGTCGTCGAGGTTGCGCGCCAGCGCGTGCACAGCCCCGAAATACAAAGCGGCGTTGGCCATCATGTCCTGCACGCTCGGCCCTGCCGGCAGCACACGCTGCTCGATCCTGACGTGCGGCGTACCGTCCGGGTCGAAACCCACAATTGGCCGAACCCAGCGCCAGATCGTGCCGTTGTGGAGACGCAGACAGGGATAGCATCTGATCGGGTCTCCGGCCTCGACCGGGAGCAGGACCGGATAGTCCCGCGCATTCTCTTCGAACAGCTCGGTAATGTCGTCCCCCGCGTAGCCGGTCCCCAAGGTCACGCGCTCAAGGCCATGAGTCTGCTGGAGCGATTGTTCGAAGATCGCGATTCGGGTTTCTTTCCATAGGGCCTGGCCGAACAGGAAGGGTGAATTGGCGCCAATGGCGACAAGAGGCGCGCCCAAAATGATCGACGCATTGTAGGCGCGCGAAACGACAGCCGGCGGCACTTGCAGGTGGAGCTGGAAAGACGTTGCGGCCGCCTCCAGCATGACATCCTGGAAGCAAGCGAGGAAATGGTGTGCGCCCGGCGCGGAGCCATCAATATCGATATTCAACGGCATGCCGCCTCTCAGGCGCATCGCTTCGCGGTTGAGCGCGTAGTAGCGATGGGATGGAGTAATGGCCTCGAGTGAAAGATCTTGCTGGCGAAGGGTGGGCAAGGTGCCGATGGCGATGACCGTGTCGACATCCTCGTGCGCATTGCTGGCGCAACGCCGCATCGTGTCGGACAGGTGCGCGTGCATGCGCTGAAAACAGCGTTTCTCGATCTGTTCGACCGGCGAGTTAATCTCGATATTGAACTGCGACAGTTCCGCGCACACCGACGGGTCCGCAAGGCGCTCGAGAAAGGACTGGTTGTGCGGGGCCGGGAAGAAATTGTGGTCGATCAGCCAGACTTCGAGCTCCAGGCCGATGAAAGGGCCGGCGCTCGAGCATTGGCCGGAAGCGAAGGATTCGCGCAGGGATTGGGTTTCTTGGGCCAAGCGCTTTCGAAAGCGTTCGAAATCCTCTTCGGAAAACTCGCGACCCCTGATTTCCCGGCCCATGCCGTCCACTCTCCGCGAGACTTATAGCCAAGAAGGCGCCAGGCGCTGGCCATCGATAACGGCTCGACAGCGAAATCGAATAGGTATGAATGCTTATGGCGCGGGATCGACGAACCCGGGAAACTCGAAGATCAGTCGAGGAGGGAAGGCCAGACGTGTCGGCCTGGAATAAGGAGGCGAGCCGTGGGCGAGAAAAGTAAGGTTTCGAAAGTGTCAGTGGTCCGCAATCGGATACCGCTGCACGAACGTGGGGGACCGGCGAAGGAGACCCTGCACAATCAAGCCACGATCGGAGAATTCGATCGCGAACGGATGGGCATTGCTGCGAAGGAGTAAGTCCAGCGCTCAAGTTAGCGGCTTAGCGACCCCGAGACGTCGGAGGCGATGCAAACCAATTGAGCCTGCCGTTCCTCCGGTTCGCGTGTAGGCTCTTTGTTTACAACGCCCGAGTCCACCGCTCGCGCTTGCGGGTCAACCAGCTCATGAACAGATAGTTTGTGGCGAACGTTACCGGCAGGATGCCGACCTTGGCCATCGCCGGAGCAATTCCCGCGTGCACCAACCTGCTGATCACCCCCGACACCACCAGCGTCCCGCACACATGGTAGAACAGGTAGGCGGCGAACAGTGGGACGATGAAGTGTCCGTCATAGCGGAACACCCGCCGCACCGAGCCCAAATAGACGAAAGTCAGCGCAATTCCGCTCGAAGTCACATTCGCGGCAAACGGACCCACGCCCGCGCGAACCAGCAACAGGAACAGCGCGATATCGATTGCCAGACCCAGGCCGCTGATGAGCCCGTAGCGAAAAGCGCGACCCAAGTGCCACCGGATGTCGGCGAGGGACAGTGGGTCGGTCGCGGGCTCGTCGGGAACAGTAGTCATCATTTCGCGATCCGTGCGTTCGTGGCCCCGGCGGTCCGCCAGGTTCATGCCACGGCCCAACGGCGACACCCACGAACGTGTTCCGAGTACATCCAGAAGGGAGGCTAAAAGCTGCGTCCAAGCGACAGCATCACGCGATAGCCCGGATACTGGATAAGCAGCGTGACCGCGGCGATCGCGGTGGTGACGAACGGAAGTGCCTGGCGCTCACAGGCGGACAGGGGATACCAGGGTCAATCAATCATCGATTGAATTTCTCGGAGTAGGCCAACGGAAAATGTTGGATTGTTTGGCGCGCTCGTCAACGGCCAGCCTGGCGTAGCGATAGGCTTGCTCAAGGTGCGCTATCCGCGCCTCCCGAGTGGGTGCTAAGTCCGCAGCCTTCAGTTCGGCGTCACTCAGAGCGACATAGTTTAGTAGCGGCTGCATTCTTACCCCGCTGGCCGGCAGTGCACCGAAGGAACGCCCTCTCCACTGCCCAGGCTAGGGGTTTACGCCGATATGACCTGTGCAACGGCTCGGCTGCTGCGAGTGCCTCCGTGCGGCACAAACGCACCCCGTTACGTGTCGTATTCACCTTCGCAGTTAATTTCTGCCTTGGAGTCGAAGCGGACATCGCGGCACACGGAGTGGTCAGCGGCGTCTCATCCACAGCATTTTTGGGCAGCGCGCATTTATCGGCTTGCGTCTCAAATTAGTTGAGGCACAATAGATAGTAGCGCGAGAGGGGGATCTCTCAACACCTAGTGTTTGAGCCGGAATCACTATATTCCGGTGAAGGGCCGACTCGTCCCCGGTTTCCACAGGGGGCGGCATCGAAAAAGCCCCGTCGAGCGCCGAAAAGGACTAGGGTGGCCGGCATGGCTCCGAGTCGAACAATGCGGGAACAAACGGCCCTCAAGGGGGCTGTAGAGGAACGGGGAAGCGCGATGGATTTTTCGACCGGTTCAGAAATACCAAGCGACGACCTTTCGACCACCGCGACGCGCACCAGCAAGACGGTGGACGCGCGCGCGTTCGAGGTGAAGACCGACTCGTCGCGCGACGAGCGCCTGACCGAGTTCGGCAAGGACACGTTGCGCGACCGCTATCTGCTTCCCGGCGAGACCTACCAGGACCTGTTCGCGCGAGTCGCCGCGGCTTACGCCGACGATGCCGACCACGCGCAGCGCGTCTATGATTATATTTCCAAGCTGTGGTTCATGCCGGCGACCCCGGTGCTGTCGAACGGCGGAACCGGGCGCGGGCTGCCGATCAGCTGCTATCTCAACAGCGTCGACGACAGCCTCGAAGGCATCGTCGGCACGTGGAACGAGAATGTCTGGCTGGCCAGCCGCGGCGGCGGAATCGGCACCTACTGGGGCCGAGTGCGCGGCATCGGCGAGCCCGTCGGCCTCAACGGCAAGACCAGCGGGATCATTCCGTTCGTTCGTGTCATGGATTCACTGACGCTCGCGATCAGCCAGGGTTCGCTGCGCCGTGGCTCGGCGGCCTGCTATCTCGACGTCAACCATCCCGAGATCGAGGAATTCCTCGAAATCCGCAAACCGTCGGGCGACTTCAACCGCAAGGCTCTGAACCTGCACCACGGAGTGCTCGTCACCGACGAATTCATGACCGCGGTTCGCGAAGGCGCCGAGTTCATCCTGCGCAGCCCGAAGGACGGCTCCGAGCGCGGCAAAGTCGACGCGCGCTCGCTCTTCCAGAAGCTGGTCGAAACCCGCCTTGCGACGGGCGAGCCATACATCATCTTCATCGACGCGGTGAACAAGGCGATGCCCAAGCATCACCGCGACCTCGGACTCAAGGTGTCGACCTCCAACCTCTGTTCGGAGATCACGCTTCCGACCGGCAAGGATCATCTCGGCGCCGACCGCACCGCAGTGTGCTGCCTCTCCTCATTGAGCCTCGAGACGTGGGACGAGTGGAGCAAGGACAAGCTCTTCATCGAGGACGTGATGCGCTTCCTCGACAATGTGCTTTCCGATTACATCGCCCGAGCGCCCGACGAGATGGCGCGCGCCAAGTACAGCGCCGAGCGCGAGCGCAGCGTCGGCCTCGGAGTCATGGGCTTCCACTCGTTCCTCCAGGCGCGCAACATTCCGTTCGAAGGGGCGATGGCGAAAAGCTGGAACCTCAAGATCTTCAAGCACATCCGCGCCCAGGTCGACGAAGCTTCGATGATGCTGGCGAAAGAGCGCGGGCCGTGCCCCGACGCCGCCGACATGGGCGTGATGGAGCGCTTCAGCTGCAAGATGGCGATCGCTCCGA
>JBDTON010000066.1:0-10546 GCA_039933195.1 Sphingomicrobium sp. | reverse complement strand
GTGCGCAAGGCCTATACCATTGGCGAGGCGGGCGAATTGTTCGCTTCTCTCTTGTCGCCGCACATGGCTGTGGCAGAGTGCGTGACGCTGGAGCGGGCGGTGGGGGAAGCGGCGGCCGAGGCTGAGAGCGGGGACACGGTGCTGCTGTCGCCGGCGTGCGCGAGCTTTGACCAGTTCCGCGACTTCGAAGACCGCGGGGACACATTCCGCAGGCTAGTGGGGACCTTATGATCGCGAGCATTTCCGGCAAGATCAAAGCCAAGGCGGCGCTGATGGACCCCGGCCACTACGGGCGCTCGGATACGTCCTCGATCGGCCGCTGGTTCTGGGAGATCGACAAGGTCCTGTTGCTGCTTCTCGCCATTCTGATCGGCATCGGGCTGATCGCGGTCGCCGCCGCCTCGCCCGCCGCCGGGCAACGCTACTCCGGCGGCGACGTCCACTTCTCCGAGCTCTATTATTTCTGGCGGCAGCTCGCCTGGATCGGAGTCGGAATCCCGGTGATGATCGGGATTTCGATGATGCCGCGCGAACGCGCTCGGCGGCTGTCGCTGTTCGGTGCGGCGTTCTTCTTCGCGCTGCTGATTTTCGTGCCGATCGTTGGGCCCGAGCATAATGGCGCCAGGCGCTGGATCGAGTTCGGCGTTGGACAGATCCAGCCGTCCGAGTTCCTGAAACCCTTCTTCGTTATCGCCATGGCCTGGCTGCTAAGCCTCAAGGACGGCGACAAGTCGCTTCCCGTTTATCCGATTTCCGCAGTCGTCACGGGCGGCATCGCGTATTTGCTGATGAAGCAGCCTGATTTCGGCAGCACGATCATCTTCGTCGCGGTATGGATCGCGATGCTCGCGCTAGCGGGCGTATCGATGCGGCTGCTGATCATCCTCGGCGTCTGCGGCCTCGCCGGCGTGGTGCTCGCCTATTTCTTCTATGACGTCGCGACGCAGCGCATCGACGAATTTCTGTTCAAGACCGGCGACACCTTCCAGACCGACAATGCGATGCGCACGCTGACCGCCGGGGGCCTATTTGGGATGGGTCCGGGTGGCGGCACGCGGAAGTTCGGGCTGCCAGAACCCCATACGGACTACATCTTCTCGGTGATCGGGGAGGAGTTCGGGCTGATCGCCTGCCTGGCCGTTGCCGCGCTCTATCTGGGCATCGTCGCGCGGGTGCTGATCAAGTTGCTCGACGAGGACAACAGCTTCGCGATCCTCGCCGCCGCAGGGCTGGCGATCCAGTTCGGTCTCCAGGCGCTGATCAACATGATGGTCAACGTCCAGCTCGCTCCGTCCAAGGGCATGACTTTGCCGTTCATCAGCTATGGCGGTTCATCGATTCTGGCGTTGTCGATCGCGATGGGCTTGCTGCTCGCCTTCACCCGCCGGAACCCCTATCTCACGCGTTCACCCTATGTGGTGAAATGGAGCGGGGAGAGCCTGACGGCATGAATTTTGTACTCGCTGCCGGGGGCACCGGCGGCCACATGGTCCCGGCCCATGCGCTCGCGGCGGAATTGAAGAGCCGCGGCCACGGAGTCCTGCTGATCACCGACGACCGCGGCGCGCGCTTCCCCGGCCTGTTCACGGACGTTCCCGTGCAGATTCTGCCGGCGGGACGCCTCGGCGGCGGGCCGATCGGCTGGCTCAAGGCCGCGAGCTCGGTCCTCAAGGGCCGCGCGCGGGCGAAAGCGCTCTATCGCGAGCACCGGCCGGACGCGGTCGTCGGTTTCGGCGGCTATCCTGCCTTCCCGTCGCTGCTCGCGGCGAGCGCGATGCGCATCCCGACGGTGCTGCACGAACAGAATGCGGTGCTCGGCCGGGTCAACCGGCTGCTCGCCGGTGACGCGGCTGCGATCGCTACGGCGTTCGAGCAAGTCGATCGTCTCAAGAGCAAATACGAGCCCAAGACCGTGCTTGTGGGCAACCCAGTGCGCGAGGAGGTGGCGCGCCTGGGCGAGCTTCCGCTCCCGCCGTTCGACCAAATCGCGCCGCTGAAAATCCTCGTCACGGGCGGAAGCCAGGGCGCGATGGTGCTGGGCGAGATCGTGCCCGCGGGGTTGGGGCTTCTTCAGCCTTCGCTTCGGCGGCGCCTGCAAATCGTCCAGCAATGCCGCCCGGACGACATCAGCGACGTGCGCAAGCGCTACGCCGAGCTCGGCATTCCGGCCGATCTCATGACATATATCGAGGACATGCCGGAAAAGCTCGCCGACGCACATCTGGTGATCGGCCGCGCGGGCGCCTCGACGATTGCCGAGCTGACCGCCGCCGGCCGCCCTGCGATCCTGATCCCGTTCCCTTCGGCCACGGACGATCACCAGACGGCGAACGCGCGCGAGATGACCAAGGCTGGAGGGGCGCGGACCATTCAGCAGGAAAGCTTCACGCCCGAAGTTCTGGCGCGCCAGATCGAGGCGATGGCCGCCGACCCGATCGCCCTCAACAATGCCGCGTCGCGCGCGCTCTCGGTCGGGCGGCCCCACGCCGCGCGCGACCTTGCCGACCTGGTCGAAAGGGTCGGCAACGGGCTCTCCCCCGTCGTGGTCGGCCCGAGTTTGACTCCGCGTGTCCAGACCGCGTTCGCGGGAGGCGTACCCGCGTGATGAAGGCGAGACTTTGCTTGGGACGCCTTCAATGATGAAGGCTTTGGGCACCGACATCGGGACGATCCACTTTGTCGGGATTGGCGGCATCGGCATGTCGGGTATCGCGGAGGTGATGCACCAGCTCGGCTACAAGGTGCAGGGATCGGACGTCGCCGACAGCTATGTCGTCGAGAAACTGCGGAAAGCCGGCATCCCGGTCGCAATCGGCCATTCCCCCGAGAATCTTGGCGATGCGGCCGTCGTGGTCTGCTCCTCGGCAATCAAGGACGCCAATCCCGAGGTCGCCGCGGCGGCCGAGCGCCGACTGCCGCGGGTGAAGCGGGCGGAGATGCTCGCCGAGCTGATGCGCATGCAGAAGACCGTCGCAGTCGCCGGCACGCACGGCAAGACCACGACCACCTCCATGGTCGCGGCGCTGCTCGATAGCGGCGGTCTCGACCCGACGGTGATCAACGGCGGTATCATCAACCGCTACGGCTCGAACGCTCGGCTCGGCAAGAGCGAGTGGTGGGTGATCGAGGCCGACGAAAGCGACGGCAGCTTCCTCCGCCTGGACGGAACGATCGCGGTGGTCACCAACATCGATCCCGAGCACCTCGAGCATTACGGGAGCTTCGACGCGGTCAAGGATGCGTTCGTCGAATTCATCGAGAACGTGCCCTTCTACGGGCTCGCGGTGCTGTGCGTGGATCACCCCGAGGTGCAGAACATCATCGGCCGAATTCGCGACCGGCGGATCGTCACTTTCGGCTTCTCCGCGCTGGCCGACGTACGCGCGGACAACATTTCGCACATTCCCGGTGGCAGTCGTTTCGACGCTGTGGTGCTGGAGCGCGATGGAGAACGCCGGACGATTGAAGGCGTGGAAGTCTCCATGCCAGGCCGGCACAACATTCAGAATGCGCTGGCCGCGATCGCGGTAGCGCTGGAGATGGGGCTCAGCGACGAAGCGATTCTCCAGGGGTTCGAGCGTTTCGACGGGGTCAAGCGCCGCTTCACCAGGGTGGGCGAGGCCGACGGGGCTATCGTGATCGACGACTATGCGCACCATCCGACCGAGATCCGCGCCGTGCTCGCCGCCGCCCGCGAAGGGGCTGAGGGGCGTGTAATCGCCGTGATGCAGCCGCACCGCTACAGCCGGCTGCAGGCGCTGATGGACGACTTCCAGAACGCCTTCAACGACGCCGATGTGGTGTTCGTGACGCCCGTCTATCCGGCCGGCGAGGAGCCGATTGCCGGAGTCGATTCCGCCGCGCTCGTCGAAGGGCTGCGGGCACACGGGCACCGCATGGTCCGCGAGATCTCCGGCCAGAAGGAATTGTGCCGGGAGCTGCGCGATCTCGCTGCCGACGGCGACATGGTGATTTGCATGGGCGCCGGCGACATCACCAAATGGGCTGCCGCCCTTCCAAACGGCATTCAACAAGTGAGGCGCAGCAAGTGACCGTGCTGGCGACCATGCCCAAGGTCCGCGGGCGCCTGAGCGCGGACGCTCCGCTTGCGCCTCTGGTCTGGTTCAAGAGCGGCGGCAATGCCGAATGGCTGTTCGAGCCGGCGGACGAGGAGGACCTGACGCAGTTCCTCTGCGAGCTCGATCCGCATGTGCCCGTCATGGCGCTGGGCCTCGGCTCAAATCTCGTTGTGCGCGATGGCGGCGTTCCGGGCGTGGTCGTGCGGCTCGGCAAGCCGTTCGCCAAGATCGAGCAGCTGGACGAAGTCACATTGCGCTGCGGCGGCGGCGCCAGCGGCATTCTCGTGTCCTCCACCGCGCGCGACAAAGGAATCGCGGGCCTTGAGTTCCTCCGCGGAATCCCCGGCACGGTCGGCGGGTTCGTGCGGATGAACGGCGGCGCCTATGGGCGCGAGGTCAAGGACATCCTGGTCTCTGCGCGGCTCGTTCACCGGTCAGGTGAGGTCGCCGAATGGCCGGTGGAAAAGCTCGGCTATACCTATCGTCAGAGCGACGTTCCCGAAGGCGCCGTCGTCATCGAAGCGACCTTCGGCGGCCAGCCCGGGGACCCGGCGGCGATCGGCGCCGAGATGGATGCGATCGCTCGCGCCCGCGAGGAATCGCAGCCCTTGCGCAGCCGCACGGGCGGCTCGACCTTCAAGAACCCGCCGGGCCATAAGGCGTGGGCGCTGGTCGATGCCGCGGGTTGCCGCGGTCTTCAAATCGGCGATGCCCAAGTGTCGGAAAAGCATTGCAATTTCCTCCTGAACCTCGGTAGCGCATCAAGCGCCGACATCGAGGCGCTGGGCGAGGAAGTCCGCCGCCGAGTGGAGGCGAAAACCCACATCAGTCTCGAATGGGAAATCCAGCGGGTCGGTCGCACATGAACAGGGATTTGCACGTCCTCGTCCTGATGGGAGGCTGGTCTTCGGAGCGCGAGGTGTCGCTGACCAGCGGGCGCGGGGTCGCTGAAGCGCTGCGGGAGCGCGGCTGGTCCCACGTCAGCGAGCTCGACATGGAGCACGACGTCGCCCAGCGGCTGGCGGAGCTCAAACCCGACGTCGTGTTCAACGCGCTCCACGGAACTCCGGGTGAGGACGGCACCGTCCAGGGCATGATGGACCTGATGGGCATCCGCTACACGCACAGCGGCCTCGCAACCTCGGTTATCGCTATCGACAAGGAGCTCACCAAGATGGTGCTCGTGCCGGCCGGCATCCGCATGCCGACCGGCAAAATCGTCGAGAGCGAGAGCATCTACCGCGAAGACCCGCTCGCGCGTCCCTATGTGCTCAAGCCGGTAAACGAAGGCTCTTCGGTGGGCGTCGCGATCGTAACTTCGGACGGCAATTACGGGACTCCGATCGGCCGCGAGGTTCCCGGACCCTGGCATGACTTCGACGAGCTGCTCGCAGAACCGTTTATCCGGGGTCGCGAGCTGACGGTCGCTGTGTTGCGCAACGAAGCCCTCGCGGTGACCGAGCTCAAACCCAAGGCGGGATTTTACGACTATGCCGCGAAATATACGGACGGCCTGACCGAGCATATCTGCCCGGCCGAGATCCCCGACGACATCGCGCGATCCATGCTGGATATGGCGGCCAAGGCTCACCGAATCCTCGGCTGCAAGGGCGCGTCTCGCGCCGATTTCCGGTGGGACGACGAGCAGGGCGAGGGTGGCGTTTATTTGCTCGAAGTGAACACCCAGCCGGGCATGACTTCGCTGAGCCTGGTCCCCGAGCAGGCCAAGCTCCGGGGCATCGCCTACGGCGAGCTGGTCGAGCGTCTCATCGAGGAGGCGCTGCAGTGAGCGCTGCGCATGTTCGTCGTGGCGGAACGGCTCGAGCCAAGTCGCGTAAGAGCGCCAAGGTTTCGGTGCCGAAAAAGATCGCGAAAAGACTGCCCGTCGACCAGAAGCGTGCCAACACGGTTGCTGGCCTTTTTCTCGCCGCCTTTCTCCTTGCGATCGGAGTGGTTGTTCTCATCGCGCTCGACATTCCGGCGAAGGCCGAACGCGCCGCCGGCTCGGCGATCGGCAAGGCCGGCTTCATCGTGAGCGGTTATCAGATCGTGGGCCTTCGGCACATGAACCGGTCGCTGGTCGATGGAGTCGTGACGGATGAGCTACGTCGCGCCGCCGATTCAGCCGATGGGGAAAGGGCGCCGCAAGCGCTCGTCGACGTGTCGGCGATCCGCGATCGGCTGTTGCAGTTCGGCTGGGTGAAGGACGCGCGCGTGTCGCGGCGGCTGCCGGACACGCTCGTCATCGACATCGTGGAGCGAACGCCGGCAGCCATGTGGCAAAGCCAAGGCCGGCTCGCCCTGATCGATTCCGAAGGCGTGGTGCTCGACCGCGTGGCCGTCGAAAGGATGCCCGATTTGCCTCTGCTGATCGGCGCCGGCGCCAACAATGAGGAGCAGCAGCTCGAGCGTCTGATCGCAGCTGTTCCGATGGTCAAGCCGCAGCTCGCTTCCGCAACCTGGGTCGGCGGGCGGCGCTGGGATCTCAATCTCCAGTCGGGCGAGACCCTCGCTCTTCCGGAGGGCGAGGGACCGGCGCGCGCGGCGCTGACCAAGTTCGCGCGCCTCGACAAATCGGCGGGCCTCATCGGGCGCGGGATCGTCCGCTTCGACCTGCGCGTTCCGGGGAAGATGATCGTGCGCCTCCCGCGTGCCCCGGGCGAGCCGATCATCCCGACGCCGCAACCGCAGCAGGGATAAGCAGCAACCAGTGGCCGCGCCCGCCGAACAGCAACTGATCGCCGTCCTGGATATCGGCTCGTCGAAGGTCAGCGCGATGATCGCCCGTCCCGACGCCGACGGGCGGCTGACCGTCCTCGGAACCGGACAGCGCGAGAGCCGGGGGGTCAAGCGCGGCTACATCACCGACATGGCGGCCAGCGAGTTCGCGGTGCGCGAGGCGGTCGAGCTCGCCGAGCGTATGTCGGGGGTGACCGTCGAGGATGTGTGGGCGAGCTACGGCGCTGGAGGCCTCGTCAGTGACCTCGCCAATGTCGAGGTCGAGCTGGGCGGGCATCCTGTCGAGCAGGCCGACATCGAGGAGCTTATGAGCGCCGGCAAGAGCGCTATCGACCGCAACGGCCAGGTCGTCCTTCACGCCCACCCGGCGCTCTACACGATCGACCGCGCGCAAGGGGTCCAGCAGCCGATTGGACTTTTCGCCAATCGGCTCGGAGTCGACATTCACGTCATCGCCGCGGACCCCTCGCCCTTGCGCAACATCGACACGGTGATCCGCTCCGCGCACCTCGGGGTCAAAGCGATCGTCGCCTCCCCGATCGTTGCCGCGCTCGCCTGCCTGAATGAAGAGGAGCGCGATCTCGGTGTAGCGCTTGTCGAGCTGGGGGCGGACGTCACCAACGTGTCGGTGCACTTCGGCGGGATGTTGGTCGGATTACGCTCGATAGCTCTCGGTGCACACGACATCACGAACGACATCGCCTGCGCCTTTGCCGTCCAGCGGCGAGACGCCGAGCGGCTCAAATGCTTCTACGGCTCCGCCATGACGAGTCCGCGCGATAATCACGAGATGATCGAGGCGACCCAGATTGGCGCCGAAGCTGGCGCGGAACCGATGAAGATCACTCGCGCACAACTGATGATGGTCATCCGCCAGCGGATCGAGGAGCTGACGAACGAGATCGAAGGCGCCTTGAAGGGCCTTGGATTCACCGGCCCCGTCGGAAGGCAAGTGGTGCTCACCGGCGGCGGAGCCGAGTTGAAGAACATCGCCGATTACATGCAGGGCGTGCTCGGCCGTGCGGTACGCGTCGGCCGCCCGAAGCAGATCACTGGCCTCCCCGACGCGCACAGCGGGCCGGCATTCTCGACGCTCGTCGGCCTGGCGTTGCTCGCCGCCTCCGGCAGCGGCGACATCCGCGACATTGCACTCGGGCCGATCACCAAAAGCGGACCCGCCAAGGGCATGTTGGGTCGGCTGATGGCTGCCATGAGGGGCGGGTTCTAGGCAAGTGTTTCGCGTGCTACGCACGCTGCAAGGGGGCGGGCATGGCGACACTGGCTCGAAGCAGCAGCAGCAGGAACGTTGGCGCGGCGCTGATCTTCCTGCTCGGCGCAGCGGTTTTCCTCAACTATGTCGACCGCGGCGCGATCGGAATCGCCGCGCCGAAGATGAAGAGCGAGCTCGGGCTTTCGGAAGAGGCCTATGGCGTGGCTTTCTCCGCCTTCTTCTGGATCTACGCGCCGGTGCAGTTTTTTGCCGGTTGGCTGTGCGACCGCTTCTCTGTTTACAAGTTGATGGCAGGCGGCATCTTGTTGTGGGCAGGGAGCACCTTGCTGATGGGCCTTGTCGGCGGCTTCACATCGCTGCTGGTGCTCAGGGTCATGCTGGGCGTGGGTGAAAGCATTTCCTTTCCCGGCAGCTCGAAGATCATTGCGCGCCACGTCGCGCCCGAGCGCAGGGGGATCGCCAATGCCGCGGTCGCTACGGGGCTGGCTCTCGGCCCGGCCGTCGGAACGCTCGCTGGCGGGCTGATCCTCCAGAACTGGGGTTGGCGGACGATTTTCCTCGCTTTCGGCCTCGTGACGCTGATCTGGCTTGTTCCTTGGCAGGCGACGGTGCGGGAGCTGCCGACGACCGAGAATCGGGATGAAGGCGCCCGCGTGCCCGTGGGCACACTACTCGCCAAATGGCCATTATGGTCGATGTCGATTGTCCACGCGCTCGGCAATTATTGCTTCTATTTCCTGCTCGCCTGGCTGCCTCTGTTCCTCACCAAGGCGCGCGGATTCACGATTCCGGAAATGACGATGCTGGCGACACTCGGCTACACGGTCCAGGGCGTCTGCGCAGTCGCCTATGGCCATTTTTCGGATTGGTGGACGCGCGCAGGACGATCCGAGGCGGCGTGCCGCCGCTGGATGATGGTCGTCAGCCAGATGGTCGCCGCCGGCGCCATCCTCGGTCTCGCTTTCGCACACAGCGCATTCGCTATCGGCATCCTGCTGTGCCTGGCCGGAGCGGCGACCGCGTCGCTGTCGCTCAACCTTTATTGCGTCGCGCAGATGTTCGCCGGACCTCGCGCATCCGGCACCTGGGTCGGGGTGCAGAACGCAGTCGGAAATGTGTCGGGCATCATTGGCCCGGTGATCACCGGCATCGTCGTTCAGCGCGCGGGCTACAACAGTGCCTTCGTCGTCACTGCGGCGGTCGCAGCGGCCGGCGCCGTCTGGTGGGCAGTCGGAGTGCCGCGGATCGAGCCGGTCGAGCTCGACTGATTTACGAAAGCATCCTTCCTTGAACGGGCGCGAAGGTGCATAATTGCCGCGCGTTCGTGAGGTGAGCCGATGAGAAAGCTCCTGTTGTTGTGTTTCGCGCCGCTGCTGATCGGCGGCCAGGCTGCTCCGCTTGTGCTTGAAGGCGAGACGCCGATCGCGTCGAACGCCGACTTCCATGTCGCGCTGAAGCCGACATGGGGTAGCGGGACGATACCGGGCTCGGCGGCGCCGGACGTCGTCGGCGCCTTCCGCTTCATCTGCAGCGCCGGCCAGGTGCTCCCCGACGACCCCATCGTGTTCCCAGGGCAACCCGGCAAATCGCACCTCCACCAATTCTACGGTAACGAGGCGGCGAATGCGTTTTCGGGCTACGCCTCGCTCAGGAACGGGGGAGAAAGCACTTGCAATCGCGGTCCGTTCGCAGCCAACCGTTCAGCCTATTGGATGCCGGCGATGCTCGATGGCTCGGGGCATGTCGTCAAGCCCGAGTTCGTTTCCATCTATTACAAGCGCCGTCCCGCGGACGATCCGAAATGCTCTTTGAGGAGCGGCGATCCGCGCGCCGAAGGCAATTGCGTGCCCATTCCCAACGGGATCAAGTTCATCTTCGGCTACGACATGCTGACTCATAAATCGCCGACCGGCTCGCTTTGGTTCAATTGCCAGGGGCCGAGCGCAGTTGCCGGTCATTACCCGAACCTCAGCGCCGTCCTCGCGAACTGCCCCGCAGACAAAGGCAACAAGGTCGGAGCGATTATCGAGGCCCCGAGTTGCTGGGACGGCAAGAACCTCGACAGCGCGAACCATCGCGATCACGTCGGCTATCCGAGTTACGGGTCGTGGGGTTATCTCAAGTGCGATTCCGCCCACCGCTACCTCATGCCGACGTTCACGCTTGGAGCCTGGTACCCGGTCGCTTCCGGAATGCACCTTTCCAGCGACGAGATGGTGCCCAACGCCGTTGCCGGCACCACCTTCCACGCCGACTATTTCGAGGCGTGGGACCCTGCTGTGAAAGCGATATGGACCGATAACTGCATCAACAAGATGCTGAATTGCTCGGGTGGCGATCTCGGCAACGGCATGCAGCTCAAGGGCGCGGCGATCTGAGGCTGCCCAGCGCGGGCGCTACCGCCGCGGCTTGACGAATTTCAGCGCGTACTGGTCGGTGTGGCCCTGGATTGCCTTGTCGAAGATCGACTTGGTGTGGTCGTCCGCTGGTCGGCGAA
>JBDTON010000065.1:0-3073 GCA_039933195.1 Sphingomicrobium sp. | reverse complement strand
TGCATGGCGTTGGACATGTCGCCCTCGACCTTCAATTTGCCCATCATGAACGCGGTCATCCCGTCGAGCTGGCCGGCGGCGAGCTGCTGCCAGTCGTCCCAGCCGACGCGGATCGTGGTGTCCGCCGCGCCATCGTCTTCACTGACCTTCTGCGCGGCGCCGTCGAGCATCACAACGCCCTCGCTCCCGCCGAAGTCGATCTTCACGCGCTTGCCCGACACCCACGCCTGCCCGGACTGCATGCGCTGCACCAGTTCCTCCTTGGTCATGTGCTGCTTTCTCCTTTGTCAGTAGCGCTAGCGGGCCGTTGCCGCCGAAACAAGCGGGCCCTATTTCTTGCCTCGGTTCCAGATGATGAACGCTCCTTCCCCACTCGCCGAGCAGGCTCTCGAGCACAGCCGCCGGGGCGATTTCGACCAGGCGTTGGCCGTGGCCAAGCGAGCTCTCGCCGAGCAGCCCGCCGACTTCGGGCTCACCTTGTTTGTCGGGCTGCTCCACGCCCGGCGAATGGAGCTCGATGACGCGGAAGCGCAATTTCGCGCAGCGGCCGCGCTTTCGCCGGCGGATCCGGTTCCGCGCCTGGAACTCGCGCGTCTGCTGATCGGACTCAACCGGCTCGACGAAGCCGAGGAGCTGCTGCGCTCGACCCCGCTTCAGGGACTGCAGCCCAAACGGCTGGCGGCCTTGATCCATCTGCGCCGAACGCAGCATGCCCCCGCGGCGAAGCTCTTCGAGGAAATCGTCGGGGCCGATCCGCGCGACTTCGAAAGCTGGGGCAATCTTGGCATCTGCCGATTCGGGATGGGCGACCCACAGGGCGCGGTCGACGCTTTGGCGCGGGCGATCTCACTGCGGCCCGACCAGCCGCGCTTCCACGAGAAATGGGCCGAGGCGCAGATCGCCGCGGGCACGGGCGAAGAGGGCCTGCGCAGCGCGCTCGCCCAGGCCAGCGCGCGGCCCGCCGACCCGCTGATCCGGGTCACTGCCGCGCGGCTGCAGGACCTGCTCGGGCGGCCGGAGCAGGCGCTTCAATCGCTGGAAGACGCGCTGCGGATCGGCCCCGCATGCGTCCCCGCCCTCCTCGCGCTTGCCAAGCTGCACGAACGGCAGAACCGGATCGACGAATTCGCGGACTTAGTCGAGCGCATCGGAGCGACTGGCGAGCCAATCGCGGAATTGCCGCTGCTGCAGGCGCGCCTGGCGTTTCGGCGCGGCGAGTTCGAGCGCGCGCTGCAGCTTGCGGCGGACGCGCCGGCGACAGTGGATCCGGGCTCGCGCGCCCTGCTCGTGGGCCAGATCCACGATCGCCTCGGCAACGCGGCCCAGGCGTTCGCGGCATTTTCCGAGATGAACCGCGACACCGGCCTCGCGCCCGACATCGTCGCGGAGCGCGCCCAGTCCTATCGCGAGCGGATCGATCGCCACACGCGATTGCTGACAGCCCAGTGGCTGCGCGACTGGAGGCCTGCTGCCGTTAATGACGAGATCCGCGATCCCGTCTTCCTCGTCGGCTTCCCCCGCTCGGGCACCACGCTGCTCGACACCTTCCTCATGGGCCATCCCGAGCTCATCATCACCGAGGAACGGCCGATGCTCGATACGGTGCTGCGCCGGCTCGGCGGCTATGAGCGCATCGCCGAGCTCGACGACGACGGCATCGCCGAGCTTCGCCAGCTCTACTTCCGCGAAGCGGACGTCTATGCGCCCGATCGCGGCGAGCGTCTTCTCGTCGACAAGCAGCCGTTCGCGATGAACGAAGCGGCGCTGATCCACCGCTTGTTCCCCAACGCGCGTTTGCTGTTCGTCGAGCGCCATCCCTGCGACGCGGTGCTGAGCAATTTCATCACCCGCTTCGAACCCAATCCGGCGCTCGCCAACTTCGTGACGCTCGAAGCGGCGGCGCGGCTTTACGACCAGATGATGACGTTGTGGACGAAGAGCCGCGATTTGCTCCCCCTCCGGGTCCACGAGGTCCGTTATGAGCGGCTAGTCGCGGGCGCGGAGAGCGAAATGCAAGCGCTGATCCAGTTCCTCGGCCTCGATTGGAACGCCGCGCTGCTCGACAACCGCGCGACCGCGCAAGAGCGCGGGTTCATCAACACCCCCAGCTACTCCCAGGTGGTCGAGCCGCTGTACAAGCGCGCCGCTGGCCGCTGGGAGCGCTACCGAGAGCAGATGGAGCCGGTGCTCCCGATCCTCACCCCGTGGGCGCAGCGCATGGGTTACGAGGTTTAGGCCACTTGGCGGCTGTCGCGCCGACGCCTATCTGGCGCGCCATGACATATGAAACCTCGCTTCAGCTCTTCATCGACGGTGTTTGGAAATCGGGCGAAGGGCGCGACGCGCATCCGGTGGTGAACCCGGTCGACGCCCAGCCGATCGCCGAAGTCCCTTACGCCACCAAGGCCGATCTCGACGAAGCGCTCGCCGCGTCAGAGCGGGCGTGGCCCGAGTGGCGCGCGACCGATGTCGAGAAGCGCGGCGCCATCCTCCACAAGGCGGCGGCGCTGCTGCGCGAGCGTGCCGACGTCATCGGACGAACGCTGACCCAGGAGCAGGGCAAGACCTTCGCCGAAGCCAAGTCCGAGGTGCTGGGCTCGGCGCAATTGTTCGATTGGTACGCCGAGGACGCCAAGCGCGATTACGGCCGCACGCTGGTACGTCCGGCGGGCCAGCTGTCGCGCGTGATCCGCCAGCCGGTCGGCCCGACCGCGACCTTCACGCCGTGGAATTTCCCCATCTATCTGCTGGCCAAGAAGGTCAGCGCCGCGCTGGCCGCGGGCTGCACCGTGATCTCGCGTCCGCCGCACGAGACCCCCGGCTGCTGTACCGAGCTCTTCCGCGCGCTCCACGACGCCGGCATACCTGCCGGTGTCGCGCAATTGCTCCACGGCGATAGCGCGCTGATCAGCGAGACCCTCATCGCCAGCCGAGTCATCCGCAAGGTCAGCTTCACCGGCTCGACCAACGTCGGCAAACACCTGATGCGCCTGTGCGCCGACAGCATGACCCGCGTCACCATGGAGCTCGGCGGCCACGCGCCGGTGCTGATCTTCGACGATTGCGACCTCGA
>JBDTON010000064.1:0-10513 GCA_039933195.1 Sphingomicrobium sp. | reverse complement strand
ACCAGACTACGAATCTGGGGGCCGGAGGTTCGAATCCTTCCGGGCGCGCCATTTTCCTGCCTTCCCGCGAGGACAATCCTTTCGGGCGCGCCATTTTCCTCTTACAGCTGCGGCCATGCGAGGACCGCTGTTCACTGTTCTGAGCGTTGCGGCATTGACCGCCTGCGCCACGCCGGGCGGGCCGTACCCGTCGCTGCAGCCGCGTGCAGCGGAAGCGATCGATCCGCGCGTGCCTGTCGAGCGGCCGATGAACGACCGGCCGGTCAGCGCGGCCCTCGCGAGCAGGCTCGCAGAGCTGGTCGCCCAGGCTCGCGCCGGCGACGCGGCCTTCGAGTCCGCTGCGAGCGAGGCGGAGAGGCTCGCCTCCGCGGCGGGTGCGCCGCAGAGCGAAGGCTGGGTCGTGGCACAGGAAGGGCTGTCGGCGGCCGCGGCGGCGCGCGGGCCGACGACGATCGCGCTCGGCGACATCGATGCGCTCGGCGCCAATGCGCTCCAGACGCAGGGCGGTATCGCCCCCAATGATCTTGCGGCGATCAAGAGCGCCGGAGCACAAGTAGGCGCGATCGAACAGCGCCAGGCGCAGCGGATCAAAGCGATTCAACGGCGGCTCGGCAGCTAGCTGCCGAGCGGGGTTAGTCCGTCCACTTGATGATCGGCAGGATGCTCGCGTGGTCGTCTGTCCACGCGGTAAAGCCGGGCCGCGGCATGAGCGGCGTCCAGCGGCCTTCGCCGCTGGCTTTTTCGAGCCGGGCGATGGTCTGGGCTGATCGAGAAAGGGCAATCCACGTCGAGGCGGTCTGCCAGCTCCGATTCTCGATGTCATTGGGGACAAAGGCGCGAAGCCCGGCTGTCCAGCCGTCACTCACCTCGGTAGCGACAACCGGGCCGAGATCGAGGAATCGGTTCGAGATATGGACGAGCAATAGCCCCCCGGGCGCGAGATGCCGGCGGTAGGCGCGAAACGCCTCGCGAGTGAGGAGGTGCATCGGCACCGAGTCCGAGGAAAACGCATCGACGATCAGGATGTCAGCCGACGCCGGTGGCGAGCGCTCCAGAGTCAGCCGCGCATCGCCGATCGCGATCTGAACGTTCGGCTGGCACCGCGAAAGGAAAGTGAACTGCTTCGGGTTGCGGGCGATGCGCACCACAGCCGGATCGATCTCGTAGAAGCGCCAGCTCTGGCCGGGGCGGCTGTAGCAAGCGAGGGTTCCGGCTCCGAGGCCGACGACGTCGATCCGCGCATGCTCGCCCGCCGCCGCGAGCGCGAGTCCAACGCCCGATTGCCGCGCATAATAACTGGTCGGATACCGTTCGAGGTCGGGGGAGCCATGGCGCTGGATGCCGTGGATCGTGGTCCCGTGGACAAGCATGCGCGTTCCATCGCCGCTGGTTCGGATCGAATAGATTCCGAAAAAGCTGCGAGTCATCCGGCCAGGCTCGACCGACAGAGCGATCTTCGACCAGCCGCCCGTGGCGAGCATCAGCGCTGCAACGGCCGCCGCAAAAGCGACACGGTTGCCGATCGCGAGGATCGGCAGTGCGATCAGGATCATGCTGGCGCCGGTGACCAGGACGGGCGAGTAAGCCATCCCGAACGTGCCCTGGCCGGCCAACGCGATCAGCAGGACGACAGGGATGCTCCAGCGCGCAACGCGCGGCGCTCCCCCGCTTCGCCAGAAATTCTGCAGCCATGGGAAAGGGCTGTTCGCGCCAAGGATGTAAGCGGCGGCGACGACGAGAATCGGAAACTCATAGGTCCAGTCGAAGATCATCGGGGCGACGAGCGCGCAGAATAGCCCGCCCAAGGCACCGCCGACGGACATCGCAAGGTAGAACGTGGTGAGGTGCGCCGGATCGGGCCGGAGGTCGTACAGCTGCGCGTGAATGGCGGCCGAGACAAAGAACAGTCCGATCAGCGCGACTGCGGCAAAGGCGGCGGCGTATACGGGCGTGTTGGAGAAGACCCCGTAGGCAGCGGCAAGAAGAACCACCGGAGCAAGACGGGAGAGGCTGTTGGCGAGGCGGCGGTCCGCGGCGAAGGCAACGGTAAAGCTCAGCAGATAGAGGCCCAGCGGAAGCACCCACAGCAAAGGCATTGCGACGAGGTCGGTCGTGATGTGGAGCGTGGTGGCCAGCATGAGGCCGGAGGGTACGGCGGCGAGAAGGACCCATTTGGCAATCGTCGATCGGGCAATCGGCTGGGTTTGTGCGGGCGCAGCTTGCGCCGACGATTTTGAGGGAAGCCTGAGCGCGCACCATGCGGCAAGCAGGACAAGCAAGGCATAGCCGGCGCTCCACGCGACCCTCTGCACGGCGACCGGAAGCAACGGCTCCGCCAACAACGGATAAGCGATCAAGCCGCAAAAACTTCCCGCGTTGGACGCCGCGTAGAGCGGGTACGGATCGCCTCCGCCGGAGAGCGCGTACCAGCGCTGGATCAGCGGCGCCTGCGCCGACACGAGCAGGAACAGCGGACCGATCGAGACGAGGAGCAGCCACGGCACCCAAAGGAAGATGTTGGCATCGCTCGGAGGCGTGACGCCGATGAGTCCGATCGGAAGCATCGCCCCCGCGACGATGAACGCGGTCAGATGGAGTGCGGCCTGCGAGCGCGGGGCGAGCCGCCCGAGCCAGTGGCTGTAAGCGTATCCGGCGAGCAGCAGCAGCTGATAGACCAGCATCGCCGAGTTCCACACCGAAGGCGCTCCCCCGAGGCGAGGAAGCGCCATTCGGGCGATCATCGGCTGGACGAGAAACAGCAGGAACGACCCGGCGAAGATCGTCATCACAAACCGCATCCGCGCGGGCGCCGTTAGATCGCTGGTGCGCAGCGCTGACGTAGCCATTCGTCCCCTCACCACCTTGAAGCTAGCGCGGAGATGTGGCGGCGAGAACCTGATATCGCGTTAAGGACGTTCGATCACATAAGTGATGTGCCGTCTCAGCAGGTGATCCGCCGCGAATTGCGGATGATTGAAGTCAAGGTCGCGGCGCCGGGTCATGCCGATGCGCTCCATCAGGCGCCAGCTTCGTTGATTGGCAGGAGTCGTCATTGCGACCACTCGCTGGACGTCCAGATGCGCCCACGCCCAGTCGAGACAGGCCGTCGCCGCTTCCGAAGCATAGCCTTGCCCCCATGCATCCTCGCGAAGGCGCCACCCGCTTTCCACATCGTCTTTGACCGCGATCTCGGGGTCGCCGACGATCTTCAGTCCGCAATAGCCCAGGAACGCAGCATCGTCCCGGCGCTCTAGCGCCCAGAAGCTGAAGCCATGTTCGCGCTGGCTGCGCGAGATACGCTCCAGCGCTGCGTCGATCTGCTCGATCGTCGCGGGCCCGCCCAGAAACCGCGTGACTGCGTCGGTGTTGCAGGCAGCGATATAGTCGGCGCGGTCTTCGTCGCGCCAGTTGCGAAGGATCAGTCGGTCAGTCTCGGCAATGACTTCAACCACCGAGCGCGGCGACTCCACGGACGAGCGCATCGACCGCCTCGTCGACATGCTCGAGGTGGGTTCGGAAGCAGAGGATTGCGCAGCGCAGCCGGAAACTGCCGTCGATGCGGGTGCCGCTCAGCATCACCCGGCCTTCCTGCTGGACCTGGCGGATCAGGCGCTCGTTGAAATCGTCGGCATCGCCGCTCTTCGGCAGATAGCGAAAGGCGACGACCGAGAGATCGGGCTCGGGTCCCGGATCCCATCCCTCAATTTCCGACAGGCGCGCGTGGAAATAGCGGGCGAGCGCGAGCTTCTCGGCTTGGGCGGCGCGGAAGGCCGCGATGCCCGCGATCTGCAGCGGCAGCCACAGACGCAGCGCCCGGAAATGCCGCGTGAGCTCGGGCGAGAGGTCCGCCGGTGACGGCCCGACGTCGGTCTCGCTGAACGGGCGAATATATTCCGCGCTTGCGCTGAAGGCGTCGAGCAGGTGCTGGCCATCGCGGACCAGGGCCGCTCCGGTCCCATAAGGAAGGAACAAGGTCTTGTGCGGGTCGAGCGCTACGCTGTCGGCCTCGTCGATCCCGCGCAGGAGCGCCCGGCCCTCATCGCTCAAGGCGAAGAGGCCGCCGTAGGCGCCGTCGACGTGCAGCCATGCGTCATAGCGACGGCAGAGGTCGACGATCTCGGGCAGAGGATCGATTGCGCCGGTGTCGACCGTGCCGGCGGAAGCGACGACCAGCCATGGCCGGATGCCGTTGCCGCGATCTTCCTCGAGCGCCTGCTCCAGCGCTTCTGCCGACATGCGGTAGGCATCGTCGGTGGCGATCACCCGTCGCAGTGAGCGGCCGCGGCCGGCGATATGCAGCGCCTTGTCGATGCAATGATGCGCAAAGCGCGTGACGTAGACCGCCCCGCCGCCTTCCGGATCACGCGCCTCGCGGGCGGCGACAATCGCGGTCAGGTTGGCGATGCTGCCGCCCGAAGTCAGCGTTCCGGCGGCTTTCGCAGGATAGCCGATGACGCTCGCCAGCCACGCGGTGCAGGCAGTCTCGATCCGGACGGCACCGGGCGCGGCCGGAGCGAACCCCGAATATTTGTTCGAGGCAGCGGCGAGCATGTCGCCCAGCGCCGAATGGAACAGCCCGCCGCCGGGAATATACCCCATGAAGCGCGGCGAGGTCGTCGCAATGCCCGGCCGTTCGATGCACGCTCCGACATATTCGAGCACCGAGACTGCGTCCCTTCCGTCTTCGGTGAACTCCGGGTCGAGGCGTTGGCTCGAAACTTCGGTGGCGGGCCTCAGGCTCGGCGCTGTTTCGACCTGATCCAGAAAAGCGAGAGCATGATCCAGCGCCTGTGAGCCCAATGCGCGTCGCTGGTCAGCGTCAGGCTCCAGCGGCTCGGCTGCCTCGCGTAAAGCCGCAATCTGTTCCCGCAACTGGTCGAGCATCAGCCGGCGATCAGCCGCGCGGCATCCACCGCGTGGTACGTCAGGACGCCCGTCGCTCCGGCGCGTTTGAACGCGAGCAGAGTCTCGAGAATGAGCGCGCCGCGGTCGCCGGCGCCCGCAGCGGCGGCGGCCTCGATCATCGCATATTCGCCGGACACCTGGTAAACGAAGGTCGGAACGCCAAAGGCGTCCTTCACCCGCGCCACGACGTCGAGATACGGCAGACCGGGCTTGACCATCACGAAGTCCGCGCCCTCGGCGAGGTCTAGCTCGACCTCGCGCAGCGCCTCTTCGATGTTGGCTGGATCCATCTGGTAGCCGCGCTTGTCGCCCTTCAGGCGACCCGTGCTTCCGACCGCGTCGCGGAAGGGGCCGTAAAAGGCCGAGGCGTATTTGGCGGCATACGCCATGATCGCGACATTCTGATGCCCCGCGCCTTCGAGCGCGTCGCGGATCGCGGCGACGCGACCGTCCATCATGTCAGACGGCGCGACGATGTCGGCGCCGGCTTCGGCCTGGACCAACGCCTGGTCCACGAGAACCTTCACCGTGTCGTCGTTGATGACGTTGCCTGCGATATCGATCAGGCCGTCGTGACCATGGCTGGTGTACGGGTCGAGCGCGACATCGGTCAGCACGCCGATATCCGGCACCGCATCCTTGATCGCACGGATCGCGCGGCAAATCAGGTTGTCCGAATTGAGCGCTTCGCCCGCATCGTCGGTGCGAAGCTCATTCGGTGTGTTGGGAAACAAAGCGATGCACGGGATGCCGGCGGCCGCGGCGGTCCGCGCACGTTCGGCGAGCTTGTCGACGCTCGACCGGCTGACGCCCGGAAGCGAGCCAATCGGCTCCTCGCAATCGGACCCTTCGCAAATGAACAGAGGCCAGATGAAATCGCTCGGATGCAGCCGATGCTCGGCGAGCATCGAGCGCATCCATGGCGCGACGCGGCCGCGGCGCATGCGCAGTGCGGGGAAGCTTGTCATCGAAAGCCCTTTAGCATCATCATCCGCTCGGGTTGAGCCGCCCCGCCGGCTCCATCGCGGCTTCGGCTTCCTCAATCACTTCATCGGCACTGGGCGGAGCCATCATCCGCGCCTTCTTCCAACCGCCGTGAAGGTAAAAGCCGACCGCCATCACAAGGTTCGCGATCGAGCCGGCGGGGAAGCTCAGCCACAATGCGTCAGCCTTCAGCCAGGAATAAGCGCCAAACGCGAAGCCGAGGCGAACCGGCACCAGGCCAATGCACAGGATCACAAGCGGCCCGAACACGGATCCGTTGGCGCGGACGGTGCCGAACAGCACCATCGTCACGCCCATCAACAGGAAGCTCCACGTCGCCAGCAGCTGGATGTGCCGCGCGACCGGCAGCGCCGGGCTGTGCCCGCCGAGGAACAATGCCAGCGCCGGACGGTCGGCGACCGCGAGCAGGACTACCAGCGCACCGGTACTGAGGACCGTGAACCACACCGCCGAGCGAGTGATCGCGCTGACACGGTCCCATTTGCCGGCGCCGATATTCTGCGCCGCCATCGCGCTGACGGCAGCGCCCAAGGCCATCGCCGGCATCTGCAGATAGGCCCACAGCTGCATCGCCACGCCGAACGCTGCGGTGGTGTTCACGCCTTCGCGATTGACGAGCCCGATCAGCGCCAGCGCTGAAGCCGAGATGACGATCATCTGCAGCCCCATCGGAATGCCTTTGATGATCATTGCCTTGAGGATCGGCCCGTCGGGCAGAAGGTAGCGAAGCTCACGCCCGCGCAAGCGCAGCGGAAGGTCGCGAGCATAGATGTAGATCACGAAAGCGAAGAAGCTGACGGTGTTGGCGATCAACGTCGCGGTTGCCGAACCGGCGATGCCCATCCGCGGCGCCGGGCCCAGGCCGAGGATGAAGACGGGATTGAGGCCGCTGTCGAGCACCACCGCGAGAATCATCAGGAACAACGGACTCATCGCGTCACCCGATCCGCGGAGCGCCATCATCAGCATGATGGTGAGCAGGATGCCCGGCATCGCGAGGAAGATGACGCGCAGATAAGCGAGCGCGAGCGGTGCCGCGCCCGCGGGAGTTGCGAGCAGCTTCAACAGCGCGGGCGCGAACAGCCAGCCCAAGACGGCGATGCCGATCGCGACGACGAACAGGAAGCCAACCGCGGTTCCAACCACGCGCCGCGCCTGGTCGACGTCCTTGCGGCCGAACGCCTGGCCGATGAGCACGGTCGCGGCCATGCCGATGCCGAACACGAAGCTCATCAACAGAAACATGATCATATTCGCGTTGGACGTCGCGGCGAGCGCGTCTTCGCCGAGGAAGCGGCCGACCCAGATCGTATTGACGGTGCCGTTCAGCGACTGGAGGATCGAGCCGATCAGGGTCGGCAGCGCGAAGGCCAGCATGGTCGACGCGATCGGGCCGACGGTGAGGTCACGGCCGTGCATGGGCTTGCTCGCCATCAGCCGAGCCGTTCCAGCGCGGCGCGGAGGCGCCCGGCCTCCGCGGACTTCGCCTCGTGGTCGGCGCGCGCCTTGTCGACCGCCTCGGGCTTGGCGCGCTCCGTGAAGTTGGGGTTGGAGAGACGCTGAGCGAGGCTGTCGCGCTCTTTTTCGGCTGCCGCGGCTCCCTTGGAGAGGCGATCGCGCTCGGACTCGAAGTCGATCACGCCCTCGAGCGGCAGGGCGAAGGTCGCTTCGTCGACCACCACTTGCGCGGCGCCCGTTCCGGGGAAAGCGGACAGCTGGATCGAATCCAACCGAGCCAACCGAGAGATCATTGCATGGTTACGGTCCAGGCAAGCCGCAGTCTCTTCCGATGCGTCTGCGGCGAATAGGTTGAGCTTGGCCGACGGTGGAACATTGAGCTCGGTGCGCGCCGAGCGGACTTCGCTGACCAGCCGCACCAGCCAATCGAGCTCTGACTTCGCCTGAGGATCGACCTGCGCCTCCGGCTCGGGCCATCTGGCGACGATCAGTTCGTACGGCCGCTCCCCCATGGCCGCCCACAGGTCTTCGGTGATGAAAGGCATCAGCGGGTGGAGCATCACGAGGATCTGGTCGAAGGCCCACGAAGCGACGGCCTTCGTCTCCTCGTCGAACGTGCCTTTGATCAGCTCGACATACCAGTCGCAGAAGGTGCCCCAGACGAAGTGATAGATGGCGTCGGCCATCTCGTCGTAGCGCAGCTCGTCGAACGCGGCGTCGAGCTTCGCCAGCGTCTCCACCACCTCGCCGATGATCCAGCGGTTGACCGGCAGCTCCGCAGCAGGCGCGGCGATGCTGTCGCTCGCCCCCACCCCGTTCATCTGCAGGAAGCGCGCGGCGTTCCACAGCTTGGTGGCGAAGTTGCGGTAGCCCTCGACGCGCTTCTCATCGAGCTTGATGTCGCGGCCCTGGCTTTCCATCGCGGCGAGCGTGAAGCGCAAGGCATCGGCGCCATATTTGTCGATGAGGCCGAGCGGATCGACGGTATTGCCCTTCGACTTGGACATTTTCTGGCCCTGCGCGTCGCGGACCAGGCCGTGGAGGTAGAGCGTCCGCCACGGCACTTCCCCCATGAACTCGATCCCCTGCATCGCCATGCGCGCATCCCAGAAGAACAGGATGTCGAAGCCCGAGATGAGGACGTCGTTGGGATAGTGGCGCTTGAGATCCTCCGTCTCGTCGGGCCAGCCGAGCGTGGCGAAGGGCCACAGCGCCGATGAGAACCAAGTGTCGAGCACGTCCTCGTCCTGGCGGAGCGGCTTGCCGCCGCCCTCAGCCCGGGCGTCTTCCTCGGTCTCGGCGACGAACACGTGGCCGTCCTCGGCGTACCACGCGGGAATTCGGTGGCCCCACCACAATTGGCGCGAGACGCACCACGGCTGGATATTCTCGAGCCAGTTGAACCACGTCTTGGCCCAGGTCTCAGGGACGATCTTGATTTTGCCCGACTTGACCGCCTCAATCGCCGGCTTCGCGAGTTTGGCGGCGTCCACGTACCATTGGTCGGTGAGCCACGGCTCTATGACGACGCCCGAGCGATCGCCGTAGGGCGTCGGGATCACCCGATCCTCGACCCGCTCGATCGCGTCCTGGGCCTCAAGCAGCTCGACGACGGCCTTGCGCGCATCTTCACGCGAGAGGCCGAGCAGTTGCTCCGGGATCAGGCTGTCGCTGGTCTGCACCACGTGCGCGGTAGCGTCGAACATATTGAGCATCTCAGCGGGCTTGAATCCGGCGCGCTTGCCGACCTCGAAGTCATCGAAATCATGGCCGGGCGTGATCTTCACCGCGCCTGAGCCGAGTTGCGGATCGGCGTGCTCGTCGGCGACGATCGGGATCAGCCGCCCGGTGATCGGGTGCTTCACCTGCTTGCCGATCAACGACTTGTAGCGCTCGTCCTCGGGATGCACCGCGACGGCCATGTCGGCGAGCATCGTCTCCGGTCGCGTCGTCGCCACCTGGATCGCGCCCGAGCCGTCGGCGAGCGGGTAGCTCAAGGTCCAGAACTTGCCCTGGACTTCGCGCGTCTCGACTTCGAGGTCGCTGATCGCGGTCTGGAACTTCGGGTCCCAGTTGACGAGACGCTTGTCGCGGTAGGCAAGCCCGCGCTTGTGGAGCTCGACGAACACGTGGGTGACGGCTTTCGAGAAGCCTTCGTCCATGGTGAAGCGCTCGTGCGCCCAGTCGCAACTCGCGCCCAGGCGGCGCAGCTGACGCGTGATCGCGCCGCCGCTCTCGGCCTTCCACTCCCACACCTTCGCGACAAATTGGTCGCGGCTGTAATTGGTGCGCTTGTCCTGCCGCTCTTCGAGGTTGCGCTCGACCACCATCTGCGTGGCGATGCCGGCATGGTCGGTTCCGACCACCCAAAGGGCGTCCTTGCCGAGCATCCGCTCGCGGCGGGTGAGGACGTCCTGGAGCGTGATGTCGAGCGCGTGCCCGATGTGCAGGCTGCCGGTGACGTTGGGCGGCGGCATGACAATGGTCCACGGCTCTTGCTCGCCGCGCTCGGGGCGGAACAGCCCGCCAGACTCCCAATGCGCGTACCAGCGCTCCTCGATGGCGCGCGGTTCGAAGGTCTTGGGAAGGTCGGCCATGGGCGGCGCGCTACCGGCCAGCGCGCTTGCTATCAACCTTCGTGAGGTGCGCCAGTTGTCGGACTGCCCATCCAAGTGTTCATCCAGCGGAATACCTGATCATACCACTCGATCGAGTTCTTCGGCTTCAGCACCCAATGGTTCTCATCCGGGAACACCAGCAGGCGCGACGGGATGTTGCGGCGCTGGAGGGCGGTGAAGGCGGCGGCCCCTGCGTATAGGGAATGCGGAAATCATTCTCGCTAGTGATGACCAGCTGAGGAGTCTTCCACCTCGCCACGTAATTGACCGGGTTCCACTTCTCGAACTCCGCCGGCGCTTCGTAATAGGCGTGCTTGCCGTGCTCCCATTCGTCGAACCACAATTCCTCGGTCTCGTAGGCCATCGCGCGGGCGTCGAACACGCCGTCGTGCTGGACGATACACTTGAACCGATCGGGCCAGTTCCCCTCGATCCAGTTCATCATATAGCCGCCGTAGGAGCCGCCGAGCGCGGCCGCGCCTGCTTGCAAGGACTACAGCGGCTTGCCCGTGATCCGCGAGATCTCG
>JBDTON010000063.1:0-13530 GCA_039933195.1 Sphingomicrobium sp. | reverse complement strand
GCCGAGGCGAATGGCGAGCTCATCGCCACGTATCACGCCGACGACATCTATCTGCCCACCATCGTCGAGGAGCAGGTCGCCTATCTCCAGATGCACCCCGAGGTCGGCGCGGTGTTCGCCAGCGACGTCATGGTCGACGCCGAAGGCCGCGAATACGGGCGTATCGAGCTTCCAAAAGAGGTGAGAGGTGACCGGCCGCTGCCCTATCCCGTCGTCCTGAACGCTTTGCTGTCGTACAAGAACAACTTTCTGGTCTGCCCGACGGCGATGGTGCGCGCATCGGTTCACCGCGACGTCGGCGTCTACCGCCAGGACAAGTACCGCAACACCAGCGACCTCGAGATGTGGCTGCGGATCGCCCGGCGCTATCCGATTGCCGTGCTCGAATCGCACCTGATGAAGTACCGCCACTTCCACGGCAATTCCTCGCAGCGCTATCATCGTCTGCGCACCGACGTGGAGAATTACTTCCTGATCATGGATGAGTATCTCGAACGGGGCGACCGTGAGCTGGCCACGCCAGCGGCGCTGGTCAGTTACGAGGCGCACCGCTCGAAGGACCGGCTCTGGGCGGCGATGAGCCACTATATCAAGGATGAGCTGCCGCAGGGCCGCCTTGAAATGCGAGACGTGCGTCTCGGCCCGATCGCCCGGTCGAAGTACGTCCAGCGGCTGCGGCTGATCGCGATTGCGACCGGCTTGTGGGTGGCGCTTCACTTGCCACGCAGCGAATGGCTCGCCGAGCGCATGCGCCAGCGCTGGCACGTCAAGCGTCCGCCGCGCCGACGCTCGTGATCCGCGCCCTCATTTCGATCGGGTTCCTGCAGTTCCTGTCGATGCTCCTGCTGCTCGGCAGGACCAAGATCATCGCGCTTTTTCTCGGGCCCGAGGGAGTGGGCGTCATTGCAACCGTCGACCGCGTGACCGCGGTGATCGCGCAGACCCTGTCGCTGTCGCTGCCGTTCGCAGCGCTGCGGTTCCTTCCAGCCGCGCAACGCCACTCTCCCGACGAGGCCGAAGATCTCTACCGAAGCATGCGCAACGTCGCGATCGCTCTGCTCGCGCTGGCGACGATCGTGTGTGTGAGCATTGCCGCGGCGGCGCCAGGGCTGTGGGGCAAGGCGCTGGTCTCCTACCAGGGCGCGCTGATCCTCGCCTTCGCCGCGCTTCCCGTAATCGGTCTAGTGCCTTTTCTCACCAACATTTTCGCCGCGACGAACGGGCATGTTGCATCGATGCGGTTCACGCTCGCGCACGGAGTCGTGTTGGTCTTCGCGGCGATCGCCGCCGCGACGGGGCTCGGAGTCGCGGGCTTCTACGGGGTCTATGCGGTGCTCGGCATTGCGCTGGTGCTCGCGGCGATCAGGAAGCTCCGAGTACCGGCGGCGAAGAAGGTGCGGCCCGTGCGCTCCCTTGCGAACGCATTCAAGCTGCCGCGAGACGTGTGGCGGTTCGCGTTTTGGCTGTTTCCGCTCACCTTCGCGGCGCCCTACGCGGCGTGGTACGTCCAATATTCGGTGCTGCGCCTTTACGGAGCCGGCAGCGCGGGCATCCTCCAGGGCGCGATCGGCATCGGCCTGTCGGTCCGCACACTGCTTGGCGCAGCGCACTCCATCTTCCTGACGCCGAATGTGAACCGACAGGCGAACAGCGCCGAGCGAATGGCCTGGACCAACGACTTTCAGCGCCACATGGTCCTCATCTTCGTCGCTGTGCTGCCGCCGGTCCTGCTCTTTTCCGACATCGAGCTGGCTGTGCTCTATGCGCCGCCGTTCATCGCGGCGGCACCCTTCGTCGCGCTATTCGTGGCTGCCGAGGTGATCACTCTCCTCTCGGGTTCGTACCAGGCGCTCATCCTCGCCGACAATCGGGTGCGATTCCATGTCGCGCAGAACTTCAGCGCGCAGATCCTCGTCGCCGCCATTGCCGTGGTCGCGATCCCGCGTCTGGGGCTCACCGGGGCCGGGCTGGCGATGCTATCCGCGCCGATTGTTATGTTCGCATCCACCATCCTGTACCTGCGGCGTCAGTTCGGCGTTCGCCTGTCGGCGGAAGCCGCGCACATGTCCTTGCTCGCGCTCGGGATGCTGCTCGTTTGCGGAGTCATCGGCAGCCTTTTCCCGGGAATGAGCGCCATCAGGCTCGGCGCCAAGGCCGCCGCCTGCGGCATCGTGTGGCTCGCCGCCATAATCGCCATGCCGAGGCAAGATCGGGCGCGAGTCCGCGCGACGCTGGAGAGCGTGCGGACGCGCGCACTTTCGTTCGTCGCCCGCGGAGAGCTCGCCTGATGTGCGGGATCGCGGGAGCGTTGTCGCGGTCGCCGATCGCGGAAGCGACGATCACCGCCATGCGCGATACGCTCATGCACCGCGGCCCCGACGCCGCCGCCGTGTGGCGCTCGCCGGACGAGCGCGTCGCGCTCGGCCATCGCCGACTCGCAATCATCGACCTCGATGCCCGCTCCAACCAGCCGATGGTCTCGCACGACGGCCGTCTGGTGATCATCTTCAACGGCGAAATTTACAACTACAAGGCCATTCGCAAGGAGCTGGAGCGGCACGGCGTCGCCTTCCGTACGCAGTCCGACACCGAAGTGCTGCTCGAGGCGTTCCGCCTCTGGGGCACGGCCATGCTCGAGCGGCTGTCGGGCCAATTCGCGCTCGCGATCTGGGACGCCGAGACTCGGCGGCTGTTCTGCGCTCGGGACCGCGCCGGCGAAAAGCCGTTCCACTATGCGCTGGTTGACGGCGCCTTCCTGTTCGGCTCGGAGATCAAGGCGCTGCTCGAGTGGCCCGGCTTCCCGCGCCGGGTCGATCACGAGGCGCTTGTCGATTTTCTCGCCCTCGGCTTCATCGCCGATCCCAAAACCGTTTGGCGTGACGTCCGCAAGCTGCCGCCGGGCCACTGGCTGAGCGTCGAGCTGGGCGAGGACGCACCGGCCATCGTCCAAGGGCCGACGCGTTACTGGTCGCTGCGTTTCGCTCCAAGCGACCGCGCCGTCAGCGCCGAGCAGCTTCGCGAGACGCTGGTGCGCGCTGCCGACGAGACGGCGGTCGCTGACGTGCCGCTGGGCACGTTTCTCAGCGGGGGCGTCGACTCCTCGACGGTGACCGCGGCGCTGAGCCGCTCGGGCCATGAAGTGCGGAGCTTCACCATCGGCTTCGACGAAGCCGACTATGATGAGCGGCCGTGGGCGCGGCAAGTCGCGGAGCGCTATCACACGCGCCACACCGAGCGCACGGTCGATCCGTCGGACGTGCTATCCGTCATGGACCGCCTGAACTGGCACTATGACGAGCCGTTCGCCGACTATTCCGCCTTCCCGACCTATTATCTGTGCCGCGAGGCGCGGGAGTCGATCACGGTCGCTTTGTCGGGCGACGGCGCCGACGAGCTGTTCGGCGGCTATCGCAAGTACCAGCGGCTGGCGCGCATGGCCGAGCTCAAGGGTGTGCTCCCGCGCGGGGTCGCGGCACTTGCCGGCACGGCGCTGCCCGACGGGAGTCATTGGGGCCGCACGCTCCGGCAATACGGGCTCGAGGCGCCGCAAATGCTCACGGACATGCTGTGTATCGGCTTTCCGCTGCCGCTGCTGAGGCAAGTAGCGAGGGGGCCGCTCGCCGAAGCGCTGCGCGACTATGATCCCGGCGTGCTGGTCGAGCACCTGCTTGCCGATGCACCACCGGACGAAGTGGGGCTGGTCAACGCGATGCGGCACCTCGACTTTGTGCTGACTCTGCCGGGAGACATGCTGGTGAAGGTTGACCGGGCGAGCATGGCATGCTCGCTGGAGGTGCGCGCTCCGTTCCTGCACCGGGAGGTGATGGAGTTGGCGGCGGGGGTCGCGCCTCGGCAGCTGGCGAACCGCGACGGGGCCAAGCTCCTGCTCAAGGACGCGGTGCGGCCGTGGCTCCCCGATGCGCTGCTCGATCGACGCAAGCAAGGCTTCGCGATGCCGCTGCCGCAATGGCTGAAACAGGATTCTCCGATCAGCGGAATGATGCAGCGCAGCGGTGGAGGGTCGCCCGTCGATGAGCTGCTCGACCCCTCGAAGATCGCCGAGCTGCAGGCCGCCCACGCCAAGGGCACCCGCGACGCCACCGGCATGCTGCACGGGGCATTTGTGCTCGACCAGTGGTTCGGGCGGTGGATGGACGCACCCGCGCCGGGGCGGGAGCCGATTTCGCGAGCTGGTTGATGGCCGTCACCTGCCTCAGCTTGGCATCCCGCTCTCAACGACACTTGCACTGGAACGCGCCTCGGGGGAAATCTGCCGTGAGGGGGCGCGTCGGCTATCGCGATGGGACGGACAATTCTCGTGACAGGCGCCGGCGGCTTCATCGGCTCGGCGGTGACGCGCCGGCTCGTCCGCTGGATCGAGGCGGCGGGGGTCTTGTGGGACGGCGAGCCCACGGAAAAGGTGTGCGCTCTGCTGCGGCCGGGCTCGTCCGACGAACGGCTGGAAACCGTGCGCCAATCCCCTGCGCTGGCGGTGGAGCGGGGCGACATCACCGACATTGCCTGCCTACAGGATTTGCTGGATCGCCATAGGCCCAAGGCGGTGCTTCACCTGGCCTTCGATCCTTCGGGCTTCGAGCGACAGAGCGAGCAGGAGTGGCAGGCGCGCCATCTTGCACCCCTCGAAGCCATGTTCGAGGCGCTCTCCCGCTTCGGCGACGCGCGATTGGTGCATACCGGCAGCGCCTGGGTCCTGGCATCGGGCTACCAGCTGGCCGAGGACGCACGGGTCGCGCCGTCGCTCGACTATGCGAAAGCGAAGGCGAAGCTCGACGACGCGCTCGGGCCGTTGCATCGCCGTTACGGCGTGCCGTTCGTCAACCTGCGCCTCTTCAACGTGTTCGGCCGCTACGAGGGCATGCATCGGCTGTTGCCGCACTTGGTCGATTGCTGGCGGCGCGGCCGACCCGCTCGGCTGACCCACGGCGACCAGGTGCGGGACTTCAACGACGTCGACGACATCGCCGAGGCCTACCGCCTGGCGCTCCTCTGTCCGCCGGCGGCTTGCAACGCGGTTTATCATATCGGTTCGGGCCGCGCCGTCAGCGTGCGCGCTTTCGCCGCGCTGGTCCGCGCGGCGATGGGTGTGCCGGGCGAAATCGACTTTGACGCGGCCGAGACTCGCGATCAGGATGTCTCGGCGTTGGTGTGCGATCCTCAGCTGGCAATGGAGGCGCTGGGCTGGCGTCCTGGCGACGATCTCGAGGCGCGCATTGGCGCCACCGTCGAGTGGTGGCTCGCGCGTCCGGTGCAGAGCGAGGGCGCAGCCTCATGACCGACGCTCCGTGCGTGTGAGCGGCTTGGTGTTTCATTCCGGCCCGGGACAGGGGCGGCGCGGCCTCGACAAGACTTGATTGACGGCAATTGGAGGGTCATTCTCGCGCCAGCGGCTTCTTGGGGGGCAGGATGGACGGCGGCAGCGAGGCGCGAGCCAGTTTGCCAGCGCCTGATAGCTGGAAGATTCTCGGCGGACTGCGCTTCGCCTTGGCCATGATCGTCCTCTTCGGGCACCTGGCGCGATTCGTTCCCGACCGAGGGCTGATCAATAAGGGGCTGCTGCTCTTAGGCGGACTTGGTGCGGCCGCGGCGGTCTTCTGTTTTCTGGTTATCTCGGGCTACTCCATAGCGCATTCGATCACGGTCAAGCCCCAAGGCTATTTCCGGCGGCGGATGATCCGCATCTATCCGCTCTATTTCCTCGGCATCCTTCTCGCGTTGTTGCCATTCCTGTTCACTGCATCGCCAGTCCACGGGCGGGGCGCCGACTTTCCTCTCGCCGACCCGGTCACCATTGTCGGAAACCTTCTGATGCTCCAGGGCATAATCGTCCATCCAATCAACTCGAATGCTCCACTTTGGACGTTGGGCGTGGAGGTTTCATGTTATCTTCTGGCGCCGCTATTCATTCGCGCTCCTCGCGTCCTGCTGCTGGCCCTGACCGCCATTTCGGCATGTGCCTACGCTGCTTTCCCCAAGCTTCATCTGGAATTCTATAGCCAGTTGCGGTTCGGGCTTCCCTTGCTCTTCATGGTCTGGGCGTGGCTGGGGGGATTTGTCCTCTACCTGAATCGGACGGATCCGCGCTATTCGACTGGCGGCCTTTGCCTCGGCACCTTCCTCTTCTCCACCAATCGCGCGTTCATGACGCGATATTCGCTCTTCACTTACGTGGCGAGCATGGCGCTTATCCTGTTTTCAAGCGCGATCCGGCTGCCCAAGTATGTCCTTACGCTGTTGGATTACGGGGGAGAGCTGTCTTATCCAGTCTACATCTTCCACGTGCCGGTGCTTCTCCTCTTCTACGCGGTACTCGGGGTTCGCAACAGCCTCGCGCTGGTGGGAGCAGTGCTCGCCTGTTCGTGCTTCTTCTATCATCTGGTCGATCAGCCAATTAGGCATCATCGCATTGTCCGCCGCAAACCCGCCGGACAGCCTGAACCGGTACCTGCCGTACTTTCCTGAGATTGGGTACCGGGGGAGTCCCTCCAGAAGAAAAAGACCAGCGGAGAGAAGTATAGTTTCCCCGAAAAGAACGAAAAGAAGACTGCGCGTGCTGGTGCTGTCGTGGAACTATCCCACGCCCGCCGCCCCGCAGCGGGGCCTGTGGGTGGAGCGGATGTGCGAAGCGGCTTCCGCGGAGGCCGACGTTCGCGTCATCGTACCCACGCCTTGGGTGCCGTGGCTTGTTCCAGCGCTGTCCCGTTTCCGTTTGGTGCCTGCGCACGAGCAGCGCGGTGCCGTGCACGTCGCCTTTCCGCGCGTGCCCGGTTCGATCGAGTATTTGACGCATGCCAATGACGCGCGGCTGGCGCTGCCCTTTGTGCGCGCCGCCGCCCGGCGCATGCACCGTGATCGGCCTTTCGACCTGATCCACGCCCACTTCATTTATCCCGACGGGGTTGTTGCCAGTCGGATCGGGCGCGACCTGGGCGTGCCTGTGATGACGTCTGAACATTCCTTTTGGAGCCCTTGGCTCGAGGACAATCCGAGTGTCCGACGGCAGGTGAAAGCGGCACTGCCAGGGGTCGATCTCGTGGCGCCCGTTAGCACGTTCCTAAAGGACGCTTTGGCTGCTTATTCCGGCGGCCAGATCAAGGCCATGACCGTGTTGCCGAACGTGCTAGACGACGCGACCTTTCACCCGGACGGGGGCCCTCGCAATCCGGATGAACTGCTGTTCGTCGGGCTGATCCGCCGCTTCAAGCGGGTCGACGTGCTGTTGCGCGCTCTGGCCGAGGTCCGAAAGCATCGTCCCGCGATCCGGTTGCGCATCTTATCGGCCAAGGCACTCAGCGCGTACGCGACGGACCGGCGCGAAATGAACGCCCTTATCGACCAGCTCGACCTGCGATCTGTGGTGACAATCGTCGAGGGCGCCGATCCGCTGGCGGTCGCGGAGGCGATGCGGCGATGTTCGCTGGTGGTCGTCTCTTCGGGGAAAGGGCGCGAGACTTTTTGCTCGGTCGCGTCGGAGGCTTTGGCCTGCGGCACGCCGCTCGTCGTCACGCGCTGCGGGGGGCCGGAGGAGTTCGTTGGCGCAGAGGACGGAGTGATGGTCGAGGCCGACGACCCGGTGGCGCTCGCCGCCGGCATTCTGGAGGCTCTCGACCGCCGGGCCGAGTTCCGCGAGGCCGAGATCAGCGCGCGAATCACGGCTCGGTTCGGGCGTGCGGCATGGTGTCGGCAAGCCATGGCGATCTACCAATCCCTGGTGATGGCGCATGGCTGAGGCGGACTCGACGATTGCCGAAGCGACCCGTTCAAGCCTTCCTGTGCGGCGGCCAGCGCTCGACGGCGTCCGCGCCCTGGCCGTAATCGGCGTGATCGCGTCCCACGCGGGCCTGTTCAAGCTTGGCTGGCTGGGCGTCGACATCTTCTTCGGTCTGTCCGGCTATCTCATCACCGGCATCCTGCTCGATGCCAAGGCCGCCGATCCGACGTCCCGCGCCTATTTCGTGCCCTTTTACATGCGGCGTGCGCTGCGCATTCTGCCGCTCGCCTGGGCGGTCGCGGTGATCGCGGCAACGATCGAGGGGCAATGGAGCGGGCTCCTCTGGTACATGGGCTATCTCGTCAACTGGCTGCCCAACAATCCGCCGCCCGACGTCCTCGGCCATTATTGGTCGCTCGCGGTGGAGGAACAATTCTATCTGGTGTGGCCAGCGGTGGTGCTGTTCGCGCCGCGGCGCGCGCTACTAAGAATCATCATCGGACTGATCCTAGTCGACGTCCTTTGCCGCCTGACCTTTTCGCTGTGGCCACCGTCCTTCGCCAACCAGCAGTTCCTCGGCCTTGCCACATTCGCCCGCGCGGACACGCTGCTGGTAGGGGCGTTCCTGGCGTATCGAGAGCGGGCAGGCGGCCTGCCAACCGGCGGGGCCGTTTGGACCTGGGTGGTGGCCATTGCCGCAGGCGCGTTCATGCTCGCGGTTCAGCGCCTGCGTCTGGAACCGATGGCGCCGATCCTGATCTACAACCTCCAATGGCCCATCATCGCCGCCGGTGTGGGGGCGGGCCTGCTGATCGTCCTCACTCGACCGCCTCGGTTCCTTCAATGGTTTTGGATGAGGTGGATCGGACAGATCAGCTATGGCATTTACGTCATCCACGCTTTGGTCAGCCGACCCCTGCATGCGCAATTTGAATCGCCGCTGGTGATCTTCGTACTTCAGCTTGGCATCACGATCTTGCTCGCGGCCTTGAGCTGGTATTTCTTCGAAGCGCCGATCCTGGCGCAAAAGCACCGTTGGCCCATGCCGTCATCGCGCCCGAACTAAGCGCCACCGGTCTCAGGGTCGTCACGCTTCCCGCGGTCTCGAGGAGCGCCCGCGAGCTATTGAGAGAAAATGGTGCCCAGGGGCGGGATCGAACCACCGACACCGTGATTTTCAGTCACGTGCTCTACCAACTGAGCTACCTGGGCGCTTGGATTCGGGCAGGCCGCCCGCTCAAGCGACCGGCTCCCTAGCCCTCACCCCCTTCGCTGTCCACCCTCTCGGGATCGACCGGAGGACCCGGTATGCGATAGCCGTCGCCGAGCCATTTCAAGAGGTCGCGGTTCCTGCAGCCGCGACTGCAGAAGGGAGCGTCCGCCGCGGTCTCCGGCTTCCCGCAGACCGGACAGCGCTTGGACTTAGCGGCTCTCGGCATATCCGGCAGACATGGGAAGGGCCGGCTCCGCCCGCAAGCTGACTGCGCCCCCTACCTGGTGACACAACGCCTGCGTCCACTCGTGCCGTCCCTCCAGCAGCGCAATGACCGCCGGATGGGCGACGAGGCGCTTGGGTCCGGGCGGCTCGAATGCGACGCGCCGGAGCAGCGCGCGGGCCTCGAAGGCGGCGCGATCCTGTGCCAGCTCGATCAGCGATGCGCGATTTCGCGGTCGGACGATCTGGACGAAGCCGAAGCCGTTCACGGCGGTCCGCTCGAAGGGCTGGGGTAGCTGCTTGTCGATTGCAGCAGCCGCGGCGTGGCGTGCGGCCTTGCTCCCGGAGCTCGGCAAGTCGATGCCGACCGACCCGCCGATGTCGAGCCGCCGGATCGCTCGAGCAGCTTCGTCGGCGCCGCGGACGGCCAGTTCCTCCGGATCGAGATATCCGTCGACGTCGATCAGGGTCATTGCGGGCGTCGCAGAAATTCTCAGTTCACCACCGGCGAAGCGGATAACTCCGCTGCGTGCTTCTTCGAGAACATCCGACCATCCCGCTTGCTCGAGCCGGTCAATGGGCGAAGGAATGGGCAAGACCTCGGCATCGAGTGGCGGGGCGGTGTGCAGCCCTCCTTCGGGGACATATCGCGCGAGCGGCCGTTTCCACGGCTCGATTCCGGGGATCTTCTCGCGCGCGACTTCGATGGAAATGATCTCGCCCTCGGTTGCGCCGCGTGCGCCTTTCGGCAGCAAATATTCCTGGCCCTGATCGATCGCGATGGCTGGTGGCCCCACCGATTTAAGGGCCGCGAGCCGTACGGTGCCGGCGCGCTCGGTGCCCTCGAGCTGAATTCGCGCCTCGGCGATGCAGCCGTTGTCGATGCGGGCTATGCGCTCTTCGCCGACGCCGCGCTCAGTCAGCCATTCAGCCAACGTCGTATCCCGCGCTTTTCAGCAGCACGCGCGTCTCGGCGAGCGGCAGGCCGACGACGTTCGAATAGCTTCCACCGATATGGCGGACGTACACTTCGCCGTAACCCTGAAGCGCATAGCCGCCGGCTTTGCCGCGCCACTCGCCGTGGCTCGCGTAATAGTCGATTTCCTGTTCGGAGAGGCGCTTCATCGCGATCATGGTTTCGACCAGCCGCTCGCGAACGCCATTCCCGGGAATGGCGAGTGCGACGCCGGTTAGAACGCGGTGCCGCCGTCCCGAGAGCAGCCGCATGCAGGCGCGCAGTGTCTCTTCATCCTCGACCTTGGGGAGGATTCGCCGCCCCACTGCGACGACTGTGTCCGCCGCCAGCACCAGCGCGTCAGGTTCGTTGGCGGCAACCGCTGCCGCTTTCTCCCTCGCTAGGCGCTGCGCATGCTGACGCGGAAGCTCGCCCTTGGGAACGTCCTCGTCGACGTCGGCGGGAATCACCGCATCGGGAATCACTCCGATTCGGGCAAGAAGGTCGAGACGGCGCGGGCTCGCGGAAGCGAGGATCAGCCGCATTTATGGGTATCCGGGCGGTCCTGCGCGTCCGGGCATGAAGCGGTAGGTGATGCGGCCCTTGGTAAGGTCGTACGGCGTCAGCTCGACAAGCACCTCGTCGCCGGTCAGCACGCGGATTCGGTTCTTGCGCATCTTGCCGGCGGTATGGCCGAGGATCTCGTGACCGTTCTCGAGCTTCACGCGGAACATCGCGTTCGGCAGTAGCTCGACGACCTGCCCCCGCATCTCGAGCAATTCTTCCTTGGCCAAAAGATCTCTCTTCTCTCTGATAAAAGTCGCGGAGCCTTACTGTGCAGCAGCATAAAAGGGAAGGCGCAGATCAGATGGTCAGGATCGTCGATCCCGTGGTCTTGCGTCCCTCCAGCGCTCGGTGCGCTTCCGCTGCGTCCTTCAGTGGGATCCGCTGCTTGACCTCGACCTTGACCTTGCCGCTCGTCACCATCTCGAACAGCTCGCTCGCGGCACGTTCGAGCTCGGTGCGGGTGACGATGTAATCGTAGAGTGTCGGGCGCGTGAGGAAGAGCGAGCCCTTCTGTGCGAGCAGCCCCGGCGGGAAGGGATCGACGGGACCCGATGCATTGCCGAAGCTCACCATCATCCCGCGGCGGCCCAGGCAATCCAGCGACTTCATGAATGTGTCGCGCCCGACGCCGTCATAGACGACCGGAAGCTTCTCGCCGTTAGTGATGCGGTCCACCTCGGCGCCGAAATCCTGGCGGGTGTAGACGATCGGATGGTCACAGCCGTGCGCCTGGGCCAACTCGGCTTTCTCGTCCGATCCGACGGTGCCGATGACGGTCGCGCCCAGCGCCTTCGCCCATTGGCAGACGATCAGGCCGACCCCGCCCGCTGCCGCGTGGACCAAGATCGTTTCTCCGGGCGCAACGCGATGGACCGATCGCAGCAGCATGTGCGCGGTCATCCCTTGAAGCATCATCCCCGCTGCCTGTTCAAATCCGATCGAATCGGGAAGCCTGACCAGCCGGTCGGCGTTGATCAGCCGCTCCTCGGAATAGCCGCCGATCGACCCCCCGTAAGCGACGCGGTCGCCGGGCTTCACGTCGTCGACGTCCCGACCAACCCCTTGAACGACTCCCGCACCTTCGACGCCGGGGGTGAACGGCATCTGCTGTGGGTACAGGCCCGTCCGGTGATAGACGTCGATGAAGTTGAGACCCGCGGCTTCCTGGCGGAGCTTCACCTGCCCCGGCGCGGGCGCACCAACAGCGATTTCTTCCCACTTGAGGACCTCGGGCCCTCCGGCCTCATGGATTCGGATCGCGTGCGGCATTCGGGGCTTCAACGCGCCTTGCGCACAAAAGGAAAGCCCCGCCCGGCGCGAACCGGACGGAGCTCCTTTTCTTGCAAGTCGACCAGCTTAGTGGACGCCGCTTCCAGCCGCCAAAGCCGCGAGCAAAAGCAAAGCGACGATGTTGGTGATCTTGATCATCGGATTTACGGCCGGACCGGCGGTGTCCTTATAAGGATCGCCGACGGTGTCGCCCGTCACCGCCGCCTTGTGCGCTTCGGAGCCCTTTCCGCCGTAATTGCCGTCCTCAATGTACTTCTTCGCGTTGTCCCACGCCCCGCCGCCGCTGGTCATCGAAATCGCGACAAACAGCCCGGACACGATCACGCCCAGAAGCAGCGCGCCGACCGCGGCGAGGCCGTTCTCCCGGCCTGCCACGGCGCCAATCGCGAAGTACACGACGATCGGAGCGAGCACGGGGAGCAGCGAGGGGATGATCATCTCGCGGATCGCGGCCTTCGTTACGAGGTCGACGGTGCGCGCGTAATCCGGGCGTACTGACCCGTCCATGATTCCCGGATTGTCGCGGAACTGCTGGCGCACTTCCTCGACTACGGCACCACCTGCACGGCCGACGGCGGTCATGCCCATCGCGCCGAACAAGTACGGCAGCAACGCGCCGAGCAGCAGCCCGACAATCACATACGGGTTCGACAGGCTGAAGAGCGTGTCGAGGTTGGTGGTAACTCCGATCGAGCCGCCGAACTCGCGCAGGTCGGCAGTGTAGGCGCCGAACAGCACCAGCGCCGCGAGACCGGCTGAGCCGATCGCATAGCCCTTGGTCACCGCCTTGGTGGTGTTGCCGACGGCGTCGAGCGCGTCGGTGCGCACCCGCACGTCCTCCTCGAGACCAGACATTTCCGCAATTCCGCCGGCATTGTCGGTGACCGGGCCATAGGCATCGAGCGCAACGACCATACCCGCAAGCGCGAGCATGGCTGAAGCGGCGAACGCAACCCCGAGGAAGCCGGCAAGCTGGAAGCTGGCAATCAGCCCGACCACGATTACGATCGTCGGGGCGGCCGTCGATTCAAGGCTGATCGCGAGGCCCTGAATGACGTTGGTGCCGTGACCCGTCTGCGAGGCGCGAGCAATCGATTGCACCGGCCGATAATTCGTCCCGGTGTAATATTCGGTGATCCACACGATCAGGGCGGTAACCGCAAGGCCGATGAAGCAGGACCAGATGAGGTGCGTGACGGGAAAGCTGCTGCTCGTCGTGGTCACGGTCTGGCCGAGGTCGCCGCCGAGCGTGTACCAGAATACGCCGTAGATCGCTGGCACGGCGAGCAGGGTCGCGGTCCAGAAGCCCTTGTACAGAGCCCCCATGATCGAGCCCTTGCGGCCAAGGCGCACCATGTAGGTGCCGATGATGGACGTGATGATGCATACGCCGCCGATCAGCAGTGGAAGGGTCATCAGCGGGAGGAGCAGCGGCGAGTCTCCAAGCGCGAGCGCGACCGAAACCATCGTGATTCCAACGGTGACGACATAGGTTTCGAACAGGTCCGCGGCCATCCCGGCGCAGTCGCCGACATTGTCGCCGACGTTATCGGC
>JBDTON010000062.1:0-2000 GCA_039933195.1 Sphingomicrobium sp. | reverse complement strand
ACGACTTGGAAAGGGCGGCAGCGACCTAGCCGCCGCGCTCTTCGCTCTTGCAGCGACTGGCGCTTTCTTAGCGCCCTAGATACTTTCCTGCTGCGCCAATAAGCTCACCCAATATACCTCCGGAGGCGGACGGCTCCACGTGCTCCTCATCCGTGGGACTTGGCTTGGACGGGCCGCCGAATACGCCGCCAAGTCCGCCAGACTGACTGGCATTCTTCATGATATAGCCGGCGGCTACCATTGCGAGGATCGGGAGCATCTTCTTCAGCAATGACGGCTGCACGCCCGACTGGGCAGAAGCTGAGGCCGCTATCGCTCGGCTGCCGTCCTTCGAACCAAAGAGTTGGCCAAGGATTTGGTTACCCTTGTCCACTTGCGTCGGCTCGTTGGACGTGACGTTGTCGAGCAGACCAGCGCCCCCCAATCCGCCGATCGTGCCGAGAAGCCCACTCAGATCGCCAAGTCCAGGAAACGCACTGGCGGCCGACTCTGCGTTGCTCGCCGCAACAGGATTTTTGAAACCAGAGAGAAGGGACGGTAGTAACGCCGTCGCGCCCGCTTCGGCGGTCGCGGTATCAACGCCAAGCTCGCGCGAAATCGCGTCGACCGCACCGGTTTGCTGCAGCATCTGATTGATGTTCATGATCGTTCTCCTGCTTATGGGCCGAATGGCAAACCGGTGCTCAAGAGCATGCTTTCCGCAGGCGACGGCACGCGGCGGGCAGCTATGAGACGATGAAGGTAATTCTCAGCGTGACGCGCCACTCCGCGACCTTGTTGTCGCGAATGACTGCCTTGGTGCCTTGCACCCAGGCCTCTTGGATGCCCTGAATTGTTTCGGCCGCCTTTGAGACTCCGTCCCGGACCGCGGCCTCGATGCTTTCGGTTGAGCTAGAGATGATCTCGAGGGTCTTGGCGACGGCCATTGGCGATCTCCTACTGCCACGCCCAGACGCCTAACTCAGGTTAGAGTCAATCAGCCGCACGATGACTGCCGCCCTTGGAACGCCGAATGTCCGCAATGGGTCGAAAGCAGACGTTACGGCCTGGCCATTCGGATCAGCCGTTGGCCGGCCGCGGTTCGCCATCTCTTCGACATAGGCTCAATTTCGCCACGCGAAATGGAGCTTATGCTCGGTGGCTTACCTACCGTGCCCTCTCCAGCGCTTGATCGTGCGCTGGATGATTCCGGCTTCGTCGCCGGTCTCGCGCCACAGTCGAGCGAAGCTCGGGTCAGACGAGGCCGGGCGTTTCTCGGGCTCGAGGTCGTCGAAGCGGACCCGGATCGGGATGGCGACGCCTTCGCCGCAGACGATGCACTCACGGTTGCGGAGCGCGGGGATGGCGTCGAGGAAGCCTCGAGCGCCTTCGGGCATCGCCGCCCGGACGCAGGCCTGGTCGCGGTCGTTGTTCAAGCGCATCGCGACGATCGTGCCGCACTGCGACAGAACGCCTTCGGCGAGATCGGACGGGCGCTGCGTGATCAGGCCGAGGCTGACTCCGTACTTGCGGCCTTCCTTGGCGATCCGCTCGAGGATCTTGCGCACGGCCTGGCCGGCCTGCAGGTCGTCCTTGGGGACGTAGCGGTGCGCCTCTTCGCAAACGAGCAGCAGCGGGCGCTGCGCTTCGGTCCGCGACCAGATCGCATAGTCGAACACCATTCGGGCGAGCACCGACACCACCACGGACGTGATTTCCGACGGAACGCCGGACACGTCGACGATCGAGATCGGACGGCCCAGGCTGGGCAGGCGGAACAGCTTGGCGAGCAGGCCGGGCATCGAGTCCGACACCAGCATTCCGGAGAACATGAAGGTGTAGCGCGGATCGGCGCGAAGCTCGTCGAGCTTGGTCTTGAGGCGCTGGAACGGAAGCGTGTCGCCGGCCCGCTCGAGCTTGCCCATTTCATTGACGATGATCGTGTTCAGATCGGCAAGCAGGTACGGGATCGGGCTGTCGACGGTGACCTTGCCGTACTGGCTGACGTCCTTGCCCTTGGT
>JBDTON010000061.1:0-6573 GCA_039933195.1 Sphingomicrobium sp. | reverse complement strand
AAAAGCTGCAGCGATCATCAGCGGCCTCCCGTCGGGAGGAGGCCAGAATGCATGCCCACCGTCAACTCAGATGTGGATTGGCTTGCCGGTGACCGCCATCGCGGCTTCCTTAAGGGCTTCATTGTGCGTCGGGTGGGCGTGGCAGGTGTAGGCGATGTCCTCACTGGTCGCGCCGAATTCCATCGCCTGCGCGGCCTGGGCGATCATCGTTCCGGCGACGCTCGCGATCATCCAAACGCCGAGCACTCGGTCGGTCTTGGCGTCGGCGACGACCTTCACGAAGCCCTCGTGCTCGCGGTTCGTCTTTGCGCGGCTATTGGCCAACATCGGGAACTTGCCGACCTTCACCTCGCCATGCTCCTTCGCCTGTTCTTCGGTGAGGCCGACGCCCGCGATCTCGGGCATGGTGTAGACGACCGAGGGGATCACGTCGTGGTTCACGATCCCCGTGAGGCCGGCGATATTCTCGGCAACCGCAATGCCTTCGTCCTCGGCCTTGTGGGCGAGCATCGGCCCTGGGATCACGTCTCCGACCGCCCAGACCCCGGGCACGATGGTGCGGAATTCGTGGTCGGTCTCGATCTGGCCTTTTGCGTTGGGCTGCAGTCCCGCTTTGTCGAGCGCGAGTCCCTCGGTGTTCGGACGCCGGCCGATTGAGACGAGCACAACATCGGCTTCGATCGTCTCCGCCGCGCCGCCCATCGCCGGTTCGACGGTGAGCGTCACGGTATCGCCCTTGCGTTCGGCTTTCGTGACCTTGGTCGACAAGCGGAATTCGAAGCCCTGCTTCTTGAAGATCTTATTGGCTTCCTTGCGGACATCGCCGTCGAAGCCGGGCAGGATCTGGTCGAGGAATTCGACGACGGTGACCGCGGCGCCCAAGCGCCGCCAGACCGAGCCGAGCTCGAGCCCGATCACTCCGCCGCCAATCACCACCATTCGTTTCGGCACCTGCGCAAGTTCCAGGCCACCGGTGGAATCGACGATCCGCTCCTGATCGATGGTTATTCCGGACAGTGGCGTAACCGAAGAGCCGGTGGCGATAACGATGTTCTTCGCGCGCACCTTGCGATCGCCGACCTTCACCGTGTCCGCGCTCTCGAAGCTCGCGTGGCCTTTCAGCCACTCGACCTTGTTCTTCTTGAACAGGAACTCGACTCCCTGCGTGAGGCCTTTCACCGCTTCCTTGCGGCTGCCGTGCATGGTGTCGAGGTCGACTTCGACGCCGCTCGTCTTGATCCCCCATTTGGCAAGCGTTCCATGCGCCGCTTCCTCGAACAGCTCGGACGCGTGGAGCAGGGCCTTGGACGGGATGCAGCCGACGTTGAGGCAAGTCCCGCCAAGCGTCTCGCGGCTCTCCGCGCAGGCGGTCTTCAGCCCAAGCTGGGCGGCCCGGATCGCGGCAACATAGCCGCCAGGGCCGGCGCCAATCACCAGAACGTCGAAATCGTAATCAGCCATTGTCACTCCAGTGCTCCGGCGAAGGCCGGAACCCAGTCCCAAGAAAGAAACGGCGCAGCGCGCCGCCTGAACCCGGCCTGCGCCGGGAAACAGTCCGGTTACAAATCGATCAGCAGCCGAGTCGGGTCTTCGATCGCTTCCTTGACCCGCACCAGGAACGTGACCGCCTCGCGCCCATCGACCAGGCGGTGATCGTAGGACAATGCGAGGTACATCATCGGCCGAGCGACGATCTGTCCGTCTTTCACCACCGGCCGCTCCTCGATGCGGTGCATGCCGAGCACCGCCGACTGCGGCGGGTTGATGATCGGGGTCGACAGCAGCGAACCGAACACCCCGCCGTTGGAGATGGTGAAGGTACCGCCCTGCATTTCGTCGACCGTCAGGGTTCCGTCCTTGGCGCGCTTGCCGAAGTCGGCGATCGACTTCTCGATCTCCGCGAAGCTCATTGCCTGGGCGTTGCGCACCACGGGAACGACGAGGCCTTTCGGTGCAGAAACCGCGACCGAAACGTCGAAATAGCCGTGGTAGACGATCTCGTCGCCTTCCAAGCTCGCATTGACCGACGGCACGTCCCTCGCGGCAAGTGCGCAGGCTTTCACGAAGAAACCCATGAAGCCGAGCCGGATGCCGTGCTTCTTCTCGAACAAATCCTTGTAGCGGCTGCGCGCCTCGATCACCGCGCTCATGTCGACGTCGTTGAACGTCGTCAGCATCGCCGCGGTGTTTTGGGCGTCCTTCAGCCGCTTCGCGATCGTCTGCCGCAGGCGCGACATCTTGACGCGTTCTTCTTTGCGCTCCCCGGCAACGGCGGGAGCGGCGAACGCCTTAACCTGCTGCGCGGGAGCGGCTGGAGCGGTAGCTGGAGGCGCTTTGGCTTGCGGAGCGATCGCCGGCGCGGGTGTCGCCTTCTGCACCTCAGCAGCCGCGAGCACGTCGTCCTTGGTCAGCCGTCCATCCTTGCCCGTGCCTTTGATCCTGGTCGGATCGACATGAAATTCGAGCACCGCGCGGCGCACCGCCGGTGACAGGGTCTGGATCTGCCCTTCGTGCTCCTCTTCCTCTGCCACGGGCGCGACGGCGTCGCCGCGAAGAGCGGGAGTTTCGCCCGCCCCGGCCGGGTTGGTCGTCGCGCTCGCTGCTGCGATCGCGGAGGCAGAAGCGGCGGTACCACCGGTCGCTTTCTCGTCGATGCGCGCGATTACGGCTCCGACCGCGACATTATCGCCTTCCTTGACCAACTGCTCGGTGAGTACTCCGGCGATCGGCGAGGGCACCTCGACGCTGACTTTGTCGGTCTCGAGACTGGCGATCGCTTCGTCCGCTGCGACGGCTTCGCCAGGCTTCTTCAGCCATTGGGCGAGCGTGCCCTCGGTGATCGATTCCCCAAGCGTCGGGACTTGAACGTCAGTGGCCATGCGAACCCTTTACTGCGCCGCGAGGGCGTCTGCGCGGCTGCTATGACCCAGCGCCGCTGCAATCAAGGCCGCCTGCTCGGCCGCATGGCGTTTGGCGAGACCCGTGGCCGGCGAAGCACTTGCGTCGCGGCCCGCATACTGCGGCCGCATTCCGGCGAACCCGGCATCGGCGAGGCACTGCGCGAGCGGATCCTCGACGAACAGCCATGCGCCATTGTTCTTCGGTTCCTCCTGTGCCCAGACGACGTCCTGCAGGTTGGGCATCGCCTTCAAGCGGCTGACCAGAGGCTCGGAGGGGAATGGATAGAGCTGCTCGACGCGGACGATCTCGGTCTCCTTGTCGCCAGCTTCGTCGCGCGCCTCAATCAGCTCGTAGGCGAGTTTGCCCGAGCACAGGACCAGTCGCTTCGTCTCGCCTTGGGGCGGGGGGGTCAGGTCCGACAGGATCCGGCGGAAGTGGCTCTCACCGGTGAAGTCGGCGATGTTCGACACCGCAAGCTTGTGCCGCAGCAGCGACTTTGGAGTCATCAGGATCAAAGGCTTGCGGAAATCGCGGCGCATCTGCCGGCGCAGGATGTGGAAGTAATTGGCGGGAGTCGTGCAGTTGGCGACCTGCATATTGTCCTCGGCGCAAAGCTGCAGGTAACGTTCGAGCCGCGCCGAGCTGTGCTCGGGCCCCTGCCCTTCGAAGCCGTGCGGAAGGAGCATGACGAGGCCGCTCGCGCGCAGCCACTTCGCCTCACCGGCGGCGATGAACTGATCGATGATCGTCTGCGCTCCGTTGGCGAAGTCGCCGAACTGCGCCTCCCACAGCACCAAAGTCTGCGGATCGGCGAGCGAAAAGCCATATTCGAACCCGAGAACGCCGAATTCGCTCAGTGGGCTGTCGCGCACTTCGAAGCGGCCGCCCGCGACCTGGCACAAGGGGATGTATTTCGCGCCGGTCTGCTGATCGACCCAGACGGCGTGGCGCTGGCTGAAGGTGCCGCGGCCGCTGTCCTGGCCCGAGAGGCGTACGCATTGGCCGTCGGCGAGCAGACTGCCAAACGCGAGCGCTTCGGCGGTCGCCCAGTCGAGCCCTTCGCCGCTGTCGAACATGCTGGTCTTGGCGTCGAGGATCCGCTGCAGCGTCTTGTGGACCTTGAAACCCTCGGGGACGGTGGTCAGGATTTTGGCAAGGGAGCGGACCTCGTCGGCATCGATCCCGGTCGCGATGTTGCGGCGGCCGAGCACCGGTTCGTCGGGGCGCCCGAGACCCGCCCAGCGCCCGCCAAACCAGTCCGCCTTGTTGGGAACGTAGGCGACGGCCGACTGGAACTGCTGTTCAAGGTGGGAGACATAATCGTCGGTCGCGCGGTCGATCCACGGCTGGTCGATAACGGCTTCCGCCATCAGCCGCTTGCCATAGATTTCGCTGATCGGCGGGTGGGTCTTGATCGCCGCGTACATCAAGGGCTGGGTGAAGCTCGGCTCGTCGCCTTCGTTGTGGCCGAAGCGGCGATAACACCACATGTCTATTACAATGTCTCTTCCAAAGGTCTGGCGGAACTCGGTAGCGAGCTTGCAACACCAGGTAACGGCCTCCGGATCGTCGCCGTTGACGTGCAGAATCGGCGCCTGGATGCCCTTGGCGACGTCCGACGGGTAAGGCGACGAGCGCGCGAACTGCGGGCTGGTGGTGAACCCCACCTGATTGTTGATGATGAAATGGATCGTCCCCCCGGTGCCGTACCCTGGCAGCCCCGAAAAGCTCAGGCATTCCCACACCACGCCCTGCCCAGCGAAAGCCGCATCACCGTGGAGCAGGATCGGGAGCACGGTCTTGCCATGCTTGTCGCCCTTGTAGGTCTGCACCGCGCGGGCCTTACCCAGCACGACCGGATCGACCGCCTCGAGGTGCGAAGGATTGGGCAGCAGCGACAAATGCACCTTGATCCCGTCGAACTCGCGGTCCGAGGACGTACCGAGATGGTATTTGACGTCGCCCGAGCCACCGACATCCGCCGGGTTCGTCGCCCCGCCCGCGAATTCGTGGAAAATCGCCTCGGCAGACTTCCCCATCACGTTGGAGAGGATATTCAGGCGTCCGCGGTGGGACATACCGACGTCGATCTCCTCGACGCCCATCTGCCCGCCATATTTGATCACGGCTTCGAGCGCCGGGACCGCGCCTTCGCCGCCGTCGAGGCCGAAGCGCTTGGTCCCGACATACTTCTTGGCGAGAAACTTTTCCCACTGTTCGGCGTGGATCACCTTGGTGAGGATCGACTGCTTGCCCTCGCGGGTGAACTGAACAGTCTCTTCGGGGCTCTCGATCCGCCCTTGGATGAAGCGCCGCTCCTCGACCTCGTTGATGTGCATATATTCGAAACCGATATGCCCGCAGTAGGTCGCCTGCAGCACGCGAACGATTTCGCGCACCGTTGCGGTCTCGAACCCGAGCACTCCGCAAATGAAAATCGGCCGGTCGAGGTCGGCGTCGGTGAAGCCGTGCCAGGCGGGGGTGAGGTCGGCGGGAACCTCGCGCCGCGTGAGCCCGAGCGGATCGAGGTCGGCGGCGAGATGCCCGCGCACGCGATAGGTGCGGATGAGCATCATGGCGCGGATGCTGTCCTCGGCGGCGAGGCGGATTTCGTCGGAGGTCGCGCCGGTAGCGGCCGCGCGCTGCGTCACCGCGGCCGCAACCTTCTCGATTGTCGCCTGGGTCGGGTCCAGCCCCAGGTTCAGCTCATCGAGCTCCTCGACCGGCCAATTGGGCCGCTCCCAGCTCGGACCGGTTTCACGCTCCACGAATCCCACGGCGTCATTCATGCCGAAACCAGCAACTCCTTCAGCGTCTTGCCCAGCTCAGATGGGCTTGGGGAAACGGTAATTCCAGCCGCTTCCATCGCGGCGATCTTGCTTTCGGCGTCGCCCTTGCCTCCGGAGACGATGGCCCCCGCGTGGCCCATGCGCCGCCCCGGAGGCGCGGTGCGGCCGGCGATGAAGCCGACTACGGGTTTGCGGCGTCCGCGCTTCGCCTCGTCGGCCAGAAACTGCGCCGCATCCTCTTCCGCGCTTCCGCCGATCTCGCCGATCATGATGATCGACTGCGTCTCGTCGTCCGCCAGGAACATCTCGAGAATGTCGATGAACTCCGTGCCTTTCACGGGATCGCCGCCAATGCCGACCGCGGTAGATTGGCCGAGGCTCTCGTTCGTCGTCTGGAAAACCGCTTCGTAGGTCAGCGTCCCGGAGCGGCTGACGACGCCAACGCTGCCCTTCTTGAAGATGTTGCCCGGCATGATGCCGATCTTGCACTCGTTCGGCGTGAGCACGCCGGGGCAGTTCGGCCCGATCAGCCGCGATTTGGAGGCGGTGAGCGCACGCTTCACCTTCACCATGTCGAGCACCGGGATGCCCTCCGTGATGGTGACGATCAGCGGCACTTCGGCGTCGATCGCTTCGAGGATCGAGTCCGCTGCGAACGGCGGCGGAACGTAGATCACCGATGCCGTCGCGCCGCTCCTGGCGACCGCTTCATGGACGGTGTCGAATACCGGCAGACCAAGGTGCGTCGTGCCCCCCTTTCCCGGCGTCACGCCGCCAACCATCTGCGTGCCGTAGTCCAGCGCCTGGCGGGTGTGGAACGTGCCCGTCTCGCCGGTCATCCCCTGGGTGATGACCTTGGTGTTCCGATCGACGAGAATGCTCA
>JBDTON010000060.1:0-11400 GCA_039933195.1 Sphingomicrobium sp. | reverse complement strand
TGCACGGGGCCGACTTCTTGGCCTGGTCGAACATGTCGCGCACGCGGCTGGCGCCGACGCCGACGAACATCTCGACGAAGTCCGAGCCGGAGATGGTGAAGAAGGGTACGCCCGCCTCACCGGCGATAGCGCGGGCGAGCAAGGTCTTGCCAGTGCCGGGCGGGCCGACGAGCAGCGCGCCCTTTGGGATCTTGCCGCCGAGGCGCGCGAACTTGCCTGGGTCCTTGAGGTATTCGACGATCTCCTGCAGCTCCTCCCGCGCCTCGTCGATCCCGGCGACGTCCTGGAAGGTCACTCGGCCGGACTTTTCCGTGAGCATTCGAGCGCGGCTCTTGCCGAAGCCCATTGCTCCAGAGCCAGCATTCTTCTGCATCTGGCGCATGACGAAGAAGCTGATTCCGAGAATCAGCAGGAAGGGAAGCGAATTGTAGAGCATGTAGAGCCAGATGCTCGATTGCTCCTCGGCCTTGACCTGGACCGCAACGCCCTTGGCGATCAGCTTGTCGGACACACTGGCGTCGCCCGGAGCGACGGTGCGGAAGGTCTCGCCGCTTTCAAGTTTCCCGACGATCGCGGAGTTGCGGCTGGCATCGGTGGCGATGACGACCGAGCGGACGTTGCCGTCGTTCACCTGGCGCACGAATTCGGAATAAGCGATCGGCGTGCCAGTCGCCGTTCGCGAGCCGCCGTCGATCATCTGGACAAAGAGCACGAGCGCAAACAGCACTCCCACCCAGATGAGCAGGCTCTTGGTCCAGGGGTTGCCGGGCTTCTTCTCTTTGTCGTTCATTCGTCCGTCTTCCCGAGGCAAAACGCCTCGTCCATTAAAATAGGCTCATCGGGCTCAATAACAATCCAGGCCTTAGGGAGCGGTGAACGCGGCCGCCCCGAAATGGGGCGACGCCAGCGCAAGAGCGTCTGTTCGAGGAAGCTCAGTAGTGCCGATCGCCGAACGGCCTAAGCGCGTGAACGACCAGGCGCGTTCGACCGATCAGTCGTTCGCCCAATTGAAGGCGCGACGTTGCTCCCTGGCGGCAAGGGGGTCCACGCCGCCGGGGTCAAGCGCCTTCAGCTTGTCGAGAAAAATGCCGGCGAGGATCATGCGCCGCTCTCGCGCAGATTCGGTGACCGCACGACTGGCGGCGGCCAGCTCTTCGTTTGCCCGGCGGCGGAAAAAACGGATGTCCGATTCCAAATCGCCTCTCCCCTATGAAGCGTCGACTCGCCCGAGTCGTTAAACGGGAATTTAACGCAAGTTATCCACAGGTCGAGTCCGGTTCGGTGCCGCAACGAAGCGCCATGTTTCTCCGCCGGTGCAGAGAACTCCACGAAGGGTCGACTTTCCGCCGCCAGCGAGGACGGACAGCAACCGGTCGAGCTCGCGACCGCGCAAGTCGGGACCGCCTTCGGTGGCGAGACGGGAGAGGGCCCGCGTAACGATCCGGCGGCCGATTTCAGGAGGGGCATCGGCCGCGCGATAAAGGATTTCCGCGTCCGCCTCGCTGACCGCGCGCGCCCACTCCTGGTCGGTTGCCCAATCGAGGGCGGCATCGGCATCGCGAAGGTTGGCGGCGCTTGCCGCGAGCGATTCCGGCTTGAGCCAATCGCTTTCCGCCAGGGCTCGACGAATGCGGATCCGCTCGAACTGTTCGTCTTCGTTGCTCGGGTCGCGCGCGGGGGGGAGGCCAGCCCCCGCGACAATCTGCTCGAGCTCGGTGCGGCGCCAGCCGAGCAGTGGGCGGAGCAAGGGGATTCCGCTGCCGGGCGCCGTCGCCGTCGGGCGAATTCCTGCGAGGCCCCGTACGCCGGCACCGCGGGCAAGCCGCATCAGCAGGGTTTCGGCCTGATCGTCGAGATGGTGGGCGGTGGCGATTGCATCCAACTGTCGGTCCCTGGCCCAGCGGGCGAGCAGGCGATAACGCTCCTCTCGCGCCCGTTCCTGAATCGCAGTTGCCGGCTTGTGCGCCCATGCCGCGGTGAGGATCGCGTGGGGCACGGGGAGGCCAGCGCACACGTCCGCGACCATCTCGGCTTCGGCGCCGCTGCCATCGCGGAGCCCGTGATCGATCGTCGCGGCTTCGACTTCGCCGGGGCGCGCCGCGGCCGCCAACAGTAGCAGTGTGAGGCTGTCCGGACCGCCCGAGACGGCAATGCCAATGCGTGCGTGGGGCGCGATTACGGCGTTGAGATCGCGTTCGAAGCGGCCGACCACATCGGTATCAAGTTTCGGCGCGCCATTCACGCGTGCGCATTACCGCTGGCCGGTCCCCTCCACCAGCTACGCTTTTCCCTCCTGGCGTTCCGGGGAGGACTTCAGGAGCATTGCGCCTGGGTCTTGGCTTCCGCTTCCTGCTTCTTCAGGTCGGGACGGATCTTGGCGCCGAAGACTGCGTCGAGTTCCTGATAGGCCTTGCATGCCTGACCCGGCTGGCCGAGCTGCATCAGCGCCTGCCCGAGATAGAGCAGGCTGTCGGACGCGCGCTCGCCAGAGGGATTGTTACGGTAGTTGGCGAGAAAGACCGCGGCTGCCTCGCGTGCCTGCCCTTTGCTTAGCAGCGATCGCCCGACGAGATTGTTGGCGTAGCTTGCCCGGCGATGCTTCGGATAGGCCGCGGCGAACGATTTCAATGCCGCGATCGCCTCGTCATATTGACCCGCTTCCCAAAGGTGGAACCCCTGGGTGTAGGCATCCTCGCCTGGGTCCCCTGCGGGCGTTGCCTCGGCGACGGAGGCTGTCGAAGAGGCGGGTCCGCCTTCTGAGGCCTTCGTCGTGCCCGACGGCTTTGCAGAGGGCTTGGTCGTCGGCTTGGTCGCGGGCTTGCTCGTGGCAGGCTTCGGCTCGGCGGCGGTTTCCGTCGTCGGTGGAGTGGCGGCGACCGCCGCCGCAGCCTCGCTCATCCGCTGCTCAAGCGTCGAGAGGCGCTGCTCCTGGTCAGTGCGGACCTTGGCAAGATCGGATTCGAGCGTCTGCAACCGGTGGCCATTCTCTTCCGATGCGCGGAGCAGGTCGGACATCTGGCGCTCGAGCGCGTCGAGGCGCTGATCGAGCGTCGCCACGGAGGACTGCGTCGCTGCGGGCTCGTCGGAGAAGCCGGCGGTGTCCGCAGGGCGGCCCTTGGGGAATACCTGGCGCTGCATCTGGTTCACCTGCCTCTCGAGGCGCTCCAGGCGCTGGTCGGGCGACGGGAGTTGGCGCTGCGCCAGGGAGGCGGCGGGCATGAGCGCGATGGCAGCGGAGGCCGCGAGCGCGGCGATCGGACGAAGTGATTTCACGAACGGTTCCCCAAGACTGTGGCCCGACTGTGCCCGATGCCGGCTTGCCCGCCGATGAATCTCATTCCCCGGTGTTGGTCGTCGGTGGGGTTTCGGGGGACGGCGGCTGGGACGGTGCGGGCGCGAGGGGCCGGCGGACGCGCGGGCGCGGCTTCGGCGCGGGCGTAGGCGCGGACTGCGCAGGCGGCGCCGCTTGACCGCCCTTCAGCAGGTCGGCCGGAAGCAGGCTCACATTCGTCACCGTGGTCGCCGGCGGCCCGACCGGGGGGGCAATCGTGTTGCCGACGTTGATCCTGAGCGCCTCGGGCTTGCCGGTCTTGAGCACCGGAGCGGTTGCGGTCGGCGGGACCGCATACGTCTGCCCGGGTTGGAGCATCCCGGAGAAGAGGGACGCGCCACCTTTATCGCTGACCTGGAGCCATACGGCGGCGACTGCGGTGAGGACCACCTGTCCCTCCGCGGCCTGAGCCGGCGCGGCTGTTGCGGCTTGCGGCGTCTGCGCTGGAGCGGCCGCGGCGGGCGCGGGCGCGTTGGTGCTGGTTTCCTCGGGTTGGTCGAGCGAGCGGCTGTTTAGCCAGCTCATGACGACCACGAGGACGATGACCGCACCGACCGCCGCAAGGACGAGCCATTTTGGCATGGTCCGCGCCGGGTCGGCTGCCTCGAACACCTCGGCGGTGTTGGCGGAAAAGCGCTGACCGCCCATTTCGGCGCGAAGCTGGTCGCCGATCTCGGTCCGGTCGAGGCCGACCGCCGACGCGTAGCTCTTAGCGAACCCCGTAGTGTAGGTCGGCGCTGGAAGCGCATCCCAATCGGCATTCTCGATGCTTTCGAGGTGCCGCCGCGGGATTCGAGTCTGGGCGGCGATGTCCTCGAGGCTGAGACCCTTCCCCTCACGCGCGGCGCGCAGCCGCTCGCCGACGGTGGGGATATCCTCCTCGACCAGATCCTCGTCCATCGCCTCGCTTTCATCTCACGCCGCTCGCCTCCCTGTTTGAGGGCTGTGCGACCGGTGTCAACCAATTGTCACGGAATGCCTTCGCGCCCAGTCGGTCAAGGCCTTGCGCATATCCTTTGGCGGCCGGGCGAGCAGCTGATCAAGCCGTCTTCGTACCGCGCCTGCATCGAGCGAGCGAACCATTGCCTTGACCGGCCCGACGCCCGCCGGAGTGATCGAGAAATTCTCGGCGCCGATCCCAACAAGCGCCATCGCCTCCAAGGCGCGCCCGGCCATCTCGCCGCAGATACGCACGGGGACGTCCGCCGCCCGAGCCGAGTCGAGGATTCGCTTCACGAAGCGTAAGATCGCAGGACTCAGCCAGTCGTAGCGCTGCGCGAGGCGCGGGTCGGAGCGGTCCGCGGCGAACAGGAACTGCGTGAGGTCGTTGGTTCCGATCGACAGGAAATCGACTCGCGGCAGCAGCTCGTCGAGCATTTCGGCAAGGCTCGGAACCTCGAGCATCGCGCCGAACAGGATTTCCTTGGGAACGCGCCGCTTGGCCTTGCGCGCCCATTCGACCTGCTCCTCGAACAGATGGCGCGCCTGCTCATATTCCCACGGTTCGGAGATCATCGGGAACATCACCCGGAGCACCTTGCCCGCCGAAGCCTCGATCAGCGCCCGCGACTGCGCGCGCATCAGCGCGGAACGATCGAGCGACAGGCGCAGCGCGCGCCAGCCCATCGCCGGGTTCTCGGCTTTCTCATCGGCGTCGTCGGAAAGATACGGCAGCGCCTTGTCGCCACCGATGTCGACGGTGCGGAATACGACCGGTTTGTTTCCGGCGGCCTCAAGGACCTTGGTGTAGAGCCGCTGCTGGCGCTCGCGGCCGGGCAGCGTCGCGGAGACCAGGAATTGGAATTCGGTGCGGAAGAGGCCGATCCCGTCGGCGCCCGTCATGTCGAGTGTCGCGGCGTCTTCGGCAAGACCGGCATTGACCATGACGCTGACGTGGACACCATCCTTCGTCTGCGCCGGAAGCGTGCGCACCGCAGCGAACTGGGCGCGGCGCTTCTGGCTCAGCCCCATTCGGTGCTCAAAGCCGGCGAGCAGCTGCCGGTTAGGTCGGATGATGATGCTTCCGCTATCGCCGTCGACGAGGATGGTCTCGCCTTCCTCGACGCTGTGCCGAATGTCGTGAAGGCGCCCGAGCACCGGGATTCCGATCGCCCGCGCGACGATCGTCATGTGCGACGTGAGCGAGCCCTCCTCGAGCAGCACGGCCTTCAGGCGACGGCGATCATATTCGAGCAATTCGGCCGGACCGAGATTGCGCGCGATCAGAACCGCATCGCGGCTGAGGCCGGTCTGCGCGGCCGTCCCCATGCGCCCCGACACGATGCGCAGCAGGCGGTTCGACAAGTCCTCGAGGTCGTGCATCCGCTCCTGCAAAAGCGGATCGTCGATTTCCTGCATGCGCGCGCGCGTGCGTTGCTGGACCCGCTCGATCGCCGCTTCCGCAGTGAGGCCGCTGTCGATCGCCTCGTTGATGCGCCGGGACCAGCCCTCGTCATAGGCGAACATGCGGTAGGTCTCGAGGATTTCCTGATGCTCGCCGCTGGTCCCAAACTCGGCGTCGCGCGCCATATTGTCGATCTGCTCGCGCATCTTGCGGAAGGCGGAATAGACTCGGTCGCGCTCGGCCTCGGTATCCTCGGCGACGGTGTGCTCGACCAGCACGCGCGGCTCGTGGAACACCGCCTCGCCGCGCGCCATTCCGGCGACCAGCTTGAGGCCCGAGAGCCGAAGCGGTCCGGCGCTGCGCAGGCGTCCGCGGCGGGCGCCGTCGACCAAGCGAGCGCCGGCAAGCATCTCCGACAGCACCATGGCCACGGTTTGTAGCGCCTCGATCTCGACATCCTCGTAGCGGCGGGGATCGGCGTGCTGCACGGCGAGCACACCGATCGGGCTTTCAAGCCGCACGATCGGAACTCCGGCGAAGCTGTGAAAGCGCTCTTCGCCCGTTTCGGGCCGGTACGCGAAAGCCGGATGCTCGGCGGCTTCCGCGAGGTTCAGAATGCGGCCTTCCGCGGCGATTGATCCGACCAAGCCCTCGCCCATCCGGAGCCGGGTGACGTGCACCGCTTCCTTCCTCAGGCCATGGGTCGCGAACAGTTCGAGGAAATTGTCGCGCAGAAGATAGATCGAGCAGACTTCGCTCTCCATCGCGCCCGCGATAAGGTCGACGACGCGGTCGAGCTTGCCCTGCGCCGGGCCGCGTTTGGCCATGATCTCGTGGAGACCGGTGAGGATTTCTCGGGCGGAGGCGGCGGCGGAAAGCGGCATTGCGCGACGGCTATCAGATGGCGCCGCGCCGCGCCACGGACTAGCGTCGCTCAATGGTTTTTGAACTTGACCGTCCCTATGCGATGGACGCCGAAAAGATCGCTTTCTTCAGACGCAATGGCTTCGCCCGCCTGAAGGCGGTTTTCAGCGCCTCGGAGCTGCAGCATTACGGCGCGGAGATCACGCGGCTGACCCTGAAGCTGAACACACAAACTCGGCCGATTGAGGACCGCTCAACTTACGGCAAAGCGTTCCTGCAGATCACCAATTTATCGGAGCATTCGGACCAGGCGCGCGAGTTCGTATTCGGCAAGAGGTTGGCGCGGATCGCCGCCGAGCTTCTCGAGGTCGAGGGGGTGCGGCTCTATCATGATCAGTCGCTGATGAAGGAACCGGGCGGCGGAATGACTCCGGCGCACGCGGACCAGTTCTACTGGCCGCTGGCGAGCGATCGCTCGATCACCGCCTGGGTGCCGCTTCAAGCCGTGCCGGCAGAGATGGGACCGGTCGGCTTCTACGCGGGAAGCCACTGCTTCGAGTTCGGCCGCGACCTGCCGATTTCCGACGAGAGCGAGGCGCGGATCACTGCGGAGATGGAGCGGCGAGGCTTTCCATTGATCGATGATCCGTTCGACCTCGGCGAAGTGAGTTTTCACCAAGGCTGGACCTTCCACCGCGCTGGTCCGAACCGGACGAAGCGCCCGCGCTCGGTCATGACAATCATCTACATGGACCAGGCCATGCGCCTAAAGGCGTCGAGTAATCGTAACCAGCAGATCGATTGGGACGCGTGGTGCCCGGGAGCGAGAATCGGCGAAATCATCGACACCGCGAAGAACCCGGTCCTGTACGAACGCTAAGACCTCCGATGGGGCGTGAGAAGGTTGCTAACCGCGGCTCTCCAGCGCGGCAGCGGCCTCGTCGACCAGCTCCTGAATGATGGCGGCGACCGGCTCCTCGCGAGTCACCATTCCGACCGACTGACCCGCCATCACGGATCCGCTCTCGACATCGCCGTCGATCACCGCCCGGCGCAGCGCGCCGGCCCAGTAATGTTCGATCTGGAGCTGGGCCTCAGCCATTTCGATCTCGCCTTCGTCGAGCAGGTCGGCGACTTCGCGTTGCTTGGCCGCGAAGCGCTCCATCTCGCGGTTCTTGAGGGCGCGAACGGGGATCACCGGCAGGCGCGGGTCGATCTGCACCGAGAGGACAGCATCGCGCGCGGAGGCGCGGATAAAGGCTTTCTTGAAATTGGGGTGCGCGATGCACTCGTGCGCACAGACGAAGCGAGTGCCGAGCTGTACCCCGACCGCGCCCATTTCCAGATAGGCCGCGACCGCCTCGCCGCGACCGATCCCGCCGGCCATGAACACTGGGATGTCGCGGCACACGTTGGGCAGAATTTCCTGCGCGAGGACCGATGTCGAGACCGGGCCGATGTGACCGCCGGCCTCCATCCCTTCGATCACCAGAGCATCGACGTTGGAGCGCATCAGCTTCTTCGCCAGGGCGAGCGCAGGCGCGAACGCCATCAGTTTGGCGCCGCTCGCCTTGATCTTGTCCATGGCCCAGCCGGGGGGAAGCCCGCCAGCAAGCACGACATGACCGACGTTGTGCTTGACGCAGACGTCGATCAGCTCGGCCAGTTGCGGGTGCATGGTAATCAAATTGACGCCAAACGGGCGGGTCGTGCGCGCCTTGGTCTCGGCGATCTCGGCGTCGAGCAATTCGGGGCTCATCGCCCCGCAGGCGATCACTCCGAAGCCGCCGGCGTTGGAGATCGCCGAGACGAGGTGGCGTTCCGAGATCCAGCTCATCGCTCCGCCCATGACGGCGACGTCGCAGCCGAGGAACTCGGTGCCGCGATGCATCAGCTCCTTGAGGCGCGCTTGGCCGGCGGTCGCGTGAACCGCGCGCGGCTCGGCGATCAGCCCTTCGCCGCTCACGCTGCCTGCCCTTCTTTTTCCGAAGGCGTGTCGAGCCCGAAGGCGGTGTGGAGCACGCGCACCGCGAGCTCGAGCTCCGCTTCGGCGATCAGCGCGCTGACCTTGATCTCGCTGGCCGAGACCGCGAGCAGGTTGATCTGGCGTTCAGCCAGTACTTCGAACATCTTTGCCGCCAGCTGCGGGTTCGAGCGGATGCCGACGCCAACGATGCTCACCTTCGCCACCGCGTCGTCGGTTACCAGCCCATCGTAGCCGATCGCCTCCTTTCGGCCCTCGATGGCCGCCATCGCCTGGGCGAGACTCGCGCGAGGGACGGTGAAAGTGAGGTCCGACGCTCCGGTGTTGGGGGTCGCGGCGTGAACGATCATGTCGACCGGAATTCCCGCTTCGGCGATTGGGCTGATCGACTGCGCCACCGTGCCGGGCTTGTCGGGCACTCCGGTGAGCGTGATCCGCGCCTCGTTCCGGTCGGCGGCGATGCCAGCGATCTGGTTTCTTTCCATGTCCGCTCCTGAAAGCTCCGCGACGACGCGCGTTCCGGGCCGGTCCTCGAATGCCGAAAGCACGCGCAGCGGCAAATTCTGACGCATTGCAAGGCCAACCGAGCGAGTCTGAAGCACCTTCGCTCCGACGCCGGCAAGCTCGAGCATCTCCTCGAATGTGATCGCGTCGAGCTTGCGCGCGCACGGGACGATCCGGGGGTCCGTGGTGTAAACCCCGTCGACGTCGGTGTAGATGTCGCAGCGATCGGCCTTCACCGCGACGGCGATGGCCACCGCCGAGGTATCGGAGCCGCCGCGGCCGAAGGTTGCGAGACGGCCGTCGGTTGAAACGCCTTGGAAGCCGGGGATCACCGCAATCGTGCCCTTGCTCAAAGCCTCGTCGAGGGTCGCGGATTCGACAGTTTCGACGCGCGCGTTGCCATGGACGCCAGAGGCCCTGACTAGCTGCCAGCCCATGAAGCTGCGCGCGTTCAGGCCCATGTTTTGAAGGGTCATGGCGAGGAGGCCGGCGGTCACCTGCTCGCCGGACGCGACGACGACGTCATATTCCTTGGAGTCGTGGAGCGCGGCGGCCTCGCGACAGAGCTGCACCAGCCGGTCGGTTTCGCCGGCCATCGCGGAGACGACAACGAGCACCTGGTTGCCCACCTCGGATTCTCGCCGCACCCGCTCGGCGACGCTGCGGATGCGCTCGATGCCCGCCATCGACGTGCCGCCGAATTTCATGACGATGCGGGGCATTTGCTGAAGGCGCGTCCTTGGGTTGAGGGCGGCGCCCTGTTACGGGTGGCGCATGGTCGAGACAAGCATCGTCCCCGAGGAAGTGAGGCAGTTCGCCAGCCATGCCGGCGACTGGTGGGACGCGGACGGGTCGGAGGCGATGCTGCACAAATTGAATCCGGTGCGGCTCAAATACATCCGCGACAGGATCGACCAGCATTGGCAGTGCGACGAGCATGTGCGGCGGCCGCTCGAAGGCAAAACGGCGCTGGACGTCGGCTGCGGAGCTGGGCTTCTGACGGAGCCGCTCGCGCGGCTGGGCGCGACCGTCACGGGGGTCGATGCGTCCGCCGAGTTGATCGCGGCCGCGTGCGAGCATGCGGCGGCAATGCTTCTGGAAATCGAATACCGCGCCGGCGACCTGCTGGCGGTCGACGGCCAGTTCGACCTCGTCACCTGCATGGAGGTGATTGAGCATGTCGCCGATCCCGCGGCGTTCGTCGAAGCGCTGGCGAAGCGGCTTGCGCCCAGCGGTCTGCTGATCGTCTCGACGCCGAATCGAACGGGCTGGTCGAAGCTGATGATGATCACCGTCGGTGAGGGGCTGGGGCGGATTCCCAAAGGGACTCATGATTTCGACAAGTTCATCACTCCCGAGCGAATGAAGCTGCTGCTCGCCGATGCGGGGCTGGAGTGCTGCGACGTGGAGGGAATCGCCTGGTCTCCGGCGCGCGGGCTGCACCTTAGCGATGACGTGCGGCTGAATTATCTCGTCGCGGCCGATCACGTCTGACTGGTGTCGCCTCAACGCAATAAACCCACGCCCCGTGCTTAACGGCGATTAACCGTAGTGACGCCTTCCGAGAACAGCCTAAGCCTTTGAATTCCCGATTCTTAGGCCGGGGAGGTCAGCCGTGCGATCATTGTTTAATTTCTCCTCGCGGGACATCGCGATCGATCTCGGTACGGCCAACACCGTGGTGTATGTCCGAGGCACTGGCATCATCACCAGCGAGCCCTCGGTGGTGGCTATGGAGATGATCAACGGAGTCCGCAAAGTGCGGGCAATCGGCGACGATGCCAAGCTGATGATGGGCAAGACCCCGGAGAATATCAAAACAATCCGCCCGCTGCGGTCGGGTGTCATTGCCGACCTCGAAGTCGCCGAGGAGATGATCAAGCATTTCATTCGCAAGGCGCATGGCGGCCCGAGCCGCTTCTCGCGCGGACCGGAGGTCGTGATCTGCATCCCGTCCGGCGCGACTTCGGTCGAGCGCCGCGCGATCCGCGACGCGGTGAGCAACGCCGGAGCCGACCGCGTCTCGCTGATCGAAGAGCCGATGGCTGCGGCGATCGGCGCAGGGCTGCCGGTGGCGGAGCCGGTCGGATCGATGGTCGTCGACATCGGCGGCGGCACCACGGAAGTCGGCGTGATTTCGCTTCAGGGCCTGGCGCTCTGCCGCTCGGCGCGCGTTGGCGGCGATAAGATGGACGAGGCGATCGCATCCTACGTGCGGCGGAACTACAATTTGCTGATCGGCGAGGGCACCGCCGAGCGCGTGAAGTTGGAAATCGGGTCGGCGATCCGGCCGGGCGATGGGAAAGGTCTCACGGCGCACATTCGCGGGCGGGACGTGGGACGTGGGATGCCGGGCGAGATCGAGCTCAACCA
>JBDTON010000059.1:0-2995 GCA_039933195.1 Sphingomicrobium sp. | reverse complement strand
TCCTCTCGTTCGGAACCGCATCCGCACCGGCTCGTTTCGCCACCACAACAGGTGAGACAGGGAGAATTTCCATGGCCGACAATGATCGCGACGATAATGTCGAGCGTGAACGCACGACCATTGTCGAGACTGGCGGCGGCGGCGGTGGCGGAGTCCTGGCGGTGGTCCTGCTGATCATCGTGGTTCTGGTTCTGCTGTTCCTTTTCCGCGGTCAGCTCGGCTTTGGCGGGACCAATGTGAACGTCCCCGACAAGATCGACGTCAACGTCAACCACGGCTGAGGCGTTTCCTCACGAATTGACGCAGGCGGGTTGCGAGTCCCTGCTTGCGCGCGGGCGCGGTTGCTCTTGGGTGCCGCGCCCGTTTGAGTTTCGGGAGGCGAAACAGTAACGCGCAGGCGGATGACGCGCGCGTTTCATTATATGACGGGTCTGGGTGGCCATTTCCAAAGCGAGGCCGTCGAAGGCGCGCTTCCCAAGGGCCGTAATTCCCCGCAACGGCCTGCGTTCGGGCTTTACGCCGAGCAACTGTCCGGAAGTTCGTTCACCGCGCCGCGGCATGAGAACCGCCGCAGCTGGCTGTACCGAATGCGGCCCACGGCCGACCACCCGCCTTTTGCAGCGTACGAAGGCGCGCCCTTGTTTGGGGCCCAGCCTTCGGCTGCGCCGCTGGCCCCGAACCGGCTGCGCTGGGATCCGCCCGCTGACCTGCCGCAAGACGCCGATTTCGTCGACGGACTGGTGACTATGCTGGATGCCCGCCGTCCCGAGGAGCTCGAAGGCTGCGCGGTGCACCTTTACCGCGCGGGCCGGAGCATGGACCGGCGCGTGTTCGTCAACGCCGACGGCGAACTGGTCATCGTTCCGCAACGAGGGGCGCTCGAAATCCAGACGGAGCTGGGCCGAGTCGAGGTCGCGCCCGGTTGGATCGCGATCGTACCGCGCGGCGTCAGATTCCGCGTCCAGCTGCTCGAAGGAGAGGCCAGCGGCTACGTCGCGGAGAATTACGGGCTTCCGTTCCGCTTGCCCGAGCTGGGGCCGATCGGCTCCAACGGTCTCGCCAACCCCCGCGATTTCGAAGCGCCGGTCGCCTGGTTCGAAGACCGCGAAGAGCCGACCGAAATCATTCAGAAATATCTCGGGCGCCTCTGGTCCACGACGCTCGGCCATTCGCCCCTCGACGTGGTCGCGTGGCACGGCAACTATGCGCCCTGTCGCTACAATCTCAGCAACTTCAACGTGATTGGCACGGTCAGTTTCGACCACCCCGATCCGTCGATCTTCACGGTCCTCACCAGCCCCAGCAACGTCCCCGGCCGCGCCAACGCCGACTTCGTCATTTTCCCCCCGCGATGGATGGTCGCCGAGGACACTTTCCGGCCTCCATGGTTCCACCGCAACGTGATGAGCGAGGCGATGGGCTTGATCAGCGGCGCCTATGACGCGAAGGCCGAAGGCTTCGCGCCCGGCGGCCTTAGCCTGCACAACCTGATGAGCGGCCACGGCCCCGACCTGGACAGCTGGCGCAAGGCGAGCGAGGCCGAGCTGAAGCCGGTGAAGATCGCCGGGACGATGGCATTCATGCTTGAAACCTGCTGGCCGTTTCGCCCGACGCAATGGGCGCTTGAACGCGCGCAGCCCGACTACGACGCGGCGTGGTCGGGCTTTCCGAAGGCGCGGCTGCCGTGAGCGACGAAACGCTCGATCCCACACGGGTCAGCTGGGTCGCCAGTGCTGCCGCGGGAACCGATTTTCCGGTCCAAAACCTGCCGCTCGGGATCTTCTCGGAAGCGAAGGGCCGCCGCCGCCCGGGAGTCGCGATCGGCGATTATGTGCTCGACCTCGCGGCGATCGCCGATCTGCTCGATGAGGGCTGGCGCGAGGACCTGTCGCAGCCGGTGCTGAACGCGTGGCTCGCGCGCGGTCCGCAGGCGCACCGCGAGCTGCGCCTGCGCCTCTCCGAGCTGCTGTCGGACGAACGCTACCGTGACGACGTCGAGGCGCAACTGATCGGCCACAGTGAGGTGCGCCTGCACGTACCCTGCCTGATCGGCGATTACACCGATTTCTATGTCGGCATTCATCACGCGACCAATGTCGGCAAGCAATTCAGGCCCGATAACCCGCTGCTTCCCAACTATAAATATGCGCCGATCGGCTATCACGGCCGGGCTAGCTCGGTCCGCGCGTCGGGCGAGCCGGTGATCCGCCCCAATGGTCAGCGCAAGTCGGAAGATGCGGATATTCCCGAGTTCGGGCCCAGCCGACGCCTCGATTATGAGCTCGAACTCGGCCTCTGGATCGGCCGTGGCAACGAGCTCGGGCACCCGATTCCCATCGGCGAAGCGAGCCAGCATATCGCCGGCTTGTGCCTGCTCAATGACTGGTCGGCGCGCGATATCCAGGCGTGGGAGTATCAGCCCCTGGGGCCGTTCCTCGCCAAGAATTTCCTGACCAGCGTCAGTCCGTGGGTAGTGAGCCCGCAGGCGCTGGCACTTTTCCACAAGGCCATGCCGCCGCGGCCTCCGGGCGACCCGCAGCCGTTGCCTTATCTCGACGATCCGACCGATCGCGAAGACGGAGCGCTCGCAATCCAGCTCGAGGTCACGCTTTCGACCGAGCGGATGCGCGCGGAAGGCGTGCCCCCGCAGGTGCTCTCGCGCGGATCGGCGGATTCGGCGATGTACTGGAGCGCGGCGCAGATCGTCGCTCATCACAGCTCCAACGGCTGCAACCTTCAGCCCGGCGACCTCATCGGGACGGGCACGCTTTCGACCGACAGCGACCAGGGACTGGGCTCGCTTCTCGAGATCAGCCGCGGCGGCAAGCAGCCCGTGCAGCTGTCGAGCGGTGAAACGCGCAGCTTCCTCGAGGATGGCGACGAAGTGACCCTCCGCGCGTGGTGCGAGGCCGAAGGCGCTATCCGGATCGGCCTCGGCGAATGCGTCGGCCGAGTCGTCCCAACCGCATCGGCCTAATGCTCGCTTGCCCGAGGC
>JBDTON010000058.1:0-7406 GCA_039933195.1 Sphingomicrobium sp. | reverse complement strand
GCAGCGAGAGCCAGCGCGTCATCTGATACTCCACGCGCGTCGCGGAATAGCCCTGGCCGTCGGTGACCACTTCGACGAACAATTTGCGCGTGATGTACTTGCCTGCGGCGATGGCGGTCTTCTGTCCCGTCGCAATGTCGGCGGGAACGACCCGCAGCCGATCGAGCCCAACCGCTTTTCGCAAGGCATTGATCGGATCGAGGCTGCCCGAGCCCGACTGAAGCGCGGCAACCGCCGAGGCCAGCTGTAGCGCTTCCGGCGCGGACAGGTTGGTGATCGAGGTCCCGAACAGGATGCGCGAGAGCAGTTCGTCCTGCGGCAGCGGCGGAGTGCTGGCGAAAGTGATCTCGGGCTTGAGCCCCGTTCCCTGGACGAGCACGTTCGCGTCGAGCCCCTGGACCTGCGCCGACGCGCGGATGTCGAGCTGTGGGTCGACCGGACTTTCGCCGAGGAAGCGGATCGTACCGCGATCGAGCCGGAAATTGCGTCCGGCGAAATCGTAATCGCCGCGAACCAGCTCGGCCCGGCCGGTGAAGCGCGGCGCGTCGGCGAAACCACCGACCTGGAGGTTCGTCGTCCAGCGGCTGTTGATCCCCAGCCCGACCACCTGCAGCTCGCTGCCGGCGATCTTGAGATCCAATTTCCACGGATGGATCTCGGCAGCTTCGATGACCTCTTCGGGATCGAGCCCGTGCTCGCGCACGTTAAGTTGCGGCACGGCGGCCGCCGAGCTGGCGCGACCCAGCTGGAAGCGCCCCTTGTTGAGCTTGAGGTCTCCCGAAATCGTGCCGCCCTGCGCGCCCGAGCGAATCTGGAGCGGCCCGGTAACGCGCGCGGCAACATCGTCGCGATTGAGCAGAAGCGCCTGATTGACGTTGAAAGACAGGTTGAGCGCCGTCCGGCCCCCTGAGAAGGTCACGCTTCCGTTGCCCGCAACCGAACCGCCGCCAGGCGTGCTGCCCGATATCTGGCTGAAGATCAGCTGCGGCCCGGAGAAGCGCGCCTGGCTGGCAACGTTGGTGATGACCATGCCAGTAACCTGGCTTTCGAGCCGACCATTTTGCGTACGAAGCGAGCCGCGGATCACCGGATTGGCCCAGCGGCCGCCGATATCCGCGCCGACCGCGAGCGGCCCCGACATGTCGAGGACTTCGCTGCCGGTCAGGCGCCACAGAGTATCCGCGGGGCCGGCATACCGCAGCTGCGCGAACAAAGGCGCATTCAACAGCTCGGTCATCAGTGGCCCGCTGCCCATCGGCGCGAACCGCCCTTGTGCGCGGCCGACAATCTGCCCGTCGCTCGCCGCAACCGCGCGCAACGCCGCCTGATTGCCGTTGACGATGGCCGCGACGCCGACGTCGATCGGCTTGGAGGCGAGCACCAGGCCGGCGCGGCTGAGACCGCGCACCTTCAGATCGAGTCGGCCGTTGCGATTGCCTTTCCAGGCGTAATCGAGACGCCCCGTCGCCGAGCCCGAGAGGTCGAGCTTGGGCCAGGCGATATCGAGCACTTCGAGCGGCATGCTCCGGACCTGTGCGTGGACTTCCGGACGTGAGCCGCTGCGCCCCGAGACGATCGCCGTACCGCCGGCGAAGCTGAGACTCGTCGGCGCGACCTCCCAGCCGTCGCCGGAGCGGGTCAGCACCGCCGCTTGATTGAGCACCAATGGCTGGCGCTCGATCCGGCCGCTTCCGGTGAGCCGGATGATGTCGGGCGACACGTCGGCCAGCGTGGAGAAGGCGAACGCCGAGCCGCGCCGCCCGGCGAAGGCCGCGCGCACCTGTCCGCTGCCATTGACCAGCTTGGCGTTGGCCGTCAGCCGCGCCAGCGAGACACCGCTGAAGTCGATGCCCCGCGCGTCAACCACGCCGTCGACGGTCGTACGTTCGTCGGCGAGAATGATGATCCCGTCGGCGCGGCCGCTGCGCACGGCGAAGGATCCGGGGAATGTCGCCCCGTTGGCAGTGAGATGCGCGTCGATGCGCTGCGCCTGCCCGGCGGGCGAGAAGTCGAGCGTTCCGCCAAGCGTGCCGTTGGCAAGGGTCAATCGACCGTTGAACCCGCCCGGATCGGAACGGAGATTACCCGACGCATGCGCGCCGCCGGCGTCGAGCGAGGCGATCGCAATCACCGTCGGCGCGTCGTGCGGCAGGAGAATGCGGCCGTTGCTTGTGAACGGTCCCAGTTTCGATCCGCCGCTTGCGCGATAGTCGAAACCGGCCGCCGTCGGCGTGAGCAGCAGATGCATCGCGCGGATTCCGAGCGCATCGTTGGGCCGGTCGAGGATCATGTCGATCCGCGGCCGCTCGATGTGGCCGTCAAGGATCATCTTCACCGGCCCGTATTTCGACTGCCGGCCCGCGGCGACGATGTGGAACGTGCCGTCGCGGAATCGCTGCCCCGCACCCGCCAGCCGAAGCTTGGGCGAGTAGAGCTGCAGGTTGGTGAAATGGACGATGCCGTCATTGCCCCGCTCCAGGTTCGTCGTCAGCGACGGCAATCCCCCGGTGAGGTCGCGGAAAAAACCATTGTCGAGCCGCCGCACCCAGGCTTTCGCGGTGCCGACGACATGCGAACCGTGGTTGTTGTCTCCAGGGACGACCCTAAGGTCGGTGATAACATCAACGATTCCGAGGCCTGGGATCAAATAACGCTGCATGGCGCCGGACAGCAGCACCTCGAAGCGGCCCGTGACGAGGTCGATCAAAAGCGACAGCTTGCCGTTCCATTTGGCGCTGGTCAGCTTCAAGTCCTCGCCGCGGACGAGCTTGGGCGTGATCGTCAGCCATCCTTCGATCTTCGGGTTGGCTAGCATCGCTCCGGCGACGTCGCCGACCCCGGTGATGTTTCGCGCGCTCAAGCGGATCGGCACACGCAGCGGCCACGGCCCCAGGCGGCCCCGGCCTTCAGCCCGCAGCTCGTCGAAGCCGTTGTCGTCGAACTGAACGTGGGGCGAAGTCAGGCGGTATGAGAAATCGGCGCTGCCAAACGGTCCATCGAGGGTCCACACCATGCGCACGCTCTTGCCCGTCATGTTGGGGAAGAGCGCCTGAGGCTTCAACAGGTCGATCCCGAGCCGCAGACCCTGATACCGGTTGCTCGCGAGATCGAGCGAACCCCTCGCGACGGCTCGCAGTTCGGGCGAGCCGGCAATCAGCTGCCCGTCGAGAATCCGCGCCTTGAAGGTCGCGTCACCGCGAATGTTCACGAGCGGCGTCGTCAGGCGGTGGAACCTGCCAGTCAGGAATTGTGCCGGCGCCCATTGGCCCGCGAGCCGGTATCGCCCGCTATCGACGCCCAGCGCCAGCCGCGCCGTCGGCCGGCCCGAGAGGTCGAGCGCCGCCCTTCCCCGCCAGCGCGTCCAGCTACCTTTCCCGCCGAGGTCCAGAGTGATCGCGCGCTTCGTGCCGATGATCGCCGGCACGAGCCCGTTCGCCGGCGACAGCACGTGCGCCGCTACATCGAACTTGTTGCGATCCGGTTCGGCATCGAGGTGGAACGCCACCCGGTCGCCACCATTGTTCATCACCGCGACCAGCTCGACCAGAGCTCGCCCGCTATGTACGTCGGCCTTGCCGCGCAGGCTCCCGCTGCGGGCTACCCCGCCGACCTGCGGTCCAACGTCGAGCCGGTCGACGCGCAACTCGCCAACGTGGATGTCGAAGCCGGGCAGGATCGGCCCCTTCTTTGTGCTCGGTTTGAGCTTGGGTACGCGGATCAGCGTCATCCGCTCGGCGATCGCGCTCTCGATCGACAGCTTGTTGGCGAGCCATGCACCCGGCGCCCAATCGAGCTTGATGTTGGGGGAAGTGAGGAAGATCCCACCTTTGTCGGAAACAGCGACGTTCCGGAGTTGCGACTTGCCGAAAATTGATCCGTCGATGCGCCCGATCCGCACCTTGAGACCCGTCGCCGTTTCAAACCGCGCGATCCTGTCGACGATGAAGCGGTGCCCGGGTGCAGTATCGAGCAACACGAGCGCCACGGCGAGGAGAAAGAGCAGGGCAACAAAAGCCGCGAACAGCTCATTCAGAAGCCGCCACTTCCAGTCGCGGCGCAATCGTCTCGGCGGCGGCGCCCCGCCTTCGGTTGCGATGGCGGCCCGGGCCACGCTCAGAACGCCTGTCCGAGCGAGACGGTGACTGCGATCGGGCCATCGCCCTTCTGCCGGTTGAGCGGTACGCCGACGTCGATTCTGATCGGCCCGAAGCTGGAATAATAGCGGAGCCCGAGGCCCGCGGCGAAACGCCAGTTGCGGAAGTCCGGAAGACCCCGTTCGCTGAGCGACCCGCCATCGAAGAAGGGCACCACGCCGAAATTGCCGCCGAACCGCTTCAGGCGGATGCGCGCTTCCAAGCCAAATTCGGCAAGCCCCCGGCCGCCGATGGGATCGCCGTCCATGTCCTTGGGGCCAAGTTGCTGATAGCCGTAGCCGCGCACCGAACCGCCTCCGCCCGAATAAAAGCGTCGTGACGGGGCAAGATCGAAATTGCTCGCCCCCACGATCGTTCCCAACCGCACTCGGCCGGCGGCGACCACGCGGTCCGATACCGGATGGTAGGCGCTCGCGTCGATCTGCGCTCGGGCATATGTGAAATACCCCCCGCGCGCCGAAATCTCGGGGCTGAGTCGCCCGCTGAGGCGGAATCCGCGCGATGGGTCGAGCAGGTTGTCGCTTCCATCATAGCCGAGGCTGAGCGGAAGCGCGGCAATGAGGAAGGTACGGGTCGCTTTGACGCCGGTGGTGTCGAAGGCGCCGTTCTCGTCGGTGGCGAGCAGCTCGGCGCCGTAGGTCCACGTCCACTTCTTCTGCCAGATAAAGTTGCTTTGCCGCTCGATGTTGCCCGAGAGCAGGACCGTCTTGGCTTCGTAGGCGTCGAATTTCTGGTGCCCCGCCGAGGCCTGGAGGTTGAGCACCTGGTCGCGCTGCAGGAAGTTGTTGCGGCGGAATTGCACCGCCAACAATTGCTCCTTGGTGCCAGCGACCCCGCGCAAGGTCAGCGCGCCTTCAGGATTGAAAAAATTGCGGTCCGTCCAGCTCGCCTCGACACGGGCGCCCTGCCCCGTTCCGTAGCCGAGCTCGCCCGCAATGGTGTGCGACGGCGCGGGCTCCAGCCGGACCGCAAGATCGACCGTTCGGCCGCCGTCCACGGGCTCGAGCTGAATTTCGGCGACCGACACCAGGCTGGTCGCGATCAGCGCCCGGCGCAGGTCCTCGATCTTGGATCGCTTGAAGATATCGCCGCGCCTGAAACGGGCGATCGTCGCGATGTGCCGGGCGCTGAACGGCGGGCGGCCGCTGACGTGGATCGCGCCGAACCGGGCGACTGGACCTGGATTTACCGGCAGCAACAGCGTCGCCAGGTGCGTCCGGTGGTCGATCTCGACCTGCTGGTCGCCGAGCTTCGCCCCGGCGAAACCGTCCTGGCCCAGCGCGGTCGTCAGCGCCGCTCCGCCGGCGATCACGTCCTGCGCGATGACCGGGTCGCCGGCCTTTACTGCGAACGCCTGACGCAGCTTGATCGCGTCCTCACCAGCCGCCTCGATGCCGGGTAACTCGACCGATGCGAAGCGGTATTGCTGTCCCGGATCGGCAGCGAGCACGACCTGCAGCCCGCCGGCGACGCGCTCGGTGCGCGGCTCGACCACGGCGTCATAATAACCCTGGCTGCGCAGCAGCTCAGCGAGCAAATCTGCGTCGGCGCGCGAACGACGGCCGATCTGCGCCGCATTGGCCGGGTCCTTACGATCCGCCTCTAACGCCGATTGCTGCCGGAACGCCTTGAGCAGGTCCTCGGCGCCGCCGAGGCTCCCCAAACCTTCGAGAATCCAGGTATAGCGGACCTGGCTTGCGCTCTCATTGGATGCCGGCGCCGGAGCCGTTGCCGGGGACGGAACGGAAATCGGCGCGGTGGTGTCCGTGGCCTTGAGATCAGGCCAGTCAACGCCGAGCCCAGGAAGCGGGTCGAGCGGTGCGGAAGGGTCGAGCTCGGCGGCATCCGGCGGCGGAGGCAGAGGCTGCGGCGCGGCAGTTTGCGCCGCACCGCCCGCCGACGCGAGCGTGAAGGCCGCGGCCGCGCTCAGCAGCCGCGCGGCCCGCCCCGGTGAACCCCGCCCGCACATTCGCGATCAGCCTTAGCTACCGCTCCTGAACGGCGCTAGTACGAAGAGCGGCACTCGGGCGCTTTCGCGGAGCACTCCATCCTATTGAAAAAACTTGAGCTTTAGTGGACCGACCCGCGAACCTCATCACAGCTCAAAGTCGCGATCACGCGTTCGATCTGCCGCCAGTGGCAGAAACGCGCGACATTGCCGTCATCGCGGCTGCGCTCGGCGCGGGCGGCAGCTTCGAAGCCGGCGTCGTCGCCATAGCGTTCCATGAGATCGGACGCGTCGGCCAGCGCCAGGCGGCCGTGGATGAAGGGCGAGTCCATGCCCACTCCTTAGTCGTCCGCCCGTTTCGCGACTGCGGACAAGCGTCGTCAACAAGCCGTTGACCATGATGAACCGGTGGTGTGGCGTAACACGGGGCGCTCTGCCATGAGGAGCCCACATGCAAAGCCGTAGCAGTCGCGCAGGAGGATGCTTCCTCACCATCTGCATCCTCCTCGGATTCCTGGGCGGCCTTGCGATCGGCAACCCGCTGAAAGGCACCCTCATCGGGACGGCCGCGGGCGCCCTGCTCGCCGTCGCCACCTGGCTGATCGATCGCCGGCGTTCCGATTAAATCACCCGCCGTCCGGACCAGATTACGCGGCCGATGCAGTTGATCTCGTCGAGGGCACAGTCAGGCCAGTCGGGATAGGCTGGATTGTCGGACTGAACCGTCACGCGGCGCCGCATCGGGTGAAGCGCCAGCCGCTTCACCAACAACGCATCGTCAACTCGAAGCACATAGATTCCGTCGCGGAGCCGCTCAATGCCGTCGCCGACATCAACCAGGATGTCATCGCCGTGACCGAGTGTCGGAGCCATCGAATCGCCTTCCACGCGAACGATTGAAAGCCGTTCCCAAGGAGTCGATGTGAGCGTTTTCAGCCATCGCTCGTCGAAGCCAAAATAGGCTTTTCCCAACTCCTCCGTGACGATTGCGCCGGGGCCGGCCGAAACGCTGACCGGATGGCGTTTGACGCTGACCAGCCCATTGACCGCGACCTCCTCGGGCGGACCGCCGAGAATCGCCTCCGGAACCGCGAAATAGCGCGCAAGTTTGCGTCTCTCCTCCTCCTTCAAGCGCTTGGGGACTCCGCGCCGGACGAACTGCTGAACGTAGGCCGCGTTGCGGCCAAGCATACGCGACAGGCCGGCAAAATCCTCGCCGCGCTCGACGCAGAGGCGTTCCAGAACATGGCGCGGGTCCAAATTCATTAAAGCTCTCTTAAGGATAGGTAAGTCCCTAGACAAGT
>JBDTON010000057.1:0-6391 GCA_039933195.1 Sphingomicrobium sp. | reverse complement strand
TGTTCACGCCCGAGTTCCGCAACCGGCTGGATGCGATCGTGCCCTTCTCCTACCTCCCTCCGGCGGTGGTCGCCCGGGTGGTCGACAAGTTCATCCTCCAGCTCGAGCTGCAGCTGGCCGACCGCAACGTGCACATCGACCTCGACGATGAGGCGCGGCAGTGGCTGACCGAGCGCGGCTACGACAAGCTCTACGGCGCGCGCCCAATGGGCCGCCTCGTCCAGGAGAAGATCAAGCAGCCCCTCGCCGAGGAATTGCTGTTCGGCAAGCTGGTCAACGGCGGCGAAGTCAAGGTCCGCATCAAGGACAATGCCCCGGCGTTCGAGATCGCTCCAGCGGCGCCCAAGCCGACGAAGGCGAAAGGCAGCGTCAAGGGTGCAACCAAGGCTGCGGCCAAACCGCCCGCCAAGCGCAAAGCGGGCGCGTCCGAAGCCGAATAGACATCGAAAGGGCCACCCACCGGGCGACCCTTTTTCTTACTTCGCTGGAGTCGCTTCGCGCGCGCTGAAACGCGCCGCTTCTTCCGACCCGCGTGTCGCATCCCCCTCGCTATAGCTGTGCGCTCCGGCCCCAGCGAGCTTACCTCCCTCGACGATCAGATATTCGTCGCGTATCGGTCGGCCATCCAGGAAACATTCGAGGATTTCGCGAGTCCCGGCGGCATAACGCGCCTGCGCCGACAGCGACGTGCCGGAAATGTGCGGTGTCATTCCGTGATTGGGCATCGTGCGCCACGGATGGTCGCGCGGCGCCGGCTGCGGGAACCAGACGTCACCCGCATAACCCGCAAGCTGTCCGCTTTGGAGAGCCCGGACGACGGCATCGCGATTGACGATTTTGCCGCGCGCCGTGTTCACCAGATAGGCACCGCGCTTCATCCGCGCGATCATCTTCTCGTCGAACAAATTCTCGGTTTCGGGGTGAAGCGGGGCGTTGATCGTCACGACGTCGCAGTGCGGCACCATGTCGGCCGCGGACTCATGCCAGGTTACGCCGAGTTCGTGCTCGACCTCGGCGGGGAGCCGGTGCCGGTCAGTGTAATGAAGGTGCACGTCGAACGCCTTCAGGCGCTTGAGCACGGCCGAGCCAATCCTTCCTGCCGCCACCGTCCCGACGTGCATTCCCTCAATGTCGTAAGAGCGGGCGGCGCAATCGGCGATGTTCCAGCCGCCTGCCTTCACCAGGTCCCATGACTGGAGATAGTTACGGGCGAGCGACAGGATCATCATCACGACATGCTCCGACACGCTGATCGAGTTGCTGTAGGTGACCTCGGCGACCGTCATCCCAGCTACGCTCGCCGCCTGCAGGTCTACGTGGTCGGAGCCGATGCCCGCGGTGATCGCAAGCTTGAGGTTCTTTGCCTTGGCGATTCGCTCGGCGGTCAGATAGGCGGGCCAGAAAGGCTGCGAGATGACGACGTCGGCGTCGACGAGCTCGCGCTCGAACTCTGAATCCTCACCGTCCTTATCCGACGTGACGACGAGCTGGTGCCCAGCCGCTTCCAGGAACTTGCGCAGCCCGAGTTCGCCCGAAACGCTCCCCACCAGCTGGCCTGGCTTGAAGTCGACGGCGCTGGGGGTCGGAAGCGTCTGTCCATCAGGATAGCGTTCAACGCTCGGCAGGTCGTCCCGCGGATAGCTCGTTGGATATCCATCGATCGGGTCGTCGTAGAGGACGCAGAGAATCTTCGCCATTGCAGCGCCTTTCCTGATCCGTTTGCGGACGTCACGCGGTACACCCAGCTGTTCCGCCGGCGAGTGATGGCGCCTTAGCATTTTTCGCTGGTCGCTGGGACAGTCGTTTCGGAGCTTGCCGAGTGCGCGCGAAAGTTGAATCCTGCGGTCATTCACCCGGAGGGGAGCTATTGCATGAAACTTGCGCTTTCGCCGCTGTCGATCCTGTTCGCCGCCTCCGCGCTCAGCGCACCCGCCGTCGCCGCGCCGGCGGCCGGTCCGACGCGCTATTTCACCGGCGGCGACCTGTTCAACCTCGAGGTTGCGACCGATCCCCAGATCAGCCCGGACGGACGCACCATCGCCTATGTGCGCAAGTCCAACGACATCATGACCGACAAGTCACGGCCGACCATCTGGCTGGTCGATGTCGCGACGGGCCAGCAGCGCCCGCTGCTTGCCGGCCCCGGCTCTTATTTCTCGCCCCGCTGGTCGGCCGACGGGACGCGCCTAGCCTACGTCGCAGCGGAAGGCGGCAACCCGCAGCTTTACGTGCGCTGGATGACGAGCGGCGAAAGCGCGCGGATCACGGGCCTTCCCGACAGCCCCGGAGCGATCGCCTGGTCGCCCGACGCTCGGCGCATCGCCTACACCATGTTCGTTGCGGACGAAGGACCGAAGCTCGGCAAGGCGCCTCATAAGCCGGAGGGCGCCAAGTGGGCGGATCCGCTGCAGGTGATCGACGCGGTCACCTACCGCACCGACGACGACGGCTATGTGAAGCCCGGCTACTACCAAATCTTCTGGGTTCCGTCGGACGGCGGCGCTCCCACGCAACTGACGTTCGGCGCGACCCACGCCGGCGGGCGCGTGTCATGGACGCCCGACAGCCGATCGATCCTGTTCAGCGCCGATCTGTCGAAGAATTGGGAGCGCGAGCCGCTCGAAAGCGAGATTTATCGGGTGAGCATCGATGGCGGCGCGCCGGTCGCGCTGACCGACCGCGTCGGTCCGGACAATGCCCCGACGGTTGCCCCTGACGGGCGCCACATTGCCTTCGTCGGTTTCGATGACCGCAAGCTCGGCTACCAGAATGCCCAGCTGTCGATCATGAACCTCGACGGCTCGGACAAACGCGTGCTGACGGGCTCGCTCGACCGCTCGGTCGGCGACCCGGTCTGGTCGGCCGACAGCCGCGCAATCTACGTGCTGGTCGAGGACCGCGGAACCAACAAGGTGGAGCGGGTCGGTCTCGACGGCTCCATCCGCGAGGTCGCGAGCGGAATCACCGGCGCGGGGCTCGATCGGCCCTACGCCGGCGGCGAGTTTAGCGTTGCGAAGAACGGCACGGTTGCGGTCACCGCCGGGGATCCGCTGCATCCGTCAGACATCGGCATATCCTCGTCCGGCGGAGTGCGGCGCCTGACGCACCTCAACGAGCAGCTTGGCGCGAAAGCGATGGCGCAGATCCAGAAGCTGCCGGTGAGCTCCAGCTACGACAAGCGCCCGATCGACGCATGGATGGTCACTCCGCCCGATTTCGATCCGGCGAGGCGCTATCCGATGATCCTCGAGATCCACGGGGGCCCCTTCGCCGCCTACGGCCCGCAATTCTCGACCGACGACCAGCTCTACGCGTCGGCCGGCTACCTGGTGTTGTACACCAACCCGCGCGGCTCGACTTCGTACGGCGAGGAGTTCGCCAACCAGATCGACAAGGCCTATCCGGGTCACGACTACGACGACCTGATGAGCGCCGTCGACGCGGCGATCGCGAGCGGGCATGTCGACCCCAACAACTTATTCGTGACCGGCGGCTCGGGAGGCGGAGTTCTGACCGCGTGGATCGTGGGCAAGACCGACCGGTTCCGCGCAGCGGCGACCCAGAAACCGGTGATCGACTGGGCAAGCTTCGGACTGACTTCGGACATAGCAACCTTCCTGTCGCCCTATTGGTTCGCCAAAAAGCCGTGGGAAGATCCTCAGGGATACTGGGAGCGCTCGCCGCTCGGCCTCGTCGGCAACGTCAAGACTCCGACGCTCGTGGTCGTAGGCGCCGAGGACTATCGCACGCCCGACAGCGAGGCCGAGCAATTTTATGAGGCGCTGCAGCTGCGCGGCGTTCCCACGGCCTTCGTGAAGGTGCCCGGAGCGAGCCACGGCGGGATCGCCGCGCGGCCGAGCCAGGCTGCGGCCAAAGCCAGCGCGATCCTCGGCTGGTTCGATCGCTACCGCATTGGCCCAAGCGCTCAGCCGGTCGCGTCGGGTAAAGGCACTTCCCAGGCGGCCACCCACTAACTAACGGCGCTTGCAACTTTTTGGCTTGCTGGCCGTCCTTGCGGCCAGTGCACGCCCGTGCATTTTGGGGAGAAAAGAGGTGAAGACATTCCGCTGGCTCGCGGCGAGTGCAACTGCGCTGGCCGCCGTTCCGCTGACCGCGGCATCGATGGGCACCTTCAGCCCATATCGGCTTTCGGAGATCGACAAGACGATTTCGTCCGACGCCTTCGAGGGCCGCGGAGTCAACACGCCGGCCGAGGCGAAGACGGTCAATTACATCATCGACCAGTTCCGCTCGGCCGGGCTCGAGCCGGGCGGCGACCAGGTCAATGGGAAGCGCAGCTGGACTCAGATCGTTCCGCTGCTGCAGTCGGAGATCGTTGGCACACCAGGGATCACGGTCAACCTCGGTAACGGCCAGATTTTGCCGCTGACACAGGGCAATGAAATCGCCGTCCGCTCGCCGATGAACGGGCAGGCCGCCGTCAACCTGCCGAATGTCCCGTTGGTCTTCGTTGGCTACGGAGTCGCCGCGCCGGAGCGCCAGTGGGACGACTTCAAGGGCCAGGACGTCAAAGGCAAGTTACTCGTGGTCCTCGTCAATGATCCCGATTTCGAGGGCGGCGAAGGCAATTTCGGCGGCAAGGCAATGACCTATTACGGCCGCTGGACGTACAAGTACGAGGAAGCCGCGCGCCGCGGCGCGGCCGGGGTGCTGGTGGTCCACGAGACGGGCCCGGCGTCCTACGGCTGGAACACGGTCAAGAACAGCAACACCAACACCATGTTCGACATCGTGCGGCAAAATGCAGCGGCGGTGCACACGCCGTTCGAAAGCTGGATCCAGCTGCCTCTGGCGGAGCAAATCTTCGCCGCCTCCGGCCTCAATTTCGCCCAAGCGAAGGAAGCGGCCAAGCACCGCAACTTCCAGCCAATCCCGCTCAAGGCGACGCTCAGCGCAAACTTTCAGGCGCAGGTCGCGACCATCACTTCGCACAATGTCGTCGGCCTTCTGCCCGGCAAGAAATATCCGGATGAGACGGTGATATATAGCGCGCATTGGGACCACCTCGGGATCGGCAAGCCCGACGCCAATGGCGACGAAATCTATAACGGCGGCGTCGATAACGGCACCGGGATCGCGTTGCTCATCGAGCAGGCCCGCGCCTTCGTTCGCGGCCCGCGCCCCGACCGCTCGGTCGTTTTCCTCGCGGTTACTGCCGAGGAAAAGGGACTGCTCGGATCGGAATATTACGCGACCCATCCGCTTTATCCGCTCGCTAGGACGGTGGGCGTGTTCAACACCGACGCCATGAACGTCTGGGGGCCTGAAAAGAATTTCAGCATCCGGGGTTCGGCCCGGCTCGACCTGCTCGACGACCTTATCGCGGAGGGCAAGCGTCAGGGCCGCTATTTCACCCCCGAACCGCACCCTGAGGCCGGCGGATTCTACCGTTCCGACCACTTCTCGTTTGCCAAAGTCGGAGTGCCGGCGATAAGCTTTTCCTCGGGCAATGACTTGGTTAACGGAGGGATCAAGCGCGGCGAGGCGCTGGCGGCCGATTACACCGCCAGGCGCTACCACCAGCCCGACGACGAATGGTCATCGACCTGGGACCTGCGCGGCCTTGCCGAGGACGCCTATCTCCTGCACCTCGTCGGCGAGCGGCTCGCCAATTCGCGCGAATGGCCCAACTGGAGCCCGGACAGCGAATTCCGAGCGACGCGCGATCAGTCGGCCGCCGAGCGCAGCGCCGCTGCTCCGGCGGCCGCCACGCCCGCCGCCGCGCCGCCGAAGAAAGGAGAGCGCGGTTGAGCTTGAGAACCCATGCCAATAAGCGTAGTTCTTGATTTGTTCCGATAATCAGGAGTCGCGAAAATGGCTGACCTCACCCTCTACACCAACCCGCAATCGCGCGGCCGCATCGCCCGCTGGATGCTTGAGGAGGTCGGCGAGCCGTACGAAACGGAGATCATCCCGTACGACGAGATGAGGAGCGAGCGTTATCTGGCGATCCATCCGCTGGGCAAGGTCCCGGCGCTCAAGCACAAGGACTATGTCGTCACTGAATGCGCGGCGATCTGCGCCTATCTCGCCGACGTCTTCCCTAACGCTGGCCTGGGTCCGCGCGAGGACGAAAAGGCCGATTATTACCGGTGGTTCTTCTACGCGGCCGGACCCGTCGAAGCGGCGGTCTCAAACCAGGCGATGGGTTGGCAGGTCCCCGCCGAGCGCGAGCGCATGTTCGGCTACGGCAATTTCGACCGAGCGGTGGCCGCTCTCGACGAGCTGTTCGCCGCTCGCGATTACGTCTGCGGCGACCGCTTTACCGCGGCCGACGTCTATGTCGGCTCGCAGATCATGTTCCCGATGCAGTTCAACATGCTTCCCGAACGCGACAGCTTCGTCCGCTACCGCGATCGGCTGCAGGCGC
>JBDTON010000056.1:0-11172 GCA_039933195.1 Sphingomicrobium sp. | reverse complement strand
GTCACGGGCTAGCACGGACCTTTGGGCGGCAGAAATGGGTGGAAAGCGGACGTTATGGTGACTATCGTCACGAGTTCGGACGATCGATCCGCTCCTTCAACTGGCGTACCTCCTCCTTCAGCTGCCAAATCTCCCTGTACAACTCGTCCTCATTCTTGGCTGACTCATCGGCAGCGTTCTGCGCTTGCCGGAGCTTGGGAAGGATTTTCGAGAGCGCCCCATCCGCGCTAGCTCCTTCAGCGGATGCTATTTCATAGGCGTCGTTTATTTCTTTTAGCGCCCAAAGTGCGTGCGTCATGCCGCCCATATTCAACCTCCTTTTTGGTCGTCAGATTGGCTAGTTAGCTAATTGTGGCCAATCAAAAATAACCGCGAGGGAATTGTAGGTGAGGACCCCACCCGCGAGGAAGCCAAGCCCTACTGCCGGCACAAACAGGAACGGCCAAAAGCGCATGATCCGCACCATAGCCCTCTGTTCCTCAATCAAAGTCTTAGCCCATTCCTCATTGAAGCGCTTTGGGTCGCCTACGAGCTTCATGACGTTGGCCAGCTTAAACTCATAGGTTTGCCGGGTAAGCATCTGGAGAATGTGCCAGCCCATGTAGCAAAGCAGGGAAGTGCCCATGAGTGCCACGGTAACAAGGCGACACAAATGGGAGACGTCTTTGTTTGACCCCGCCCACAGGGCGAAGAATGCGACATATCCGGCGAGGATTACGCCGTTGTCGTAAGTTGCTGCCTTGCTGAAAACCTCCGCTTGAAGGGCGACAGCCTTGTCGCGCGCATCCTCAAGATGGGCTTTTTGGGCTGCGGTGCCTGCCGCCATTATTGCTGCAGTTAGCCCCTTGGGCTTGTCGTCACCCACCTTCGCAGCTTCACCGGTTACTTTGCTCAATGGACCCACTCCGTCACGAACCGAGCGGGTCAGATGAAATCAGGAAATGTTGCCGTAGTCCACATTGACCTAATCTCTCGCAGCTAGTGACAGGGATGGGTGGAAAGCGGACATTAGGTAATGTCCGCGCATACCTCCCAAACGACATCGGGGCGCGCCTTTGAACGAACGAAGCTTTCAGCCTCTGCCGCTGCTTCGGCGGCGGTGAGATTTTGCCCGGAGACGTCGAGCATCAAGTCCAGTGCGGCGACGAAGCCGTCAGGGACAACGACGAAGCCGTCTACGCCAAGTATGTTCACGCCGCCCTCCGCGCACTTACGTGTCGAAGCGATAGCTTCTGACGTGTTCATTCTGTCCGGCGCGCTGCCCATGCTTTGAAGGATAGCGCGGCGTCCTATGTCCACAATGGGTGGAAACGGACATTAGCGCCTAACTTGGGAAGCACTTGACTAAGCCGTCGACGTGTCGCCTTCTCGCCCCGCTCGGCGGGCCCAATGGGGGAGGCTCAAGTGAGGCGTTTAGCAGTCGCGGTTTGTGGATCAGCATTTTTATTGGGTTGCTCCGATGCCAGCTCTGGAACTGCGACAAATTACGAGACTGCGTTAGCGAACGAGCAAAACGAACTCGTAATGAATGTCGACGAGAATCTAACAACGACCGACCTTCCGGCCAATCCACAACCAGTTGCCACCCACAACTACAACTTCAGCGAAGGCGAGCTTTACGGTTACCTCGGTGCCATTTCGGATGATGATCGAAAGAAAGGCATCGCCGCCCCGTCAGTCATTCGATTCAGGTATACGGGATTTTGGGACGGAGCACAGCACTTGGAAGTGGTCGATGATAATGGGACTACCGCTGAGTTAGATGAGTGTTCGGTTCCATGCGTCGCCATCAAGGCGACGAGCTATAACGGAGCTGTCCGGCGGATCGGATACAGCACGGGGAGCATCGTTGGTGCGGCGTTTGAGGATGCGATGAATGGCCAGCTACATCGCTCGCCGACGCCGGGGACGGTTAAGGACGGCTACCGATTCAGAGGCGGCGATCCAAGGCTCGCGTCAAACTGGCAGCTCATTGCCAAACCGCCCGAGCCGTCGTCGTCCGAGGACGTTAATGACACAACCACGGACAGCAATGCAGGAGATTCCGGCGGAATTTAGAATCGTCTCGAGCAGACGCAGGGGCGTGTCCGCAATGGGCCGAAAGCGGACATTTCGCGAATGTCTGCTTGGGGTGGGAAGCTGACGTTCGCCCTTAGCGGCGAGGCTGAACCGCCACGACCGTGAGAAGGCCGCCGGAATGGTCAGCGTCCAATTTTATTCGCACCCGCGCGTCCAATTCTACGAAGTGGTCCCCGCGACGGCTATTCACTGCGTTGGTGATGCGCCGCGCGAGTTTCAGATCAAGAGTTGGGCTGAGCTTCGCGGGAAAAAACAGGCGGTCGCAATAGGGATCTTCGGCGCTCCAAGCGTGGGGCGTGCTTCGTCTCAACCTTAACTGTCGGATCTGTCCGTTGAATACGGCGCCATCATATTGGTGACACCGGTGAGTCGCGTCTGACGATGGCTGTGCAGCCGACAGAAGAAGTAGCAGCGGCGCGGCAGTGAACATTCGCGCAGGGTAACGGGTCCGTCAGCGTCCGCAATGGGTCGAAAGCTGCCATAAGGCATCTCAACTAACCATCGGCAAATCCAAGCCCATCTCGCGGGCACAATCGCTCGCGATGTCATAGCCGGCGTCGGCATGGCGCATGACGCCGGTGCCGGGGTCGTTCCACAGCACCCGCTCGAGCCGGCGCGCGGCATCGTCGGTGCCGTCGGCGACGATCACCATTCCGGCGTGCTGCGAATAGCCCATGCCGACCCCGCCGCCATGGTGGAACGAGACCCAGGTCGCGCCCGACGCGGTGTTGAGCAAGGCATTGAGCACCGGCCAGTCGGACACTGCGTCGCTGCCGTCCTTCATGCTCTCGGTCTCGCGGTTGGGCGAAGCGACGCTGCCGCTGTCGAGGTGATCGCGGCCGATGACGATCGGCGCACTCACTGCGCCGCTGCGCACCATCTCGTTGAAGGCGAGCCCGAGACGATGGCGCTGCCCGAGTCCCACCCAGCAGATCCGCGCCGGAAGACCCTGGAAAGCGATCCGCTCGCGCGCCATGTCGAGCCAGCGGTGGAGATGCGGGTCGTCGGGGATCAGCTCCTTCACCTTGGCGTCCGTGCGATAGATGTCCTCGGGATCGCCGCTGAGCGCAACCCAGCGGAAGGGACCGATCCCGCGGCAGAATAAAGGACGCACGTAAGCGGGAACGAAGCCGGGGAAATCGAAGGCGTGGGCGACGCCCATATCCTTCGCTTCCTGGCGGATGTTGTTGCCGTAATCGAAGGTCGGCACCCCTAACTCACGATAGGCGAGCATCGCCTCGACATGCTTGGCGATGGAATGCCGCGCCGCCGCCGCAACCGCGGCAGGATCGCGCTCGCGCATCTCCTGCCATTTCGCGACGCTCCAGCCGGCCGGGCAATATCCATTGGCGGGATCGTGGGCGCTGGTCTGGTCGGTCAGAGCATCTGGCCGGATTCCGCGCTTCAGCATTTCCGGCAGGATCTCGGCCGCGTTGCCAAGCAGACCCACGCTGGTCGGCTCGGACGCAGTGCGGATGATCTGCAGCGCCTCGTCGATAGTCGTAGCGCGGTGGTCCAGATAGCGCGTTTCGAGGCGCTTCTCGATGCGGCTCTCCTGCACTTCAATGGCAATGCAATGCGCCCCGGCCATCACCGCCGCAAGCGGCTGCGCTCCGCCCATCCCGCCCAGCCCCGCGGTGAGGATCCATTTACCCTTGAGGTCGCCGCCGTAATGCTGGCGGCCCATCTCGGCGAAGGTCTCGTAGGTGCCTTGGACGATGCCCTGCGTGCCGATGTAGATCCAGCTTCCCGCCGTCATCTGGCCGTACATCATGAGCCCCTTGCGATCGAGCTCGTTGAAAACCTCCCAGTTCGCCCACTTTGGCACCAGGTTGGAGTTGGCGATGAGCACGCGCGGAGCGTCCTTGTGCGTGCGGAACACGCCGACGGGCTTGCCTGACTGGACGAGCAGCGTCTGATCCTCCTCCAGCCGTTCCAGCGTCTCGACGATCCGGTCGAAGCACTCCCAGTTGCGCGCGGCGCGGCCGATCCCGCCGTAAACCACCAGGCTCTGCGGGTCCTCGGCGACTTCGTCGTCGAGGTTGTTCATCAGCATCCGGACCGCCGCTTCGGTGGCCCAGCTTTGCGCCACGATCTCGCGCCCGCGCCGCGCGCGGATGTGGCGGCTGTTGTCGCGTCGCCCGATCTGACCAATGCTGCTCAGCTGTCGACTCCATTGAAGATGCGCCGTTCGGGGCCGGGAAGACCGATCCAGTAGCCGAGCTCGGCGAGAGATTCGATGCGCCACACGCACAGGTCCGCGGCCTTGCCGGGAGCGATGCTTCCGATCTGATCGCCGAGGCCGAGCGCGAGCGCGGCGTTGACCGTCATTCCGGCGAGCGCTTCTTCGGGAGTGAGGCCAAACAGGGTGCACGCCATGTTCATCGCCAGGGTCGGCGAGAGCAATGGCGAGGTTCCGGGGTTGCAATCGGTGGCGATCGCCATTCTCACCTTGTGCTCGCGGAGCAGGTTTACGGGCGGCTTGCGGTCCTCCTGCAACGCATAGAAGGCGCCTGGCAGGAGCACGGCCACCGTGCCGGCATCCGCCATGGCTTTCGCCCCGGCCTCGTCGAGATATTCGAGATGGTCGGCCGAAAGCGCACGATGTTCGGCGGCGAGCGCGGCACCGTGCTGGTTCGATAATTGCTCGGCGTGGAGCTTCACGCGAAGGCCGTGCTCGGCCGCGGCCTTGAAGACCCGGTCGACTTCTTCGGGGGTGAAGGCGATGGTCTCACAAAAGGCGTCGACGCTGGTGGCAAGCTTCGCCTTGGCGGCCTGCGGGATCAGCTTGTCGACGATCTCGCTCACGAAATGGGCGCGGCGGTCGCTTTGATTGGCGGGGAGCGCATGAAGCGCGAGAAGAGTCGGCACGACCCGGATGGCCTCGCCTTGTCCCAGCTGATTCGCCAGCTTGAGCAGCCGCAGCTCGCTGTTCGTGTCGAGACCGTATCCGGACTTTACTTCCACCGTGGTGCAACCGCCTCCCATGAGCGCGTGGAGGCGCGCGCGGCTTTGGTCGAGCAACTCCTCATCGGACGCGGCCGCGGTCTTGGCGACGGTCGAAGCAATTCCGCCTCCGGCCTTTGCGATTGCCTCGTAGCTCGCTCCGGCGCGGCGCATGGCGTGCTCGTCGGCGCGATTGCCGCCGAAGATCAGGTGCGTGTGGCAGTCGATGAGGCCCGGGGTCACCCATGCTCCGCCGAGCGCATCGACTTTCCTGGCGCGATAACCGGCGAGTTCGGTGCGTTTACCGACGCGAACGATCTTTCCGTCGGCGATTCCGATCGCGCCATTGTCGATGATTCCGAGGGAAAGTCCCACGCCCTGGAGCGTGGCGATATTGCAATCAACGAGCAGCCGGTCCCACATCCCTCTTCGCCTTAGGACAGCGGCAGTGTTAGGGTCAAAGCCATGGCGGGATGGCCCAACCTCAGCGAGTTGCTGGTGTCACCGACGAGCAGGACGCCGGTTGGCCTCCTCGGCGCGCCGCTAGCAGCCGGGTCGGTGACGCCCGGCGCGTGCGATCAGGCTCCGGGCCTGCTGCGGCGAACGCTAAAGCGCATCGGCCGCTACGACGTCGAGACCGGGCGCGAGCTCGCGACCCAAGTCGCCGATCGGGGCGATGTCGAGCTCGCCGCCCTCAGCATCGAGGACGCTACACCGCGCATCCGCGATGCGGTCGCGGCGAGCACCGAGGCGCATGCGTTAACGTTGCTGGTCGGCGGGAACAATGCAGTGACTCGTCCGGCCATGCTAGGATTGGATGGCGACCTTGGCGAGATCGGTCTGATCACGCTCGATGCGCATTTCGACATGCGCCACCTCGACCAGGGACTGAGCAACGGCAACCCTGTGCGCGCGCTGCTCGCTGACGGGCTACCGGGCGCGAACATCGCCCAGGTCGGGCTTGCGAGCTTCGCCAACAGCCGGGCAATGCATGAGGACGCGATCAAAGCGGGCAACCTCGTCATCACGATGGGGGACGTGCGGAAGGGCGGAATTGCGCATGCGATCGATCGCGCTTTCGACCACGTCAGCCACTGCGATGCGCTGGTTATCGATTGCGACATCGACGTGATCGACCGCTCGCAATTTCCCGCTGCGCCGGGCGCGCGGCCCGGCGGCATGGCGGTGCACGATTTCTTTTACGCCGTTCGCCGGCTTGCGGCCGATCCGCGCGTGCGCGTCATCGACCTCACCGAATGGGATCCGCCGCTCGATTCGACCGATCTCAGCGCTTTGACCGCCGGGCGCTGGGTCGCTGAGTGCCTTGCCGGCTACGAGATGCGCTAGGATCCGAGCATCTCGATCACTTCCGGAAAATAGCGGCCGAGCGGTTTGCCCGACTTGGAAGTCAGCGTGACCTGATCGCCGTCGCGGCGCGCGAGGCAGCGAAAGCCGTCCCATTTGGGTTCGTACTGCCAGCCTTTGCCCTCGGGCAGCTCGGCCGCGAGCAGCGCCTCCATCGGCGCCAGGACCGGATCCGACTTGTCCATTTGCAGACAATCGCCTGCCGCTGGCAGTCGTTCCCATTGCGCGCCCGCCAACGGCTGTTACGCTGCCGAAACTCAGGAGGGCTTGGCATGGCATTCGACCCGAACGCAGCGACCGCGCGCTACATCGACAGTCTGGGACCTGCGGCGCTGCAGAAAGCGCATGACTACACCGTCGGCAAGGAATGGATGCTGCTGTGGGCGCTGATCGTCGCCGCGGTCGTGACATGGGTGATCGTCCGTTCGGGTCTGCTCGACCGGCTCGACCGGTCGTTCGACCAGAAGCGGCTGGCGCTTCGCGCGTTCGTCGTCAGCCTCATCTACTTCGTTGTCGCCTCGGTGCTGACTTTGCCGTGGACCATCTATTCCGACTGGTGGCGCGAAAAGAACTATGGGCGCACCAGCCAGCCGCTCGGCGATTTCCTCGGGCAAGGTGCGCTCAGCATCGCGATCACTTCGCTGGTCAGCGCTGTATTCTTCATCGGCGTGTATTGGTTGATCAGCCGCACTGGCAGGCGGTGGTGGCTGTGGTCGGGCGGCTTGGCTGCGGTCCTGCTGGCCTTCGTGATGCTGCTCGCTCCGGTCGTGATCGAGCCTTTGTTCAACACATATGAACCGGTGCCGCCGGGACAAGTGCGCGACGCGGTCGTCGAAATGGCCGGTCGAGCGGGCATCCCCCCGAACAAGATCTACATGTACAACGGCTCGCGCCAGTCGAACAATTTCACCGCCAACGCGGGCGGTGTTGGAAGCACCGCGCGCGTCGCCATCTCGGACGTTGCATTCAAGAACGCCTCGCTTGACGAAGTCCGCGCGGTCACCGGCCACGAGATCGGCCATTACGTGCTCAAGCACACGTGGTGGGGGATTCTGTTCTTTTCCGTACTGGCAATGGTGCTGTTCTGGCTCGCCGACCGCCTGTTCCCACGCTTTGCGCGCGCGTTCGGAAGCACGGCGGCGATTGGCGACCCGCGCGGCATTCCAGTGCTGACGTTCATCGTCTCGTTGCTCGGTTTGATCGCACTGCCGTTGCTCAACACATTTTCCAGGACACTGGAGACCCAGGCGGACCAATATTCGCTGCGGACCGAAAACCGGCCGGATGCGCTGTCGAGCGCCTTGGTGAAGACGGCTGAGTACCGCTACCCGCGGCCGAGCGCCGTCGAAGAGCTGATTTTCTACGATCATCCGTCAGTCGAGCGCCGGGTCCACATGGCGATGGAGTGGAAGGCCGCACATCCGGAGCCGCCGACCCAATAAGACGCGCCATGTGAACCTTTCACGTGGCCCGCGGAGGTCGCTTCGCTAGCTTGTGCGCTGCAGCACAAGCGGAGGCGAAATGGCGGGGCAGCTCACCATCGACAGCGGCGACACGGCGTGGATGTTGATCTCGACCGCGCTGGTCATGTTGATGCTGCTCCCCGGACTGGCGCTGTTCTACGGCGGTCTCGTTCGGGCGAAGAACCTGCTGTCGGTGATGAGCCAGGTCCTGGGCATCACCGCGATCGCGATTCTGACGTGGGTGCTGTGGGATTACAGCCTCGCCTTCAGCGGGGGCAACGGACTGATCGGAAGCCTGTCCAAGGCGGGGTTCGCGGGACTGACGGACGCGTCGGCCTGGCCGGTCGGGACTAGCGGCAAAGCCATCCCCGAGCTCGTGTTCGCCGCCTTCCAAATGAGCTTCGCGGCGATCACCGCAGCGCTCGTGATCGGTGCTTTGGTGGAGCGCGTGCGCTTCTCGGCGATGATGCTGTTCGCATTGCTGTGGCTGACCATTGTGTATGCGCCGCTGGCCCACATGGTCTGGGCTTCCGAAGGGTTTCTGTTCAAGTTCGGAGCGATAGATTTCGCCGGGGGCACCGTGGTGCACATCAATTCGGGCGTCGCGGGCCTCGTGGGCGTGTTTTTCGCCGGGCCACGGATCGGCCATTTGAAGGAAGCGATGCCGCCGCACTCGCTGGCATTGACGATGGTCGGCGCCGGGCTGCTGTGGGTCGGCTGGTTCGGCTTCAACGCCGGCTCGGCGCTGGAGGCGAACGGCCTCGCGGCGGTCGCGATGGTCAATACGTTCGTTGCTCCGGCGGCGGGTCTGCTTGCCTGGATGGCCGTCGAACGCCTCGTCTCCGGCAAGCCGTCGATGCTCGGCGGAGCCTCCGGGGCAGTGGCGGGATTGGTTGCGGTGACTCCGGCTGCGGGCGCAAGCGGACCGATCGGCGCAATCCTGCTCGGCGTTCTCGCAAGCTTGGTTTGCTACGGCTTCGTCGGCTCGTTGAAGAATCGCATGGGCCTCGACGACAGCCTCGACGTGTTCGGAATTCACGGATTGGGCGGCATCACCGGATCAATCGCGACTGCGGTCGTCGCTCTCCCCGCGCTTGGCGGCCATGGCGGAGCCGGCTACGCGCTCGGCCATCAGCTGGTGGCGCAGATCGCGGCGGTTGGAGTGGCGATCGGCTGGTCTGCCGCCGGATCAGCGTTGTGCTTTGCAATCGTAAAGCAGGTCGTGCCGTTGCGGCACGCCCGCGACGCCGAGCGCGAGGGGCTGGACATCGCCGATCACGGCGAGCGCGCGTACAATTATTGAGCCGCGACCTTCGCTGCGAATTCCCCCGCGCTCGCGCTGAGCGCGCTCAAGCGGTCGTCGAGCCGGTCGAAGCCGCGACCGACTCCGTCGACTTCCGTCGCCACGCTCTCCGTGCTCTCGCGGATAGAGGCGATGGTGTTCGACATCGAATCGGCCGTGAGCGCGGTCTCGTCGATCGCCGAGGCGATCGTCCCGACGGTCTGCGCGCCGGCGCGGATGACTGCGAGGATGCGCTCCGCGGCATTCTGCACCTCGGTCGTCGTCGCCTCGATCGACGTGCTGGTCTCGACCGCGGAACGCGTCGCGTCCTGGATCGCGGAGATCTTGGCGGCGATATCGTCGGTCGCGTGCGCTGTCTGGCTGGCGAGGCTCTTCACTTCCTGCGCGACGACTGCGAAGCCCCGGCCCGCATCGCCTGCGCGAGCCGCTTCGATGGTCGCGTTCAAAGCGAGCAGGTTCGTTTGCCCGGCGATATTGCGGATCATCGCCAGGATGGATTCGATCGAGCGCGCATGAGCCGAGAGGGTTTCCGACATCGCCACGGCGTCGGCCGCCTGTGCCGCCGCGCGCGTCGCGATCTCGGCCGAGCTATGGACCTCGTCACTGACTTCCTCGATTGCGCGGATGAGGCCTGCCGCCCCTTGAGCGGCGTCGCGCATCGCCACGGCCGATTGCTCTGCCGCAGCGGCAACTTCCGAGACCTTGCCGAGCACATTGCGCGCGGAACCCGCGCTGCGCACCGCCTGCTCTTTCAGCGCGCCGCCTTCTTCGGTCGCGGCTTCGACGGTCAGCCCGACGCCGCGGCGGAAATCATCGGCGAGATGATCGCGCTGGAGGCGCGCGTCGAAGCTCATGTAGCCCGTGTACAGGCTGCTGTAGATGTCGCATTCGAGCGAGCGCATGCGGAAGAACACGTCGTTGATTTGCTGGCGCTCTTCCTTCGAGCAATCGTAACGCAGCGACAGGCTCTCCAGCGTTTTCGCGGCGCCGGCGCTGTCCATCGACAGGATCCTGGTCAGCGAGATGTCGGCCGCAAAGGCGATCGCCACGATGCGCTCGGCGGATTGCACCCAGTCAAGCTCGTCGAGCTTCATGTATCGCTTGCGCAGATCGTCGATGCGCGATTGCAGCGCACGCTCTTCCTTCCGTCGCTCGAAATTGGCCTGTTCACCCAGCGAGCGGCGCCACTGATTGAGCTGGATCGCACAGATCGCCGGCGCATCGGGCTCCATGATCGCCCACATTTTGCGGGCGACGGCCAGATCGTCGGCGGTGAAGTCGAACAGACGCAGGCGCTCGGGCAAATCCAGCTGAGCGCTGATGCTCCCGATTTCCGGGCAATGTCTCGCCACTCCGGCTCGCCCCCCAAGTCAAAGCCTGATCACCCCGCGTTGCTAACGCTTGTGGGTTAATTCCGGGTTAGGCAAAAACGCGCCCCGGCTGGGCAACAAAAAAGCCGCCCCGAAGGACGGCTGTTTTGCTGGTTGCGGGGGCAGGATTTGAACCTGCGACCTTCAGGTTATGAGCCTGACGAGCTACCGGGCTGCTCCACCCCGCGCCAAAGTAAAAAGCCGCCGCTCGGCATGGCCAGCAGCGGCTTTTGAACATTGCGAATGGGTTCTGCTCCACACCGCCAGCAAAGCCTGGCGACGACCTACTCTTCCATTGCTTAAGCAATAGTACCATCGGCGCTGTCCGGTTTCACGGCCGAGTTCGGGATGGGATCGGGTGGGTCACGGACGCTATGGTCACCAAGCTATGGTGACGGTGCAAAGCAGTTCTAGAAATCGTGCGACCTTGGTATTGGGCGTATCTAGCTGAGATCTTCGATCGCCATCAGCAGAGCTGACGATGATGGTGGGACTCTCAAGCGCGAAATGAGCAATTAGGACCGGTTAGCTCCACGCATTGCTGCGCTTCCACACCCGGCCTATCAACGTGGTGGTCTTCCACGGCTCAAAGATACCTTATCTCGAGGGAGGCTTCCCGCTTAGATGCTTTCAGCGGTTATCCCGT
>JBDTON010000055.1:0-4429 GCA_039933195.1 Sphingomicrobium sp. | reverse complement strand
GCCATGTCGGCGATGGTCGAGAAACCGAGCTGCTGGCCGATCTTGGCGCTGATCGTGTTGATCGAGCGCGAGAATGCCTCACGCAGGGTCACCGGGCCGAGATTCGTGCGTGTGGAGTTGCGCGGGCTCCAGCCATCGATGGTCACCGGCTCGTCGACGATCGTGTCGGTTGGCTTCATCCCCGACTCGAGCGCGGAGAGATAGACGAACAGCTTGAAGGCGGACCCTGGCTGGCGCGTGGCCTGGGTTGCCCGATTGTAGATCGAATCGACATAATCCTTGCCGCCGACCATCGCGCGCACCGCGCCGTCGCGGTCGACCGACACGAGCGCGCCCTGAGCGCCGTCCGGCGCATTGGCGTGGATTGCGCGGTCAGCCGCAGCTTGCATACCCGGATCAAGTGTCGTCCACACGTCGATCGGCTCGGTTGTTTGGTCGATCAGCTGATCAAGTTGTGGAAGCGCCCAGTCGGTGAAATAGCGTACGCTGTTGTTATTCGTGGTTTGCTGAATTCGCACCTCGGCCGGGTTCGCCGACGCCGCCACCGCCGGGCTGATGAAACCGTTCTTCGCCATGGTCTGAAGGACGACGCCCGAGCGCGATCTTGCGGCCTCGATGTCTGCCGTCGGCGAGTAGTTGGACGGCGCCTTCACCAGGCCCGCGATGATTGCCGCTTCACCCAAACTGAGCTCGTTGGCGCTATGGCCGAAGAATCTCCGCGACGCAGCATCAATGCCGTAAGCTCCGCCCCCGAAATACACCCGGTTCAGATAGAGCTCGAGGATCTGGTCCTTGCTGAATTTCCGTTCGAGCGCGAGCGCGAGGATGGCTTCCTTGATCTTTCGTCCGAAGCTTCGGTTGTTCGTCAGGAAGATGTTGCGGGCAAGCTGCTGAGTGATCGTTGAAGTCGCGCTGACGCGGTGATTCTGGAGCACGGCGGACGCGATCGCGCGACCGACACCGATGGGGTCGATACCGATGTGGCTGCGGAAGCGCCGGTCCTCGGTCGAGATCAGCGCGGCGCGCATTTCCGATGGAATTTGGTCGTACGGCAGCCATTTGCCGAAGGACGGGCCAAGTGAGACCAGGACCTGGCCGTTGGCGGCGTGCACCCTGATCATCTGCCCGAGGTCCGACCGTTTGGTGAGGTCGGAGTAGCTCGGCAGGTACGCGGTGGCGACGGCCACCGCGACCCCGAGCGCGAGCAGTCCCAGCAGAGCGGCATAGCCGATGCTCTTGAGCACCGTCGTGAATGTCGAGCGCCCCGAAGAGGCGGTGGCGGAAAGCTTACGGGCCATTCAGAATGCCGGGATAGAAAGGTGCGGGCGGCGCGACAATAGGTGACGCGATGGGGAGCGGCGCCCACATTGTTGCAGCCAAGGTTAGCCACGGGTTAACCCCGTTTTAGCCTCTCATCCATAGAGCGGCAGGGATGGGCGGCACCAAACTTTTGGCCCTCGTGCTCGCGGCGGCCGCCGCAGCCGCGGCCACGTCGTGGCCGGCGGGTGCGCAATGCCGTCTATGTGGCAAGCCCACGACAGCACATGAAGATGAGACCGGCGGAGATGATATCCGCCTCGAAATCGAGAGCAGCCTGAATTTCGACCGGCTGATTCTCGTCGGCGAGGGGCAGGGCGGTGCAGTCATCCGTCCGGATGGATCGAGCGGTGCCGAAGGGGCGATCACGAACGTCAGTCCGCGCGCGATGGTCGGCAGCGCCGTCATCCATGGTCAACCCGGCAGGGTGGTACGGGTCGACCTGCCGCGCCGGATTGAGCTCTATTCGCTGAGCGGCGGAAGGATTAGCTTCGAGGATGTATCGAGCGACCTTCCCTCGCTTCCGCGGCTCGATTCGACCGGCAACCTGACATTTCGATTCGGCGGTCGGGTGCGAATCAGCGGCGACGCGGATGGTCAATATCGCGGCGATCTCCCGATCACGGTTGAGTATCAGTAAACCAATTCCGGCAAGGTCGTTTATCGGCATGCTCTCGAAACCAGCCCGCTTTCGAGCGAATCCTAAGCTGGTGTTAACCAAGCCCTTGAGGGAAGCGGAAAGCGCTTAAGGTTAATTTGCGCGCCCACGGATGACCGGAGCTCGGACAGCCGGCGGAATTTGAACCAGTGGGGAAATGCAAAATGCCGACATCCCTTCGTACGACGACGCTCGCGGCCGCGGTTGTGGCACTGACGGCAAGTCCGGCCCTCGCCGTCGGTCCCGCGCAGAATGCGACCGGCACGGCGCGCATCGTCAAGCCGCTGACTCTGCAGTGGCAGCAGGACCTCGACCTCGGCACGATCATTCTCAATTCCGGCGCCTGGACCGGAGCGACGGTCAGCATCACGCCCACCGGCACATTCAACTGCGATGGCGGAGCGAGCACGAAAGTGACCTGCATCAACGCGACCACGCCCGCGCAGTACAAGGTGACGGGCACGAACAACCAGGACGTGAAGATTACGGCCCCCGACGTGACTCTCACGGGGCCCAGCGGAACTCTGTTGATGACGGTGTCCAGACCGGGGAGTCCGGTGGGCACGGTCAACCTTGGCAACTCGGGATCGGCGGGTCTCGTGTTCGGCCTCGGCGGGTCGATCACGCTCAATTCGACGACTGCGGACGGGACCTATACCGGCACGTTCAACGTCACGGTCGATTACTAAGCTCTAGTGGGGAGCGCCCGGCGTCAGTCAGGCGCAAGAGGGGGAGGGCTGCCGCTTGCGGCAGCCCTTTTCACCTGCCGGAGGGCGGATCGTGGTTGACCGAAAATAAACCATTCCGGCGGTAACGCCGAGCACTGGAACAGACCGCTCAAGTCGAAAGAGGGATCAGGTGCGTCCGCCGCAGCGCTGCAGACCAAGGCTCATCGCCATACTGATCTGCGCTTTCTCCACCGGCGGCCCTGCGCACGCGGCCACGCAGGTGGCGCAGGTCAATGCAAACGTGGTGAAGCCGCTGATCCTGACCTGGCTTCAGAATCTCGATCTCGGCACGATCACGCTTGCTCCCGGCACATGGTCAGGGGCTACGGTCGCGATCACGCGCTCCGGCGTGTTCAGCTGCGCCAGTGCCAGCCTCACCTGCACCGGCGCAACGCAAGTCGCGCGGTATAATGTGAGCGGGACCAACAACACCAACGTCAAGATCACTGCCCCCAATGTGACCCTTGTGAATGCGAGCGACGCGACGAAGACTTTGACGCTCGTCGTCGACAGCCCTGGTTCGGCCGTCCTGACAAATTCCGGCCAGCCCGGGACCAATTTCTCGCTCGGTGGATCGATCACGGTGGACTCGAGCACCGCCGGCGGCGTGTACGTCGGCACGTTCAACGTCACCGTCGATTACTGACGAACCCTGGTAGCGCCCCGCGGCTGAACCAGCCGGTTTACGCGTTGTGGTTGACCGAAAATCAACCATTTTGGGTCAAAGGTGAGGCGATCGCTCCGGATGGAGCAAAGTGGGGATCGCCAACATGAATCTTCGGACAGGGCCAACCTTCGTCGCTGCGCTTGTCGCCGCTCCGCTCACTGCTTTTTCTGCCCCGGCAAACGCCGGAATCGGCGACCTTCTGGTCGCACCGACGCGCATCGTGCTCGACGGGCGCAAGGGTGCAGAGGTCGTGCTCAACAATATTGGCGAGGAACCCGCGGTATATCGGGTTTCGGTCGAGTTCCGCCGAATGGACCAGGACGGTGGGCTCAACGACGTGCCCCAGCCGACCGCGGACAATCAGAAAGCGGCCGACATGATCGTCTATGCGCCGCGCCGCGTCACGCTCGCGCCGCACGAGCCGCAAGCCATCCGGATCGCCGCCCGGCCGCCCCAGGGCCTGCCTGACGGCGAATATCGCGTACACCTGCTGTTTCGCGCGATTCCGCCCGCCACACCGGTGGTCCAGGCGGCGTCCAGCGAGCCCGAAAAGGGGCTGCGCTTCCAGTTGACGCCGGTTTACGGAGTCACGATCCCGGTGATCGTTCGGCTCGGCAATCTGCAGGCCACCGCGGGCATCGCAAACGTCCACCTCGACAAGGGCAAGGATGGAAATTCCGTTGTTTCTGTAGACCTTAACCGTTCCGGCACGCGATCCACGTTCGGCGAAGTCCGCGTGTTGAAGGCAGGGGTGAAGGGGCCGATCGCGCTGCAGAAGGCGGTCGCAGTCTATACCGAGATCAACAGCCGGAAGGTGGAGGTGCCGGTCAGCCCCGCTTACAAGGGTGAGCTCTCCGGGCCGGTCACCGTCCAATATGTCGAGACGTTTGACGACGGCTCGCACGTGCTAGCCGAGACCCAGGCGGTGCTGCGCTAGGGCGAGGGCCGGCATAGGGGATTCCGTCCGATGCTTGGCCACGGCAAGTGGCTGCGCAAGGTCGCCCTGCTGCTCGCGTTGTGCGCTGGCGGCGTCGGCGCATCTGCGCCTTCGTCCTCAGG
>JBDTON010000054.1:0-34474 GCA_039933195.1 Sphingomicrobium sp. | reverse complement strand
GCCTCTAGGTGGCGTTGGAGCATGCCGCTCAGCACCCAAATGGCGAGCATCCCGAGCACTCCCACGAGGCCGTCCGTCACATAGTGCCACCCGAGCTGCACCGATCCGATCCAGACCAGGACCACATAAATGAATGCATACGGCGCCGCGCGGGGAGCCATCGTCCGAGCGGCGAGGAATAGCCAAACGCAGATAGCCACATGAATTGAGGGGACAGCGGAAATCCCGGCGGCAAGGCCGGGTCGGATGGACACTAAAGAGGTCCACATGCTGTCGGATTCGGCGAGCGCAAGCCAAGCTCCGCGGGCTTGCAGAGTCTCGCGAAGCGCAGCGAATGCCGTGCCGCCGAAAATGCGATCATAGAATATGGGCCCGGCTGACGAAAGGGCCGTGGCCGCCACGACACCAAGCAGGAACCAGGCAAGGACATAAGCGATCAATGCGCGCGACTTCTTTGTCGATGGCGGCTGCATCATGACGGTGAACAAAAGAATCGACTGGGTCGGTAGCCAGATCGCGTAAAGCCTGTCGATCGGCACCGCTGCCCATCCGAGCAGATGGTCAAGGATAACCCATGGATCGCCCGCGAAGATCGCCCTTTCCGTCTTGGCCAGGGGCGGGTCCAACCAGAAGGGGACCAGGCTTGGAATCGCATATTTGAGCGGCAGGAAAAGGCTCGCGCCGATACCTACCAGGATTGTGCCGGGAATAGTGCTCGACCAGTTCGAACTCGCGGCCTGCGGTTGCAGCAGCTTTCGCAGCAAAAACGCACACGTCAGTCCAGCCGAAGCCAATACGAGATAGGTGAGGAGGAACGGCCCAGGCGCAAGCCCCAACTTCCAGGTCACCGTCCACCATGCCAGCTCGATCGCCGTTACGGCAGCCATCACGGTCAGCCATGGACAGTCCTCACCGAAAATTGCGCCCGTGGGCAGTTTCCTGCCCGCGACTGCCTGAGGATGCGGCGGCGCCAGTTCGGCCATGCAGCCGTCAACTGCCCGCCACTGAAGCAGCGTATTCGATCCCTTGGGGAACGCCCTCCTGTTCGTCCGGCCAAGTGGTGAGGCGGGCCAGCCGCGGGGTCAGGAACAGGATGGGCAGCTTCAGAAAGAGCAGTTCCCCGTGAATGAACCCGTCGATGGCACGCTCCCACCAGCTTGCTTGTCTGCACCCATGCTTCCGGAGCCAATCGTCATAAGGAGCCCAATGGCTCGGTTCGTCTTGCTCGATGATTCGGAACATCTTTATCAGCGTCCCATCGGCGCGGATCAACGGGTGGAGCAGTAGGATCTGGATTTGCCGGTGCCCGCGTTTCTCGGTCAACGAGATGACTCTGCACATTCGCTCGAACAGATCATCCCGGCCGACGATTCCTAGTGGATCCAGCTCGTCGATGGTCGAGCCAAACATAATCCTGACGAAGCGATCGATATGGCCGCACGTCCAATCGACTGCGAATGGCATGTATCCACGCCGTTCAAACCAGCGGCGGAACATCAGGTAGTGCTTTCGCTCGTCCGCGCGGTGATTTTCAATGCGAGTGATGAGAGTGTGATCGTCGGGCCAACGAACGCGCACCGCCTGAAGGACGCGATCAAGGGCCGTGTAGCCGCGGTGTTCATTGTAAATGTAGATGGAGCCGAGCAGGTCGAGATACCGCCGCCCATACCAACCACGCATAAGGTCTCCTGGCTGGGGTGACCTGAAGACACGCAGGACCCATTCAGTGCAATCCAACTCAACCACCCCGTGGTGGAGCGGTTCCGATGACGCGCTACGGCCGGCGAGCGACAATTAATTGGGTTTAGCGTTAACACAGTTCAATTTGGACCAAAGTTCCCGCCCGCATCCCACGGAAATTCGCAGAAAACTGGTCAAGCGCAGGGATATGGCATAAGCTTGCCCACGGACTCGTTGCTCGGGGGACTGCCGAAATGTTGCGCGGGGGATTGGCTTTGGAGGAGACGGCGGGGGTGTCTGACACCGCCGAAGGATCGGGGGATCCTACGCATCTCGATGAAATCGCCCAAAGGGTGGCCCGGCTCACGGCCGGCCAGCTCGACTGCCTGCGTCTCGTCGATCAGCATCTCAATTCGAAGGAGATCGCGGCCGAGCTCCGGATTTCCTCGCACACCGTCGATCAACGGATTCGCCAGGCGCTCCACATCCTGGGCGTCGAACGACGCGCCCAGGCCGCGCGCATCGTGGCCCAGTACAGCGGGCCATATCAGCGTTTGATACATCAATCGCCGCACATTGAGCCGGCATCCCGGAACCGCCACCCAGAGGCCGCGGTCAGTCATCAGATTCGGCACGCTGATCGCGCAGGGGAGGTCGGGGACGCAGGTTTCCTTACCGAGCAGAGGCCCGCTTCATTCCGGCTTTCCCTGCAACTGCCGTTCGCCACGAGGAGCAACCCCCGGAATGAGATGAGTGTCGGCCAGAGGCTGTTCTGGATTGCGACGATCGCAATCGGAGCCGCGTTTTCGGCGGGCATGTATCTCGCCGGACTCGAAAGCCTCGCAAGGCTCCTCAAGAGCTAATAACCGACCCCCAAATCGGACCGACAGCCACTCCGGCGTAGCCGCCGGGGAAGGAGCAGTCATGCGCAAACAAATGATCGAAAATGCCGCTTATGAAGTCGCCACCCAGATCCGTGCTGTCGAAGATTCGATCGACTCCACGCTCGCCGAAATCGCGGAACTGCAGAGCCGGATGATGCACGCCAATTCCGTCGCTCACGTCGGGCCTGCGCCGATCCACTCCGCCCTGCAGGAGCTGTCCACCGCATTGGGCAGTCTGGTCGATGCCCGGGGCGCGATCGTCGGCTGTCACATGCAGCTCGTCGACGCCAAGGACAAGGTTCCTGGCCTGCGCACGGTGGGATTCGGCGACGGCACCGAGTGCCCGCCGAAGACGGCCCAGGCGGACCTGCGTATCGTCGCCTGAGAGAGAGTTGACCGGGCCACATTCGGTGTGGTCCGGTCGTTCTGAACGATGAGCCCGCTTCTTTATTGGACCTTGCTGACAATCACCTGCGGCTACGCGTTCACCCGCGGCCGCGGCGACGAGCGCCTGGTCGCCTTCATCTGCGCATCTGCCAGCATTTTGACGGCCTTTGTGCTTTCACCCTGGCGCCAGCGCTATTCGGGCGTGGAGACGGGCGAGTTCCTGATCGACCTCGTGACCCTCGGCGCATTCGTTTTCGTCGCTCTCCGGTCGCAGCGGTTCTGGCCGCTCTGGGTCGCCGGCCTGCAGCTGACCACCAGCATGTCGCACATGCTGAAAGCCATCGAGGTCGGTCTCGTGCCGCAGGCCTATGCCGCGGCGGAGAAATTCTGGAGCTATCCGATCCTGCTGACCCTCTTCATCGGCACCTGGCGAACGCAGCGCCGGCTATTGCGAGAGCACGCCAGCGCCCCCTGAATCCCGGCCAGCACTACCAGAACTCGGGGTGGTTGCGCCGGGCCTGCCGCATCCCCATTGGAGCGCAATGTCGCGCCGCAAGAAATCCCATCAAAGCCGCGGAACTCCCAACCAGCCGCGCTTCTGGGGAAAGCACGCCGTCGCAGCGGCGCTCGACAACCCCGATCGCAAGGTGCTGAGAGCCTGGGCAACGCGCGAAGCTGCCGGCTTCATGCAGTTTCCGGATGGTGTGCCGGTGACGCTGGCGGATGTGGCGGACCTTGGCCGCTTGGTCCCGCACGATGCGCCGCACCAGGGCGTCGTCATCGAAGCCCAGCCGCTGGAAGAAGTCTGGCTTGATGACGTGCTTCAGCGATCGGGCGAGCGCGCCGTGTTGCTGGTGCTCGACCAGGTCACCGATCCGCAGAATGTCGGCGCGATCCTGCGCTCGGCCGCTGCGTTCGGCGCCATCGGGATCGTCACCCAGGACCGTCATTCGCCCCCCGAAAGCGGAGTGGTGGCCAAGGCCGCGTCGGGAGCGCTCGAGCGCGTACCGTGGGCGCGGGTGGTCAATCTGGCGCGGGCCCTGGAGGAGATCGGGGAAGCGGGGTTCTGGCGCATCGGCCTGACCGGCGATGCGCCGACGGAGCTCAAGGAGGGGCTGGGGCCGCAGCGCGTGGCGCTCGTCCTCGGCGCCGAAGGCCCGGGGCTGAGACCGAACACCCGCGAGCATTGCGATGCACTTGCGCGGCTGCCGATCAGCGACGCGGTCGAGAGCCTGAATGTTTCCAATGCGGCCGCGGTCGCGCTCTACGCCGCGAGCGTCGGCTGATGGTCCGGACGGCGAGGAGCATCCGAACGCATGTGCAAGCGCTTGCCGAACGCGAACCGGCGTTCGCGCGGGTCGTCGAGCGTCATGGCGTTCCCGAGCCTCGCAAGAGTGAGCCGGGTGCACACACGCTCCTCAGGACGATCGTCGGCCAGCAGGTCAGTGTCGCTGCCGCGCGGTCGATGTGGGCGAAGCTGGAGGCGGCGTTCGGATCCCCGCCCGATCTCAAACTGCTCCTCGCGGCAAGCGATGGAGAAATGCGAGCCGCGGGAATGTCCCGTCAAAAGGCGGGCTATATTCGGAGCCTCGCCGAGCTGGTGACATCCGGCGCGCTCGACCTCGGCAATCTTCCACGCGACGATGAAGAAGCAATTGCGCTGCTGACCAGGATCAAAGGCATCGGCCGCTGGTCCGCGGAGATCTACTTGCTGTTTGCGGAGGGCAGGCCTGACGTCTTTCCCGCCGGTGACCTTGCCGTGCTGGTTGAACTTGGACGCGTCATGGGCCTGTCGGAAAAGCCGAGCGAGAAGCAGCTGCGTGAGCTCGCAGAGTCGTGGAGGCCTTATCGCGGAGCGGCGGCCGTGCTTGCGTGGCACAGCTACAATAGCAGCGTGCTTTAGTTTCGCACTTCATTCGGGAGCAGGCGCGCGCCCACTGCGCGAAAGACTCGCGGACCAAGGTCGAGGCGGAACGGAGCCATCTTCTTGCCTTTCGTGTCGCGGCCCAGAAGGTAGGCGGCCGAGGTCTGCCCCTCGCCCGCGCTCCAGCGATAGAGCGCGTTGAACGCAATCAGCGGAATGCAAACCTGGCGCTCGCCGATCTCGAGGACCTGCACATTGTCGCGCGGGGCCACGACCTGGCTGCGCAAGGTCATTCGCTGGAGCGGCGGGATCGCGGCGATGCGCTCACCCTCGCCGGCCGGCCGAGCGAAAAAAGCGCCGATGTCGTTTTCCTGCGTCGGGCCGGCGTTGAACATACTCGCTTCGACAAGGACACCGCGGGCCGGCGCATTCCCCGCGTTGAAGAGATCGATCTCGAACTCGAACGTGACGCGGGCCTCGTCAACGATGCACCGAAGCGGCTGAAGCCCGATCTCGATCGAGGGGCGCAATCCGGTCGAAATCACTCCGCCGGGAATCGCTGGCGATGGGCGCGGGGGGATCGGTGCCGGAGCAGTCTGCGGCGCTCTTGACGAAGGCGGTGCGGCCGTAGGTTGCGGTGCTCTCGGCTGTGGCGATGGAGCGGGCGTGGGTTCAGGCGCGGAAAAGACATCAAACTGTGCGCCGCCAGCGAACGCCTCGCGGGCGCGGTTGCGCCAGAAGAGGAAGGCGCCACCGGCGCCCAGCGCGAGAGCGGCAAGCAACCACGGCCAGAGCGGCAAGCCGCTCTCCGGTCCGAGCGTGCCTGTCGCTCCTTCAGCATCATTTACCCCGCTGGCGGCGGGCAAGGCCGCGGCCGAGTTGGTGCCGCCGGCGGCCGGGCTGAGCGGCGGCAACGCGATCGTGATCGAAGAGGACGGCGAAGTCTGTCGCGGTGGTTCGGTGGCAGGCGGAGCCGATTGTGCCGGATTGCCGAGCGCTTTGCCCTGCGCCGACTCTGCCGTTCCCTGTGCCGCCGGGATCGTCGGCGCGGGTGTCCGCCGCAATTCAGTCGGCCTGCTGGTGCGAGTATCGGCGTCCGGACGGCGCTCGGGTGCAGCCGTAGTCGTCGTGCGCTGTGCCGGCTGGTCCGGCGGGCGCGTCACCGTTCCCGAAAGGCTGAAATTCTGCAGCTCCTTGGGGCCCACCGACTCGCCAGCGGGGGTGTTCGTCGCGGCCGCGGGTGCGCCTTGCGCGGCGATCGGCGCCGGTCCGAGCGCGAGCCCGGCCGTGAAAACCGCAACGCCCAAGCGCAATCCGCCCTTCATCGACTCCCGCTCATTGTTCGTGAATCGCCAATTCCCATGGCGCGCCAGGCACATGCCCGCCGAACCATCCGGATTCAAGCACAGGTTCGATGAACCGCGCCGGACTCAGCGATCAGCGGGTGTCGACCAGCACCAGCTCGGCGTCATCTTGCGCCTCGATGGAGACGCGATCTTCGCCCTTGATCGCGACTCCGTCGCGCGGACCGGATTCGACCCCGTTCACTCGAACGCGCCCGCTCGGAACCAGGTACAGGTGTCGGCGGGGATCGGCATCGATCGCAATCGATTCGCCTGCCTTGACCCTCGCTCCCAAAACTCGGGCGTCGGCGTTGATGGTGAGCGTGCCATCGTCGGGATCGCCGCTGGCGAGCAGCTGAAAGGCGCCCGCGTGTGAATCCTTCGGAAAAGGCATCGCGCCCCAGCTTGGCGGCGCCGAGGGTTTGTCGGTCTCGATCCAGATCTGAAACAGGGTCGTCTGTTCATCCTCTAGATTATACTCGGCGTGAACGACGCCGGTGCCCGCGCTCATCACCTGCACGTCACCCGCCGCCGTGCGGCCTTTGTTGCCGAGCGAATCCTGGTGGCTGATCGCGCCCGTACGGACGTAAGTCACGATCTCCATATCGCGGTGCGGGTGCGGCGGAAAACCACTGTTCGCCGCGATCTTGTCGTCGTTCCACACGCGGATGCGGCCCCAGCCCATCCGGGCCGGGTCATGATAGCTGGCAAAGGAAAAATGATGGCGGGCGTCGAGCCAGCCGTGGTCGGCGTGGCCGAGGCTCTGAAAGGGGCGAATGTCGATCATGGAATGGAAATGGGCAGGCTTGGCCAGCCGCTCAAGTGTCATCCATGTGACCGGAAGCTTGACGACGAACCGTGCATTTTTGTAGACGAGCTGAGTTTCGGGCAAGAATCGGGAGATCGGCATGGAAGGCTATCGCAGCGAACGCAGTCCGGGTTTCAAGCTGGTTCTCGCGATCGTCGTCGGCCTTGCCCTCACCATTCCCCTCTTCTCCGTCTGGCTGCTGGTCTACGACCGCCAGACCCAGTCCGAACAGGCGCAGCGCTCGATTACCGAGGGCTGGGGTGGACCGCAGGCGATGAGCGGACCGGTGCTGGTGATCCCCTATCGCGCAACCGCCACCGAAACCGTCGTTCAAAACGGCCAGAGCGTCACCCGCAGCAATCAGGTCATGCGCGAGCTGACCCTGGCGCCTGAGGTCGCACAATTCTCGACCGATCTTCGGCCCGACGTACGCAAGCGCTCGATCTACGAAGCGGTGGTCTACAATGCGCGCGTCGCCGGGAATGCGCGCTTTGCGCTTCCGCCCGACCTGGCCCGCAGCGGCGTCGGTCTCGCCGACATGGATCTCGCCCGCGCCGAGCTTCGCTTCGGCCTCAGCGATCCACGCGGCCTTGGCGCCAATCCTCAGGTTAATGCCGGCGGCCAGAATTTGCGCATGCAGCCGGGCGCCGGGAGCAGCGGCGGGCGCGGTTTCTTCGCGTGGATCGATGCCAGCAGCCTGCCGACCAAGCCGCTGCAGGTCAGCTATGTCTACGATTTCCGCGGCAATGGATCGCTCAGCCTTGCTCCGCAGGCCGGCGACACGCGCTGGACGGTCCGCTCGTCCTGGCCCAGCCCGAGTTTCGGGGGCGATTTCCTGCCCGGTGCGCGCCGCGTCAACGACAAGGGATTTGAGGCCTCGTACCAAGTCGGCAATCTCGCGCTCGGCCGGTCGCTGGTCAGCACCGGCGATCCTGGAGCGTCGAACGTCGTCGAGCGCGTCGCCGCGCCGCGCGCAGACTATGTCTCTACGAATGCGCTCGCGGCTGCAGGGGTCGACACCGTCCAGGCGGCTTCGATCAGCCTGATCCAGCCGGTTGACCTCTATTCACAGGTCAATCGGGCGACCAAATACGGCTTTCTGTTCATCGGCTTCACCTTCGTTGCGTTGCTGATGTTCGACGTGATCGGCGGAGTGCGCGTCTCGGCGGTCGAATATCTGCTGATGGGAGCGGCGCTGGTGCTGTTCTTCGTCCTGCTGCTCGCCTTCGCCGAAGTGATCGGCTTCACGCCCGCCTATGTCCTCGCTTCGGGCGCGATCGCCGGGCTCAACACCACTTATTCGGCGGCGGTGCTCGCAAGCTGGCGCAGGGCGGCCTTCATCGGCGGCCTGCTCGTCGGCCTTTACGCGGTGCTCTACATCCTGCTCAGCCTCGAAGCTTTCTCGCTCCTCATCGGTTCGCTGCTGCTGTTCGCTGCGCTCGCCGGTGTGATGTACGCCACTCGCCGAATCGACTGGGGCGCGAAGCGCGAGGCTCCGCCGGCGGCGTGACGCTGCGAAAATTTGCGGCTAGTCGGCGGCCATGACTCGGTCGTATCCGCCAAAGCGTATCTTCCCGACGTCCAAGGTCGACGCGCGTGCCGCCGAGCACGTGCCGTCGATCCCGCAGACCGAAAGTTCCGCGTACAAGCTCGCCTTCCAGGATCCCGAATTCCTCCTCCGCGAGGACCTCCGGCCGGTCCGCTTCCAACTCGAGCTGTTAAAGCCGGAGCTGCTGCTCAACGAAGCCAAAATCGGATCGACCTTCGTCTTCTACGGGTCGGCGCGGATTCCTTCGCCAGACATGGCGGATGCTTTGGTCGCCGCCGCAACCAATGCCGAGCAGCACGCGGTCGCCGAGCGCCTGAAGGCCAAGTCGCGTTACTATGAGATCGCGCGCGAGTTGGCGAAGCGCGCGAGCCGCTGCGGCTGTGACGAAGAGGGCAAGCGCCATTTCGTGGTCTGTTCGGGCGGCGGGCCGTCGATCATGGAGGCCGCGAACCGCGGCGCCTGGGAGGAGGATCAGCAGTCGATTGCGCTCAACATCGTCCTTCCGCACGAGCAGCTGCCCAACCGCTACGTCACCCCGGAGCTGAGCTTCCAGTTCCATTATTTCGCGTTGCGGAAGATGCACTTCCTGCTGCGCGCCCGGGCGGTCGCGGTTTTCCCCGGCGGATACGGCACGTTCGATGAAATGTTCGAGCTGTTGACCTTGGTCCAGACCGGTAAGGTCCGGCCGCTTCCAATCCTGCTGTTCGGACGCGACTACTGGACCAGGGTCGTCAATTTCGACGCCATGGTCGAGGAAGGGGTGATCGCCCCGCACGACCTGGATCTCATTCACTGGAGCGAGGACGCAGACGAGGCCTGGGATTTCGTAAGCCGGTTCTACGAAGAGGATCCCCACCCGCAGCCCGGGCAGACCGCGGTGCCGGAATGACCGGCGGGGAAGCCTAGTGCTTCTTTACGCCGATCCCGCCGGAGCCCTCGCCGCCGACATTTTTGGGGTCGACCTTGCCCGGGACCGGCTCCTTCTCCGCCTTCTGCGGACCATTGTTCGGACCGCTGCCCGGCTTCGCGGCCGAAGCGTCCGTGGCAGCAGGCGCAGCCGGCAACGGCTTGGGCGCGTCGCTGTGCTCGTTGAGGAAGGCGATTACGTTGGCGCGGTCCTGCGGATTGCCGAGGCCGGCGAAAGTCATCTTCGTACCGGAAGCGAACGCGCGCGGACTGGTGAGCCACTGGCTGAGGTTGTCCCAGTTCCACGCGCCGCCCTTCTTCGCCAGCGCGTCCGAGAAAGCGAAGCCCCTGCCCTGCCCGATCGGCTCGCCAAGCACACCCCACAGGTTGGGACCGAGCTGGTTCGCGCCGCCCTTATCCGCATTGTGGCAGGCGGCGCATTTGTTGAAGACCTGCTGACCCGCCCCAGGATCCGCCTTGGCGAGATAGGCTTCGATTGGCTCTTCGGCCGCGGCCGAGCCCGCGCCGGCCTGTTCGACTCCGGCGATCGGGTAGCCCATCTTCTCGGGGCGCTCGCTGAGGAACATCTCGCCGGCGACGATCGACGAACCCAAAGCGACGATCCCCGCGAACAGCACCCAGCCGGCGATGGTGTTGAAGCGATCGTCCATGAAGGTTCCCTGGTTTTCTAAGGAGGCGCGAAGATTGGATTTGCGCCGCCCTTTACGGGTGAGTGCGCCCTTCTTCAAGCCGCAGCGCGGGTCTGTTCGGACGCGCCAAGTGCCAATTCCGCCGCCCGGCGATAAAGTGTCGGAAGGCCTGCCTCAGCGATGCGGCTAATCGGCTGCCACCAGCCCTCGCCGATCGGATCAGCACGGCCGACGATCACAAGATCGAGCGAAAAATGGGTGAAGAGATGGCGCACCGTTCCGAAGCCCGGCGCCTGCGTTTGCGGGGCCGCTGTCCAGTCGCTCCCGGGAAGCGCGGCCATACCGCCGAGCAGCCCCTTGGCGGGCCGGCGGATCAGCCAGACATGATCGTCGTGCTCGATCCAGTAAGCGACGCCATGCTTGCGCGGCCGCGAGGCCCGGGGCTTGGGTGCCGGGTAGGCTTCCGGCACGCCGCTCGCGCGGGCATGACAATGTTCGCGCAGCGGGCAGATGCCGCATAGCGGGTTCCTGGGCCGGCAGGTGGTCGCGCCGAGGTCCATCATCGCTTGCGCGAAATCGCCCGCACGGCCCTGCGGGAGCATATCGAGCACGACGCGCTCAATTTCCGTTTTTGGTCGTTGCTTCAGGCCAAGCAGCCGAGCGATGACTCGTTCGACGTTGGTGTCGATGGCGGCGGCGTGCTCGCCGAAAGCGATCGCCGCGATCGCCGCGGCTGTATAGGCGCCGATTCCCGGCAGCTTGCGCAGGTCGCCGGCAGTGGTCGGGAATGCGCCGCGCCGCGCGACTTCGTCCGCGCAGGCGACCAAGTTGCGCGCTCGGGCATAATAGCCGAGGCCCGCCCACTCGGAGAGGACGTCCTCCTCGCTCGCGGCGGCGAGCACCTCGATCGTCGGCCAGCGCGCGATGAAACGCTCGAACCGTGGAATCACCGCCGCGACCGTCGTCTGCTGGAGCATGATCTCACTCAACCATACGCGATAAGGCTCGGGCGGCGGTTCACCCGGCGCCGCCCGCCACGGCAGCCGTCGGAAGTTATCCACATAATGTTGGAGCAGCAGCCCCGCGGTGTTGGCGGTCACTAATTCGCTATGGCATGCTGCGGGCGCATGTCGAAGCGAAAGCAGGAAAAAGAGGACTCTCCGCGGAGCTGCCGTCCGCGCTCTGCGGGCGAGCTGGTCGGCGGTATCGGCGACCCGTCGTTCCGCCGCTTCGGTTTCGTGCAGGGGTCGATCGTCAGCCGTTGGCCGGAAATCGTCGGTGACCGCTACGCTAAAGTCTCCTCGCCCGAATCGATCCGCTTCCCGGCGGGTCGAAAGACGGCGGGCGTGCTTACCCTGCTGGTCGACGGCGCCCATGCGCCGCTGATCCAGCATCTGACGCCGATGATTGTCGATCGCGTCAACCGCTTCTTCGGTCATGCGGCGATCAACCGGATCGTCTTCCGCCAAGGGAAAGCGCCTGCCCCCCCGGCGAGACCGCAGCGGCCGCAGCTGCGTGCGGTTCCGAAGGAGATCGGCGAAGGACTGCGCGAGATTGCCGATCCCGAGCTTCGCGCATGCCTGGAGTCGCTTGCTTCGCAAATTGCCGCTACCAGCGGGCCGCCTTTGCTTCCCGAGGAAGCCGAGACAGAAATACCCGTCATCAACCGGAGCGATTGAACCGATGAAGGTCCGCACATTCCTGATCTGCGCCATGGCGGCTGTGGCGCTGGCCGGGTGCAGCAAGAACAAGAGCGAGAGCGCCGCCCCCAGCAACGAGACGGTTACGATCACACAGGCCAAGCCGCCGCCGGGCGGCACTTGGGCGGACGTGGTGAACCAGACTTCGGCGGGCGGCTACCTGATGGGTAATCCGAACGCGAAGGTGAAGCTGGTCGAGATCGGCTCGCTTTTCTGCCCCTACTGCAAACGGTTCGAGGACGAGGGCTCGCCGGTGCTCGTCGAGAAATACGTCAAGCCTGGAAATGTGAGCTGGGAATTTCGCCCTTACGTCATTCACGGGCCAATGGACGTTGCTGCAAACATCATCGCGCGCTGCAGCGGAGTGAAGACGTTCTTTCCGCTGACGATGGCCCTGTACAAGGAACAGCCTACCCTCGAGGCGAAGATTCAGGCCACTCCGCAGGACAAGCTGAATCAAATGCAGAACCTGCCCACGAACCAGGTCTTCGTCGCGTTCGCGAACGTGCTGGGGCTGCAGGACTGGGCAGCGGCGCGCGGCGTGCCACAGGCGAAGAGTAACCAGTGCCTCAGCGACGAGAAGATGATCGATCAGGAGGTGCAGTATACCAGTGACGTCAGCAGCCAATACCCGGAATTCTCCGGCACGCCGGCCTTCATCATCGACGGCAGGATGCTCAAGGACACCGGCGACTGGGCGAAGCTTCAGCCGCAGCTGGACGCGGCTTTGAAGTCATGAGGTTTGCGATCGCGCTTGTCCCCGTTGCCCTGTTTCCAGTGACCCCGGGGGCGACCGCGGCCAGGCCGGCGAACGCGTCCGCTGCTCGCGACTGGAGCCGAACCGTTGCGGCGACGCCGCAGGGCGGCGTCAGGATGGGGAATCCGAACGCGAAGGTGAAGCTGGTCGAATACGGGTCGCTCGCCTGTCCGCATTGCCGTCATTTCGAGCAGACCGGTTACAAGCCGCTTGTGCAGCAATATGTCCGCACGGGCAGCGTCAGCTTCGAGTTCCGGAACCTGCTCTTGAACGCGCCCGACCTTTCGATCAGCCTGCTGGCTCATTGCGCCGGGCCGGCTAAATTCTTCCCGATGTCAGAGGTGGTCTACGCGACGCAGCCACAGTGGTTCGACAAGGTCGCAGGAATGACCGACGCGCAAAAAGCCGAGATCGACAAGATGTCCGACGCACAGCGCATCGTTCGTCTCGGCGAGATCGCCGGTTTTCCGGAGATTGCCGCGCGCTTCGGCGTCCCCCCGGCGCGGGCGCGGCAATGCCTCACCGATCCCAAGGGGCTCGAAAGGCTGCTCAAAGTCACGAAGACCGCGGAAGACGCCGGGATCACGCACACTCCGACCTTTCTCATTAACGGCAAGGTGACCGACGCGGCGACGTGGGACCAGCTGGAGCCGCAGCTCAAGAAAGCCGCTGGCGTCTGAGAGCGGCTCGAAGGGGGAGGATGAGTCAGGTTGCGCATTAGGCGGCTCAAGCTCAGCGGGTTCAAAAGCTTCGTCGAGCCGGCCGAGCTCAGGATCGAGCCGGGCCTGACCGGAGTCGTCGGGCCGAACGGCTGCGGCAAGTCCAATCTCCTCGAAGCGATCCGATGGACGATGGGGGAATCCAGTCCGAAGTCGCTGCGCGGCGGCGGCATGGACGACGTGATCTTCGCCGGAACGGCGACGCGGCCGCCGCGCGATTTCGCCGAAGTGTCAATCCTGCTCGAGGGCGATTCATCGGAGGACGGCGGCCGCGATGAAAGCGAGGTTACGCGACGCATCGAGCGCGGAGCAGGCTCGGCGTACCGGATCGACGGGCGGGACGTGCGGGCGAAGGATGTCTCGCTGCTGTTCGCTGACGCCGCGACCGGGGCGCATTCGCCCGCGCTGGTCAGCCAAGGCAAAATCAGCGCGGTCATTGCGGCCAAGCCGGTCGAGCGCCGGTTCCTGCTCGAAGAGGCCGCGGGCATCTCCGGGCTCCATGCGCGCCGCAAGGATGCCGAGCAGAAGCTGCGCGCCACCGAGGCCAATCTCGTTCGGCTGGGCGAAATCCTCGGCGAGCAAGAGCAGCGCGCGGCGGCGCTCAGGCGGCAGGCGCGCGCGGCGGAACGCTACCGCAAATTGAGCGAGCAGATCCGTGGCGTCGAGGCTCGGCTGCTGCACGCGCGGTGGGTCGAAGCGGAGAGCGCAGCGGAAGCCGCGAACTCGGAGGCTCGCGTTGCGGGCGACGATGTCGCTTCCGTCCAGGGCGCGATTGCCGAAGCGCAAGCTGCGCATGAGTGCGCAAATGCTCTGCTCACGGAGCGGCGCAATGCGCTGGCCGAGCTTCGCGAGGACGGCCATAAACTCGCGCACCAACTTGCCGCGGCTCGAGCGCGGCGCGACACGGTGGTTCGGCGCCTTGCCGAGCTCGACCGGCTCGACGCCTCGCTGACCGGCGACATTGCGCGCGAGGAGGCGCTCAAAGGCGATGCGGCGGGCGCGATCGCGCAGCTCAACCAGGAACAGGCCGCGATCGAGCAAAGGCTTGCGGATGCGGAGACTCATTCGGCCCGGATCTCGGCCGAACTCAGCAAAGCGGAAAGCGTTTCGCGCGAGGCGGAAGCGGGGCTGGCCGAGCTGCTCGCACGTCAGGCCGCGATGCGCGCCGAACGGCGGGTCGCCGAGGCGGCGCTGGAAGCGGCGCAGGCGCAGCTCGCACGCATCGAACAGGATCGGCAAAAGCTTGCCGGTCAGCTGCAGGCGCTGGGCGATGGAGGCGAACAGGTCGCCGAGCGCGACGCCGCCGAAGCTCGGGCGAAAGCCGCTTCGCGGACCCTCAGCGAAGCCGAAGCAAAGCGCGTCGAGGCCGAACAGGGCCGAGCTACAGCTGCCGACCAGCGGGATGAGGTAGAAAGCCGTCTTGCCTCCGCGCGCGCTGCGTTGTCAGCGGCCAAGTCAGAGCACGATGCGCTCGCCCGCGCGCTGGAGCACGGCGGGGGGGCGGTCATCGCCAGCCTCAAGGCGGAACCCGGTTACGAGCGTGCGCTCGCTGCGGCGCTCGGCGAAGACTCCGACGCGGCGATCGGCGGCAGCGACAGTCCGCGCCGGTGGCAGGGCAGCGAAGCGCAACCCGACGACCCGAAGCTGCCGGATCAGTCTGAATGTCTCGCGGACCGTGTGGCGGCTCCTTCCGAGCTAATGCGCCGCCTGAAGCAGGTGGCGGTGGTCGAGGATGATGCGGGCCAGCCGCTTGCAGTCGGTCAGCGGCTGGTGACTCGCAGCGGGCGGCTGAGACGCTGGGACGGCTTTGTCGCTGAAGGCTCCGGAGCCGCGGCGGCGGAACGGCTGCTGCGCGCCAACCGTCTCGCCGCTCTGGCCGCGGAACTGCCGGCGCTGGAGGAGACGGTCGAAACTGCCGTCGGCGAGCGCAACGCGGCGCTCCACCAAATGGAGCAATGCCGGGCCGCGGCCGAGGGAGCGCGGCACGCTGCTCTGGCTGCGGAGCGGGATGCACGCGATGCCGCTCGGGCTGGTGATGGCGCGGTGACCGCGCTGGAACGGATAGAGGCGCAGAGGGCTGGCCTCGCGCAACGTCAAGACGATCTAGAGCCGGTGCTGGCTGCGGCGCGCGATGCGGCCGCGGCGGCGGAGCGCTCGCTTTCCGCTTTGCCCGATCCGGCAGAGCTGGAGCAGGGCATCCAAGCCGCTCGCACCACGGCTGCCTCGGCAGCGTCAGTGGTGGCCGAGAAGCGGGCCGAATTCGCGACCAAGGCGCGGGAAACCGCCGCTGACCGGCAGCGGCTTAGCGCCGCGGCGCGCGAACAGGCCGAATGGCGCAAGCGCCAGAGCGATGCCGAGCAGCGTCTTGCGGGAGCCGTCGAGCGGCAGAAGCAGCAGTCGGCGGAGCGCACGGATCTGGAGAAAGAGCCGGCGGAACTCGACGAACAAATTGGAGCCCTGGAGCGCGCAAATGACGAGAGCCAGGTTACAATTGGAGAAGCTTCGGCGAGTGAACGTGAGACCGAAGAAGCCCTCGCAGCTGCCGCCCTGCAAGTGTCATCGGCGAGCGAACGATTCGCCGACGCGCGCGAGCGCCGCGCCGCCGCCGCCGCCCGCGCTGAGGCGCAGCAGGCGCGTAGCACCGAATTAGCCCACGCGTCGGTCGAGAAATTCGAATGCGTGCCCCAGCGGCTCCCGGAAAAGCTCGGCTTCGATCCTGACGAGCTGCGGAATGCGAATTCCGAATCGGCGACGCTCGAGCGTTTGACCGCGGAGCGTGAGCGCATCGGCCCAGTGAACCTTGTCGCGGAGCAGGAGCTTGCCGAGCTCGACGCGGCGCGCACCAAAGGCGCGGAAGAAGCCGACGAATTGACGCAGGCGATTCATCGCCTCCGCGGCTCCATCGGAAACCTCAACCGCGAAGGCCGAGTCCGCCTGCTCGAAGCCTATGAGAAGGTCGACGCCCACTTCCGCCGCCTGTTCACGACCCTGTTCGACGGCGGCCAGGCGCATCTCGAGCTGGTCGAAAGCGACGACCCGCTCGAGGCCGGCCTGGAGATCATGGCGCAGCCTCCGGGCAAGCGGCTCTCGACGCTGACGCTGCTTTCGGGCGGTGAGCAGGCATTGACGGCCATCGCGCTGATCTTCGCTTTGTTCCTCACCAACCCGGCGCCGATCTGCGTGCTCGACGAAGTCGATGCGCCGCTCGACGACGCCAACGTCGAGCGGTTCTGCGACCTGCTCGACCGGATGACCCAAGAGACCGACACGCGGTACCTGATCGTCACCCACAATGCGATGACCATGAGCCGAATGCACCGGCTTTACGGCGTCACGATGATCGAAAAAGGCGTCAGCCGCCTCGTGTCCGTCGACTTAGGCGGTGCCGAGACGCTACTCGCCGCCGAGTGAGCGACCGCTTCATCCCGCCGTATCCGCCGCGGCGTGCCAAGCCGGTGCACACGTTGCGCGGGCTCTTCGGCGAGCGGGCGCGGACCGCGGTCTTTGGCTGGTCCGACCTCGCCTTCAACGCTTGGCACATCAAGCGCGTAGTCCTCGGCCATCCTGTGCATGTCGTCCTCAAGCCCGAATGGGTGCAGCGCGTGCTGCTCGAAAATGCGGCCAATTACGAGAAGCCGCGCCTCGTAAAGCGCATCCTTGCGCCGACGATCGGGCGCGGGCTCTTGAGCTCCGACGGCGAGCTGTGGCGGGCGCAGCGGAAAATCGTGGCCGCCAGCTTCACACCGCCCGCGGTCGATGCGCTGGTCCCGGTGTTCGCTCGCGTTGGGCAGGCCATGGCCGCTTCATGGGAAGCGGGCACACGCGACATGGCCGTCGAGGCGACCACGGCGACGATGACTGTGATCTCCGAGGCTTTGTTCAGTGGAGATGCGCGGCTGACCAGCCGCGAGGCCATGGATCATATCACTGGGGCGATGGAGGGCGTGTCCGAAGCGCGCATTCAGGTGCTGCTGGGAATGCCGCTGATTCCGGTGACACCGCGGGGGCGGCGCGGGCGCCGTGGTCAACAATATCTCCGCCACACGCTCGGGCAGCTGGTGCGCGAGCGGCTTGCGCCCGGAGCTCCCCAAGATTTCGTCACCAACGTGATCCGCGCGCTAATGGAGCGCTTTCCGGAAGACGAGGCGCTCGAGCTCGCGGTGGACAATGCCGCGACCTTCTTCCTCGCCGGGCACGAGACCACGGCCAACACGACGGCCTGGACGCTCTATCTTCTGAGTGAGCAGCCGGAACTTCAGGATCAAGCCGCGGCTGAGGCGCAGGCGGCTCTCGCCTCCGGGCCCGACGCCGATTTGCCGGACCGGCTGCCGCTGCTGCGCGCGATCCTCGAAGAATCGCTTCGGCTGTATCCACCGGTGCCGCGCTTCGACCGGGAAGCCGTCGCCGCGGACCGGCTTGGCGAGCATGAGATTCGCGCCGGCGACCTCATTTCGATCTGGCCGTGGATCATCCATCGGCACAAGCAGCTTTGGGACGATCCCGATGCCTTCGATCCGCAGCGGTTCGCGCCGGAACGCAAGGAGCAGCGGCATAGATTCCAGTACATCCCGTTCGGCGGCGGCCCGCGGACCTGCGTCGGCGCGCGGCTGGCGATGGCCGAGGCGCTGACCATTCTCACGATCTGGCTGAGCAAGTGGCGCTTCGCTCCTGTTCCCGGCCGAGAGGTGCGCGTTTCCGGGATGGTCACTCTGCGGCCGAAAGGCGGGTTGCCCCTGATTCTCGAGCGACGCTAATCAGCCAATTCTGCTATTGCGAATGACTATCAATAACGATAGAGCCCTGGGCGAGTTCACAAAGGGAAAGCATGGACCGCCTGTTCTACGTCCCGGTCGCTGCCGCGCTCGCCTGCGGCGCAGCGCCGGTCTTTGCTGCCGTTGCGGCTGCCGGCACAGCGGCGGACAGCGGCGATCAGCGCCAGATTGTCATCACCGGACAGCGTACACGTTACGGCACCCGCGCATCCAGCACGGCGACCAAGACCAACACCGACATCAAGAATATCCCGCAGGCGCTGACCGTGATTTCCCAGGCGCAGATCGAGGATCAGCAGCTGCGCTCGGTCGCTGACCTTCTGAACTTCGTCCCCGGCGCGTCATACGGAAGCGGCGAAGGCAACCGTGACCAGATCGTGCTGCGCGGCAATTCGAGCACGGCCGATTTCTTTGTCGACGGGGTTCGCGATGATGTCCAATATTTCCGCGACTTGTACAACGTCGACCGCGTTGAGGTATTGAAGGGCCCGAACGCGATGATCTTCGGCCGCGGTGGCGGCGGCGGCATAGTCAATCGCGTGCTCAAGCGACCCACGCTCAATGCCGATCGCCATATCACGGCCTCGGGCGACGGGTTCGGCGGTTTTCGCCTGACCGGCGATCTCGACCAGCCGCTGACCAGGACGCTGGGCGTGCGCCTGAACGCGATGTACGAGGACGGCGACAGCTTTCGCCGCCACGTCGACTTGAGGCGCTACGGCGTCAATCCGACGGCGGGGATGCTAATCGGCGCAAGGACCCGCGTCGATCTGTCGTTCGAGCATTTCCACGACCGCCGTACTGCAGACCGCGGCGTTCCCGCCGATGGCGATGAGCCGATCCGCGGCTTCAACCGAACTTTTTTCGGCGACCCCGCCGACAGCTTTGCACGAGCCGATGTGAACCTCGCTACAATCGCGATCGAATACGAATTCGCCCACGGCCTGAGGATGCGCAACCGCACGATGTTCGGCGACTACGAAAAATTCTATCAAAACATCTATCCCACGGGCTTTGACGCCGGCACAAGCTTGGTGACGCTCGGCGCCTACAACAACCGCAACGATCGGCGGAACCTCTTCAGCCAGACCGACCTCATCTGGGAGATCCGCCTCGTTGGGATCGACCAGACCTTGCTGTTGGGCTTCGAGGTCGGCCGCGAGAAGTCGCGCAACGTGCGCCACACGGGTACGATCGACGGCGGCAACACCACGCCACTCGCCGATCCGACCGTGGACGTCGACGTCGTTTGGGGGCCGCTTACGAGCGATGCCAACAACCGTACCACGGCCACAATTGCGGCAGCCTATGTCCAGGACCAGGTTCGCCTTTCGCATTGGATCGAGATCGTGGCCGGACTGCGCTTCGACAGCTTCAGGCTGTCGGTCAACGATTTGCGGCCGGTGGGGGGCGGCGAGTTCAACCGCCGCGACAATCTGTGGTCGCCGCGGCTCGGACTAATCCTGAAGCCGCGCGACAACCTTTCGGTCTATGCGAGCTACAACCGCTCGTACCTGCCCCAGTCGGGCGATCAGTTCAGCGGCCTCACCTCGACCACCGAAGAGCTAAAGCCGGAGCGTTTCGACAATTATGAGATCGGCGCCAAATGGGAGCCGGTCGAAGGTTTGCTCGCCACCGCCGCCGTCTACCATCTCGACCGCAGCAACACGCGCGCGCCGAATCCGGATGGAAGCGGAAGAGTGGTGCTCACGGGAGCGCAGCGCAGCCGCGGACTCGAGCTCGGCCTGGAGCGCAGCGTCACCAATCGTTGGCTGATTTCCGCCGGCTACACGTTGCAGAAAGCGCAAATCGTCAATCCGATCGCCTCGGGTTCGGCTGTCATCCCGAAGGGTCGCGAAGTGCCGCTGGTGCCGCGCCACAGCTTCTCGCTGTGGAACCGATACGACTTCACGCAGCAGCTTGGCGCTGGCTTCGGCCTGATCGCGCGCTCCAAGTCTTACGCGACGGTCAGCAACGCGGTGAAGCTGCCCGCCTATGCGCATCTCGACGCGGCATTGTTCTACAAGCTGCCGCACGGCATCGAGGCGCAGGTCAATTTCGAGAATTTGCTCGGCGCGCATTATTTCCCGACCGCGAACAGCGACAACAATATCGCGCCCGGCGCGCCGCGGTCGATCAAGGCGACGATGGGATACAGTTTCTAGGATGCGAGCTCCTCGGCTCGCGCCTTGATGAGCTTCAGATCACGCAGGAGCAGGCTGTTGCCCTCCTGCCGAGTTTCCTCGTCGGGAGCGCGAAGGATCGAGCTCGGATGTGCGGTCACCCAGCATTCGCTGCCATCGATCAGGGTCAGTGGCTCTCCTCGCACTTTGGATATGGTCACGACCTTGCCGAGCAGCGAGCGCGCCGCCGTCGCTCCGAGGGCCACGGTGATCGGCGGCTCAATCAACTCGCGCTCGTGCTCGATCCACCACCGGCATGCCTCGATCTCGCGCGCGTCCGGCTTGCTGTGGATCCGCCTCTTGCCGCGCAGCACGAACTTGAAATGCTTGACGGCATTGGTGACGTAGACGGTCGAGCGGTCAATTCCGGCTTGCTTGAGCGCCGCGTCGAAGACCGCTCCGGCGGGCCCGACGAACGGGCGGCCGGCGAAGTCCTCCTGATCCCCCGGCTGCTCGCCGACGAAGACGATCGATGCATCGAGCGGCCCCTCGCCGAACACCGTCTGCGTCGCGCATTTGTAGAGGTCGCAGCGCCTGCAGCGGCGCGCATCCTCGAACAGCTCCTCCCAGGCGCCGCGAACATTGCTGCGCGGTTCAATCCGGCGCTCGACGTCGAGCGCGTCGTGGAGTGCTTCATTCACAAGCCCGGCCATCGCCGCTTTGAACGAGCCATTGCCGCTGAATGTTGCGAGCCCGCGGACGCGCTTCTAGGGCTTGGCGGATGAATAGCCGTATCCTGCGCTTCGCCGCTTCGCTCCTTCCACTTTTCCTGATCGCCGCCGCTCCGCCGCCGGTTACGCCGATGACGCCCGACGTGGTGGCGAGCTACAATCCGGTGCTCCCGGAGGCCGATTACATCAAACGCGTGGCGATGGTGCCGATGCGCGACGGGGTGAAGCTGTACACCGTCATCGTCATAAAGAAGGGCACTGCGAACGGGCCGATCCTGCTGTCGCGTACGCCCTATGACGCGAAGGGCAGCACAGAGCGCACGCCAAGCCAGTCGATCGTCGACTTGCTTCCGATCATGGACAAGGAGTTCGTCAGCGACGGCTATATCCGCGTCTATCAGGACATCCGTGGAATGCATCATTCGGAAGGGCAGTTCGTGATGAACCGCCCGATCATCGGCCCGCTCAACCGTAGCGGCATCGACGAATCGACGGACGCCTACGACACCATCGACTGGCTGGTGAAAAACGTTCCCGAATCGAACGGCAAGGTTGGCGTGATCGGCTCGTCCTATCTCGGCTTCCTCACGCTCGCGGCTGAGATCAACCCGCATCCGGCGCTGAAAGCAGCGGTTCCGGAAAGCCCGATGGTCGACGGCTGGATGGGCGACGACTGGTTCCACAACGGCGCGTTCCGCACAGGAAGCCTGGATTTCGCGGTTTCGCAAAGCACCGCCAAGGGCGACGATGGCGGGATCGCCGTCGGCACCGGCGACGAGTACACGCGCTACCTCGAGGCCGGCTCAATGGGCGATTACGCTCGCCGGCTCGGCATCGAGCATTATCCGTTCGTGCAGAAGCTGTTTCAGAATCCGGCGTACACGGAATTCTGGTCCGGGCAGGCGGTCGACAAGTGGATGGCCGCGCGCCCGCTCACCGTTCCGACGATGCTCGAAGTCGGCGAATGGGACCAGGAGGACAGCTACGGCGCGCCGGCTGTCTATCGCGCTCTCAAGGACAAATACGAAGGCACCGAGCTGTTGCACCTGGTGATCGGCCCGTGGCGGCACTCGGGCGCCAATCACTACGGCTATGAGCTCGGCGCTCTGACCTTCAATGGCGACACGTCGGCGCAGTGGCGCACGCAATGGATGAAGCCGTTCCTCGACCACTATCTCAGAGGCTCGCAGGACCCGCACACCCCGCCGGTCCTGACCTATGCGAGCGGAGCCAACCGCTGGGAGGAATCGCCGCGCTGGCCGATGGGCACGCCGACGCCGTTCTTCCTCACCGGTGGCAATGGGGCGAGCTTCGATCGCCCTGCGACGGCGGGCCATGACGATTATGTCTCCGACCCCGCCAAGCCTGTGCCCTTCCTTCCGCGGCCGCTCAGCTCAGGCGATGCCGACCAGTGGCATACGTGGCTGGTGCACGACCAGCGCTTCGTCGATGGCCGCACCGACGTCCTTTCCTACACCAGCGCGCCGCTGACGAAGCCGGTGCACATCATGGGCCCGCCCCAGGTCGACCTGTTCGCGGCGACAACCGGGACCGACAGCGATTGGGCGGTGAAGCTGATCGACGTCTATCCGAACGAGACACCGGAGGAGCGGTCGCAGGGCTCCAAGCCGAGCATGGCCGGCTATGAGCTGCCGGTCGGGATCGAGATCTTCCGCGGCCGCTACGTCGACGGCTTCGCCGAGCCGCGGGCGCTGAAGCCCGGCAACGTCGAGGAATATCGCTTCGGCCTGCCCAACGTCGATCATGTGTTCCTGCCCGGCCACAGGATGATGGTGCAGGTCCAGTCGAGCCTGTTCCCGGTCTATGATCGCAACCCGCAGACCTTTGTCCCGAACATTTTTTACGCGAAGCCGGGCGACTACCGCAAAGCCACCCAGAGCGTGTTCCACGGTGGCGCCACGGCAAGCGCGGTAATTCTGCCCATCGTCCCTTAGCTCAGCGCTTCCGCCTGCTCGACTACGCTCGTGCCGCCCATGCGCTTGCCGAGCACGATCTTGAAGACTGCGAATGCGACGAGCCCAAATGCCGCGCTGGCGATGTGGATCAGCCAGAAGGTGGTGGTCGGCAGGCTGGAATAGAGGCCGCCGACATAACCGACCATCTTGTTCGCGGCGAAGAACGCCAGATAATAGAGGCCGATCACGGTCGCTGTGATCTGTTTGGGTGCGATCTTGGTGAACAGTGCGAGGCTGATCGGCAGGATGTGCGCGAAGCCAATGCTGTTGAGCAGGTGGAACATGAACGGCCAGAAAAGGCCGATCTTGCCGCCCTCGGGCTGAGTCAGCGCGGCGATGAACAGGCAGGCACCACCGGCGATGGTGAAGACACTGCCAATGATCATCTTGCTGATCTCGTCGGGTTCGCGCCGCTTGAGGCTCCACCATTTCCAGAAAGCCGCGACGGCCACCAGCATCGAGAAGCTCAAGGTCGCATCGAGCGTGATCAGCCAGCTGCTTGGGAGCGTCCTGCCCATGAAGGTGAGGTCGAACTGCTTGTCGCCCCAGACGAGGTATGCGTTAAATATCTCCTGGTTGGTGAGCAACGAGATGGCCATGACCGGGATGAGAATGCACAACGTGAGAACACAGAATCTGTCCGCGCGATTGAGGTTTCTCGTGAGGAACCAATAAAGGATTCCGACCAGCACCAGCGCCGCGATCGTTCCGACCAGCCACGAAGCGAACAATATGCCGGAGATGAGCAGCCACACGACGACGAGCGCTGCAATGCCTACGGCTCCGGCAATCACTCGGCCAATCAGCTGATTGCGGTCACGGTCTGCGACAGCGAGGTCAGCGGGCAGCCACTTTCGGCCTGACAAATAAATGAAGAGCCCCAGCACCATGACGACGCCGGCGCACCCGAAGCCGTAGTGCCAACCGACTTCCTGACCGAGCGTCCCGGAGATCAGCGGTGCGGCGATCACGCTCACGTTGATGAAGATATAGAAGATCTGGAATGCCATCGCGCGACGCAGATCGCGCTCGGTGTAGAGCTCGCCAACCTGAGTTGCGATATTGCCCTTGAACAAGCCGACGCCGACGATAAGCGCGAGGAGCGCGAACAGGAATGCGCCTTCGAACGCCATGAGGAAGTGGCCGAGCGCCATCACCAGGGCTCCCGCGACCAGCGCGATTCGCCGGCCGGTCAGCTTATCGGCGATGATCCCGCCAAGAATCGGCATGAGGTAGACGAGTGAGGTGTAGTCTCCGAAAATCGCCGATGAGAGGGGTTGGCCGTCAAGGCCGGGATAGTGCCAGCTTCTCAGCCAGGCGAGCCCGGTGACCTTCTCGATATGACCCGCCAGCAGCAGGTAATTGACCATGTAGAGCGTCAGCAGAGTCTGCATGGAGTAATAAGAGAAACGCTCGCAGGCCTCCGTGAAGCCGAGGAAGCCGAGCCCTTTCGGGTGGCCGAGGAAAGCGCGGTCGTCGTGGGTGCCCTGTTCGAAATCGGGCGTGGCTTCGGCAACGGTCATCATTCGACCTCCACGGTCATGGTCTAAGCATCTTTATGCGCGTGCGGTTCCAGCGCTCGGTTCAGCGTTCTGCGCAAGCCGAGCACTAGGACCGCGCCGGCAAAACCTATCGACGCATCGAGAGTCCAGAAGGCGACGGGGCTCATCTGGTCATAAAAACTGCCGACCCAGCCCATGACCACACTGCCCACGAACAATGACAGGAATGATGCGCCCATGAGCGTCGAGTTCACCTTGGACGGAGCTGCGCGAGATACCAGAGCCAGCAGGACCGGCCAGTACCAGATGAACGCCATGCCCATGCCCGAGAAACAGAGAATGGGCCAAATAACTGCGACCTTCCCATCGGGCCCGGCCAGCGCCGAGCCCGCAGCAAGGAACAGCGCCGAAGCGCCGGTCAGGGCGCAGCCGATGCCAATCTTCTCGACATCCGTGGGTTCGCGGCCGCGTCGCGCCTGCCACGCCCATAGCGCCACCAGGGGTGGCACGACAACAATGCTTGCGAAGCTGTCGATGGAATTGAACCACGACGCGGGAACTCTTCCGAATGGACTGGCGAGGCTGACATGTCCGTCGATCCACAGCAGCCCGATATTCCAGATCATCGGATAGGCAATGTTGGGCAACACGGTGAGCATGACGACGAGAATCAACAGAGCGACGTGGCGACGCTCTGGCGATGTCAGCGCCGGCAGGGGCGTGCCATCGGTCGCGGACGCCGAAAGCTTCCCCGGAAGGTACCGTTGGCCCGAGAGATAAATGACCAGGCCCAGCAGCATGAGTGCAGCGGCGAGCGCGAACCCCGCATGCCAGCCGAAAGCCGCAGCGACGCCGCCGCATGCGAGCGGGCCAAGCACCGCCCCAATGTTGATGGCCGCTGAGAAGATCGTGAAGCCGCCCGTGCGGCGCGTTTCTTCGTCCCTTGGATAGAGCTGACCGACCTGAGCCGAGATATTGCCCTTCAGGCACCCGGACCCGACGATCAGCATCAGCAGGGCGAGCAGAAAGCTCTGGTCAAAGGACATGGCAAGGTGCCCGGCGCTCATCAGCAGGGCGCCCAGCATCACCGTTGTGCGAGTTCCAAGCCAGCGGTCGGCGATGACACCGCCGAGCACCGGCGTGAAATAGACCAAGCCGCTGTACCAGCCGTAGATCAATGAGGCGAAGGCAACATCCGACATCGGTCCGCGGATTTCAAAAAAGTGCCGAAGGCCGCCAAGGCCGAGGACATGCTCGACATGACCGGGGGTGAGCAGCTGCTTGGCCATGTAGAGGGTCAGCAGCGCCGTCATTCCATAATAAGAGAAGCGCTCCCACATCTCGGTGAAGGCGAGATAAGCGAGCCCCTTGGGATGTCCCAGGAAACTTCGGTCGCTGGCAGCACCGTGCCCGGGTCTTGCCTCAGCTGCGGTCAATCATCGGCTCCCGCTGCACTCACGCGGAGGCGTAAGGAGCGCCGGCAAGAGGGCAAGCGCTTTTCGACGCACCGCAGCAGTCGCGCGTCACTACTGTGGTGGGGCCGAGTCCTCGTTCGATTGCTGGCGCTGTTCGCGGGCTTCGCGAATGACCTGCGTCAAACAGCCCGTGTATCCGCCCGGCCCGACCGGCGAGCAGCTGTTGATCCCGGTCGATCCGACTGTCTCCAGCACTCGCGACTTCCGCGCCCAGGCTTCGGTCTCCTGCCGCGAGCCGCTGGGGCGGAGCTTCTCGGGGATGCGGTAGCGCTCGGTTTCGGGGCGACGGGCGCAGACGACGACCTGGTCGTCGGTCGAGCGCGGGCACGGATCGTTGCCGTAGACGATGATTTCCGCGACGTTGCCCTGTGCCTGAGCGTCGGCCGGTGCGGGAAGGGCCGCGAACCCTGCCGCAGCGGCGGCCGTCGCGACAAAAGTGATCACCAGCTTGGTCATGGTCCTAACGCGTCCTTTCCAGCAATTTCAGCGGGCGAAGCCGCTCGAAGTTCCTCATATCCTCTTCGACAGCCCGATCGCCACCCTGCAAGCCGCACGGATGGCCGCGGTCAAGAGCGGATAGCCCAATGCCCTTCCTGCGCCAGCCGCACGGGCGGCCTCGCGATGCTCGAGCTCGTCGGCGCGGAAGTCGGCGATATCGGCCGCAAGCTCGGAATCCTCGTCGCCGAGGTCGGCGAGCTGGTCACGGTAATGGCGATCGATCTCGGTTTCGACCGCGTCGGTGCACGCAAGCGCAGCTTGTTCGGACATCAACGCCGTGGCGGCGCCCAGCGCGAATCCCGCAACCGTCCACAACGGCTGAAGTGCGGTCGGGCGCACGCGGCGCTCGGCCATCAGCGTATTGAAGCGCTTGAGGTGGCGCTGTTCCTGCGCCGCCATGCGCGCTACGAGCTTGGCTTCGGGACAATTACGGCGGAGGACCGCGAGTTGCCCGGCGTAAATCCGTGTCGCGCCATATTCGCCGGCCTGATCGACGCGCAGCATCGACGCGCGGTTGGGCCGCCGGTCGCCCGGGCGCCAGCGGTTCATCGGCGCCGCGCCTTGACGCTGAGCAGCACAATGAGCGCCGCTCCGCCGAGCGAAATGATCGCGTTCCACCCAGCCATCGAAATTCCCAGAAACGACCATTGCACCTGATCGCACCGGATCAGCGGCGCGTGGGTGATCTGCTTCAAAAGTTCGGCGGTCGTCGTACCACCCTGCACGGTCGCCGTGCACGTCGTGAAACCCTGGAAGATCTTGGCCTCGACTCCGGCATGGTAGACGCCGATGCCGCCGGAGAGCGCGATCCCAAGCGCAGCCAACAAGACGAGCGTACGCGAGCGTGCGGAGCCGGCCGGCCACGCGAACGCGAGCGCCGCCGGAAGGAGCGCCGCCATATGCGCGTAGCGCTGCCACCAGCACATCTCGCACGGATAGAGCCCGCCGAAATATTGCGAGCCGAACGCGCCCGCGAGCAAAGCCAGTGGCAGAAACAATGCGATCAGGCGCGCCGTCGCCGCTGGCGACAGCGTCAGCGGACTGCGCGCGCCCGCCGCGACCGCTTCGCTGCTCATCGGGACCCTAGCGCGACTTCTTCGAGGGAGCGGCCGAAGCCGTGCTCACCGATCCGGCGAGCCGCTTCAGCGTATTCAGCGCGTAATAAAGCTGGAAGTCCTTGATGCCCTTTTTCTCCAGCTCGTCGGGCTTCGCCGAGAAACGGGGATCGGGCGTGTCGTCGGCCTCAAGCAGTTTGTCCTCGACCTTGGCCTGGGCGAGGAGGTGCCGGCGAAGATCGGCCTCGCGAACGACCTTGCGGTCCTTGTAGTCGGAGTCCGAGAGCTGCGGGACGATGATGTCGGGCTCGATGCCGCCCGCCTGCACCGACCGGCCCGAAGGCGTGAAGTAACGCGCGGTGGTTAGCCTCAGCGCACTTTCCGGCCCTGTCTGAACGACCGTCTGGACAGAGCCTTTGCCGAAGCTCTTCTCGCCCATGATCAGCGCTCGGCGGTGATCCTGAAGCGCTCCGGCGACGATTTCCGACGCCGAGGCCGTGCCAGCGTCGGTCAGGACGATGACCGGAAGCCCGTGCGCCATGTCGCCGGGGCGGGCGTAGTATCGCTCGATGTCGTCCTTCTCGCGGCCGCGCTGGGAGACGATCTCGCCGCTGTCGAGGAAATCGTCGGCGACGTCGACCGCCTGGTCGAGCAGGCCGCCCGGGTTCGACCGCAAATCGACGACATAGCCGAGCGGATGGCCGCCCGTGGCCTTGTCGATCGCCACCAGCGCCGATTTCGTCTGGTCGCCGACATTGCCCGAGAAGGTGTTGATGTTGATGTAGCCGATGCCCTCCTTGATCTCCCACTTGACCGGGCGGAGCTCGATGCGCTGGCGGACCATGCTTACGTCGAAGGGCTTGTCGCGTCCGGGCCGGACAATCGTCAGCTTGATCGGCGAGCCAGGATCGCCGCGCATCTTCGACACGGCTTCGTCGAGATCGAGGCCGTAGACGAGCTCACCGTTGATGTGGGTAATATAGTCCCCGGGCTTGATCCCGGCGCGCCACGCCGGCGTGTCCTCGGTGGGGGCGATGACCTTGACCGCTCCGTCCTCGATCGAGACGGTGAGGCCAAGACCGCCGTAATTGCCGTCGGTGGTGGTCTTGAGCTGGTCGAAGTCCGACGCTTCGACATAGCTCGAATGGGGGTCGAGCGCCGAGAGCATGCCGTCGATCGCGCCCTTAATGAGCGTGTGATCGTCGACCTTGTCGACGTAATTCGCCTTCACCCGCTCGTAGACGCTCATGAACTTCTCGAGCTCCTGGTAATTCGTCGTGTCCGCGGCAGCGAAAGAGCTGGCGGTCAGAGGGACCAGGGCGAGCGCTCCGACGAGCGCCATCGGGGGCAAGAATTTGGTGGTGAATTTCATACAGTCGCGTTCCTGTTCCGGCGGTGTACGCGTTTAGCGGCCTTTCGTCTCATTTGACAGGCTTTGAGATGAACCTGCGATGAGAGCAGGCGAGATTCTCCGCCCATTTTGAGACAGTTCGACGTCGATCGGGCCCAAGGCGCGTCCGACAAGCTGCTCGAGCTCGACCCTGTCGCCCGGCATGAGCTCGGTGGAGACGTTAACGACCAGGCTCATCCAGCCGCCGCCATGGTCGATAATCAGGATCCCGTCATAGTCGCGGAACGGTCCGGCAAAGCGGACCAAGCCTGACGCGGGCGCCGTCACGGGCGCTCCGCGGGAGGTCGCAAGGGTCAGTCCCCGCGAACGAACACCGCTAGCGTTCACTGCATCGAGCCCCCCGGTCACGGCCGCTGCGGCTGGCAGTTGATAGGCGAAGGGCGAGCGCATCACCGGGCCTTCCGGGGCGACTGGGCGGGGCGGGGCCGGGTCGGCTCCCGCGAGCGCGGCCGCGAGCGCAAGCGCCGCGCGGTTGCCGGATTCCGAGCTGCGCAGCCGCTCGACATCTTCCCCGGACGCGATTGCGACATCTCCGGCGCTCAGCGCCTGTCCGCCCGAGGCTGCCGCAATTTGCAGCGCGCGCTGCTCGAGGCCGGCAAATTGCCGGCGCCTGCCGACAAGATCTTCGCGGCTCTGCACGAGCTCGGCCCGCGCCGAGGCCGCGGCATGCTCGAGCCGCTCGCCATCTCCGATCTGGGCGGACAGGCGAGCGGTCCGGCGGCGAATAACCGGGATCGTTGAATCGAGCAGGATGCGCACCTTCACGAGGTCGTCCGTGCTTCCCTGATCGGCGATCGCCAGCAACGGCGGACGCTGAGCCATCATCGCTAGGCCAGCCAGCAGCGAAGCCACGGGCAGTTGCTCTTCGGCGAGGCGCTGCCGGTGCGCGGCGACAAAAGCGGAGGCGAGCCGCAGCTGCATGTCGGCGGCGGTGATCCGCGCCTCGGCGGCTTCGATGTTCTGAGCGGCGGCGGACTGCTCGGCGCGGAGGCGCTCGGCTTCGCCGCGGGCCTGTGCCGCAACGTGCTCGAGCTTCGCGGCCTCGGCTTCGGCCGCCCACTGTTCGGCACGGGCTTGCCGCAGCTGCGTATCCAACGGAACGCCCTCGGGCTGCACCGGCGCGCTCGCCGCGGCGAGCAAGGGCAGCGCAATCAGAGCGGGCGCGAGGCGGCGCATGCGCTACCCTTCGCGATGATAGGGGTGGTTCGCAAGGATCGAGGTCGCCCGGAACAGCTGCTCCGCGAGCATGGCGCGGAGGAGAAGGTGCGGCCAGGTTGCGGGTCCGAACGCGAGCAAGAGGTCGGCACTGTCCCGAGCCTCCTCATCATGGCCGCCGTGCGCGCCAATAAGAAAACGCGCCTCGCGCTTTGCCGTGTCGCGCCATCTTTCGAGTCTGTGTGCCAGTTCCGTCGACGACAGCGATTGTCCGCGCTCGTCCATAACGATCGTCACGCTGTTCGACGGCACCGCGGGAACATTGCCGCCGGCGTCAGGAAGTTCGCTGACTTTGGTGGGCCAAGCGATCCGCTTCAGATAGCGCTCGACCAGCTCGGCTTCCGGGGAGCGGCCGATTTTGCCGCGAGCGACGATGTGGAGCAGCACTCGCTAGCGCGAGAAGGCCGGCGAACCGAATGGCCAGGTCACCATCGCCTTAAAGCCGTCGTAGATCGCCCGCGTCGCTTCCGCGATCGTGCGCGGCCGGTCGCTGCCGCCCCGCGCAAAGATGGCGACCGCAATGCGATGACCATCGGGCATGGTTACAAAGCCGACATCGTCGGCAAGGCCGGTCAGAGTGCCGGTCTTGTGTTCGACCGTGACGCCGTAGGGCAGCAGCGCCTTCATGCGGTTCCTGCCGGTCTCGCACTGGGCCATGAGGTCGAGGAGGTAGTTTCGACTTTCCGGCCTGATCAGTTCGGCCTTGTAGATGCGCCGAAGCAATTCGACCATTGCCACAGGCGTACTCGAATCGCGGCGGTCCCACAGGTCGCGCTTGGCGCTCAGCAGCTGCGCGATGGTCCGGTCGACGTGGACGCCCGAAATGCCGTTGTCCTGGAGCCAGCCATGGACGGCCCGGGGACCGCCGACGTCCTTAAATAGGATATCGGCGGCGCGGTTATCGCTGTAAATGAGCATTCGCGCCATGAGCTTGCGAACGGACTGTCCGTTGATCGTATCATCCAGCGAACGCCGTCCATGGTCGACCTGCGACAGATAAAGGGCGGCGATCGCGACCTTGACGGTGCTTGCCATTGGAAACGGCGTGTCGCCCTTGATGCTGACGGTTTCGCCGGTGTTGAGGTCTAGCGCGGCAATGCCGACGTCAGCAGACTTGCTGGAGACGAAGGAGCTTAGCTGCTGTTCGAGACTGGCGAGATCGGCTGATGACGCGGCAACCGCGGGCTGCGCCACAAAAGCCAGCAGAGACAGCAGAATTGATATAAAACGCATGTGTCTTCACCCGCTTGCAGCTGCGCTGACGCCAGAATCATCGCCAAACGCCCACATTCGCTCCAAATTGTAAAAATTTCTCACTTCGGGGCGGAAAATGTGAACGATCACGTCGTTCGCATCGATCAGCACCCAGTCGGCCGCCGGAAGCCCTTCGATTCGAACGCTCCTGCCAAATCGCTCCTTGATCTTGTCAGCAAGCTTAACCGCCATGGACGCGACCTGGCGGGTCGAGCGGCCGGACGCGATGACCATGTGATCGGCGATGTTCGATTTCCCGGCGAGAGGAATCGATACGACCTCCTGGGCCTGGTCGTCGTCGAGCGACTGAAGCACGAGACGGTGGAGGTCTTCGACGTCGATGGGAGTGCGGCCGGGGTCGCCGGCGGTCTCAGCGGGACGTTCGGTCAAGAGGTCTCCTGGATGATAATGGCAGCCCATAACGCCGCGCCCGGGCGAGCGACTGCGATCGACGGTGCCAACGGGGATTTTGCGCGCGGATGGACGTAGCGGAGGTCGGATCGGGCGGCAGGCGAAGGAAAATGATCGCCGGTGCACTCCAGTCCGTCCAGTGACGCGCCTGGCTCGAAGGATGGACGAACCTTCGAAACCAGCCCATCGCGCGAACCGCGTGGGCGGGCGGAGCATAACCGGGCCGGCGAATCACCGCAATCGGCACTTCGCGCGCTAAACCCCTCCAGTCGCGCCATTTGTGAAAATTTGGCATGGTGTCGCTTCCCAGCAACCAGATGAAACGGTGCTGAGGGTACACCCGCTTCACGCGGCGCACGGTGTCGATGGTGTAGCGCGTGCCCGCCCGCTGCTCGAATTCGCTGGCGCGGATGCGGGCGCGTGTGGCCATGCGCCTGGCCGAAGCGAGACGCGCTTCGAACGGCGCCATGTCCTTCGCGCCCTCCTTGAGCGGATTGCCCGGCGAGACCAGCCACCAGACCTCGTCCAGCCCCAGAACACGCATGGCATGCGCACTGATCCGCCGATGCCCGCGGTGCGCCGGGTTGAACGAGCCGCCGAGGAGACCGATGCGGGCCATGCGTGCCCAGCTAGCATGAGCGCAGAAGCCCGCATAATGTGTGGAGCAGGGGGAAATGGATGGGCGATCTCGAAGCATTGGGCGATGCGGTGACCGGCGGGATGGTCGGGCGGGCAGTCGAATCACACGCGGGCGAAGCCGCCGAGGGCCACACGCAAGAGGTCAACTGCCTCAACTGCGGCGCGATGCTGGCGGGTCCATATTGCCATGAATGCGGCCAGCACGCGCACGTCCACCGCACGCTTTCGGCATTCTTCCATGACTTCCTCCACGGCGTTTTGCATTTCGAAGGGAAGATCTGGCGGACCCTCCCCTTGCTCGCGTGGAAGCCCGGCGAGCTCACTCGGCGCTACATTGACGGCGAGCGCGCCAGCTTCGTGTCGCCGATCGCTTTATTCCTGTTCTGCGTCTTCCTGATGTTTGCCGTTGTCGGCCTGTCGAGCAACACCAGCGCAGGCATCGCCAAGGCCTCCGCCGACGCCGCGCGAGAATTGAGCACGGACCAGCAGAAGCTCACCGTCCTTCAAGGCCAGCGAAAGGGCGCCACTGGCCCCGCCGCAGCCAAACTCGATGAGAAAATCGCCGATGTGAAGGATGAGATGACTGCGCTTCAGGCGGTAAAGGACGGCAAGGTCGACGCGAGCTTCCATTTCGCCGGCCAGTTCGCCGACGGGCTCAACAGCGCACTCGGAAGCGCCGCGAAAAACCCCGAACTGCTGTTCTACAAGATGAAGACCAATGCCTATAAGTTCAGCTGGGCGCTGATCCCGATCTCGGTGCCGTTCGTGTGGCTGCTGTTCCCGTTCAGCCGGCGCTTCCGCCTGTACGACCACACCGTCTTCGTGACCTATTCCTTGTGCTTCATGATGCTGTTGCTCGCGGCCTCGTCACTGGTCGGCATGGTATCGGACTCGGTGTCGAGCCTGGGGTGGTTCGTTCCGCCCGTCCACATGTACCGGCAGCTTCGCGGGACTTACGGAGTAAGCAAGGGCGGTGCGCTGTGGCGCACCGTCCTCCTCACCCTTTTCGCGTTCGTTGCAATCAGCCTGTTCGCAAGCCTGCTCGTGGCAATCGGAGTGTTCGACTAAGCTCCTGCGGCCGCCGGGCCGCCAATGCTGCCGGGCTTGGGCCGCTTGGCCTTCGGGATCGACGAACCGGCCGCGGGTATTGCCGGGCCGGAGACGCCGCCGCGATCGATAGACTCGCCGGCGATCACCTTCTTGATCTCATCGCCCGACAAGGTCTCATATTCGAGAAGCGCCTTGGCTAGGGTTTCGAGGTCCTTGCGGTTTTCAGTCAGCACGTGCTTCGCCCGCTTGTAGCCGTCTTCGACGACCTTGCGGATTTCCATGTCGATCGCCTGCGCGGTTTCGTTCGACATCAGCCGCTGACGGTTGACCGAGTAGCCGAGGAACACTTCCTCGTCCGGGTCGGCATATTGCAACGGCCCGAGGGCATCGGACATGCCCCAGCGGGTGACCATGTCGCGCGCGAGCTGGGTCGCATACTGAATGTCCGACGAAGCCCCTGACGACACCTTGTCATAGCCGAAGACCATTTCTTCGGCGACTCGTCCACCCATAGAGACGGCGAGGTTCGCGTACATCTTGTCGCGGTGATAGGAATAACTGTCGCGCTCCGGGAGCCGCATGACGAGGCCAAGCGCGCGGCCGCGCGGGATGATCGTCGCCTTGTGGATCGGGTCGGACGCGGGCTCGTTCAGAGCAACGATAGCATGGCCGGCCTCATGATAGGCGGTCATCCGCTTCTCGTCCTCGGTCATCACCATGGACTTGCGCTCGGTGCCCATCAGCACCTTGTCCTTGGCGTCCTCGAACTCCTGCATCGCGACCAGCCGCTTGCCGCGGCGGGCGGCGAGCAGTGCCGCCTCGTTGACGAGATTGGCGAGATCGGCGCCGGAGAAACCCGGAGTGCCGCGCGCGATCACGCGCGGATCGACGTCGGGCGCCAGCGGCACCTTCTTCATGTGAACGTTGAGGATCTGCTCGCGCCCGTCGATGTCGGGGCGCGGAACGACCACCTGGCGGTCGAAACGGCCGGGGCGCAGAAGCGCCGGATCGAGCACGTCGGGCCGGTTGGTCGCGGCGATGATGATGATTCCTTCGTTCGCCTCGAAGCCGTCCATCTCGACCAGCAACTGGTTGAGCGTCTGCTCGCGCTCGTC